>JBFRWE010000366.1:0-31263 GCA_051439345.1 Xenococcaceae cyanobacterium
ACGATTCCCTCCAATTTATTGTCCGCAGCTTGCGGTTTGGAAGAATTAGGCAAAGCAGAACTCCAACTTATTGGTGAACAACACCCCATTTTGAATTTAGAACTAGAAGACCTAGTTAGTTTACTAACCTTCATTGCAGGACAACTGGTGGATATTTGTGACACGACAGGTAAATTTATTGTTAGTACTCGCAGTAATCAAGAATTACATAACCTACTTCTTTCCGCTTGGAATTACCTTAAGAATTTCCCTCAAGATTTTGAACGCTTCCTAGAATGGCGAAAAGACAATGGTTCCCATCCAGAAAGAGACACTGGAATTTCGAAGGATTTCGGTAACTTTTATCGAAGGCTTTACAAGAACTTTCCACGAGACACTTTTGGCTTTTTACATACTGCTTTTGAGAACTATTTAGCTACTCAATGGGATGGAGGCTATTTGAATACAAAGCTCGGACGGATTAAAATGCCGAACGATGTGGAGCATAAATTTCTCTCTGGGGTAGAAACTGCAAGGTTACTAAAGATGACTGAAGCATGGGTATTGCGATCAGTAGAATGTGGAACATTAAAAGGTCAGTTACGTAAAATGGGCAAACGGACATTGGTACTGGTAGAGCGAGAGAGTGCAGAAGCTTATCTAAAAAATCTCAAAAATTCTATATCAACTGAAGATGTGGCTAAAATTTTAGGAATCGGACGTAAAGCTGTAGTCAATCTAATTGAACATTCGTGTCTAAAAGCTTTCAGAGGACGTACGGCAGATGGATATTTAAGATGGTTGATTCATTCTGATGCGCCAGTAGAGTTATTAAACTCCATAGATGCTTTATTAAAAGAAACTATAGATAGAGAAAAAACAGATAAATGTTCTTTCGATTTGGCAATCCGCAGGTTGTCTGGTTCGGGATGTACAATTGGCAGGTTTGTTAGCACAATTTTAGATAAAACCATAGTTCCAGTTAGCAAAGACAAAGGAATTGGATTGAAACAGTATTGTTTCGATGTTCAAGATGTAAATCGGCTAGTAAAAGAATATTTCAAAGGAGACGAGGATATTTTAAATGTTCTGGAAGTTGCTACCTTGTTGGGAATAAAGCAACAAGTAGCTGCATTTTGGATTGATCGCGGTTTTATTCAGGCAGAAATAGAGATACACCAACACTATCATCATCGAAAAGTATTGCGATCTTCAATCGAAGAGTTTCAGGCAAAATACGTCACTGCTGTTGAATTAGCTTCCCAGCTTGATACTTCTTCTAGAAAGATAGTTGGTCTGTTACGCGATCGCAAAATCTTACCTGTAACGGGCAAGTCAATTGATGGTGGCAGACAGTATTTGTTTGTTAGAGGAAAAGTGATGGCTATTTTAACTGAAATCATTTGGGATCATTAATTGAAGTAAAAATATTGAAACTCAAGTTATCAAGATAATTGACAAAAACTTAATTGATATAAATTGTGATTGAAAATTTTATTTCTCTTCATAGAGCATTTAAAACTCTCTTGTAATAAACATTGCAGTAGCGCGATCGCCTCGATCTACCTGCCGATATTCCTTTAAATGAAGTCCGTCCTCCAAAAGTTCTGGATATGTTGGCTGGTGGTGGCGCAATACCTTTAGAGGCTTTACGTTTGGGTTGTGAAACTTACGCCGTTGAACTCAATCCTGTAGCCCATATTATCGAGCTTTGTACTTTAGTTTATCCGCAGAAGTACGGCTATAAATTAGCCGATGAAGTAGAAAAATGGGGTAATTGGGTAATCGAAAATGTTCGGCGAGAAATAGGCGATCTTTATCCTCATATCAAGGTAGGAGAAATTACAACCGAACACCACGAACAATTAGAATTACTAGACCAGTCCGAACCGAAGCACCAACCCTAAAAGATCGAGCTTATGAACATGGGGCGAAAGTGATTTCTGGGAAACCAATTACTTTAGGTCATGGTTATAGTACTGTAGCTTGGATTCCTGAAGACAAAGGTAGTTGGGCATTACCTTTAAGGCATGAAAGAATCACTTCGTTTGAAACTCCTCTTAGCAAAGGTGCGTTTCAACTTAAACAAGTATGCCAACATCTCCCAGAAAGACCAATCAGTTTATGGGATAGTGAATACGGTTGTGCTAAGTTTGTCAAACTGACAGCAGATATTAATGCCGATTTATTAATGCGGTTACGCCCCAATCGTTGTGTTTTTGGCGTACCTCGACCTTACCAAGGAAAAGGAAGACCCGCCAAACATGGTCACAAAATGAAGTTATCTGACCCTACGACCTGGGGAATTCCAGTTGAGTCAATCGAAATTGATGACCCAACTTGGGGACGAGTCGAAATAACAAGATGGAGTCAGTTCCATTTTTACGGTTCTCCTGACCATCCTATGGAAATTATTTTGATTCAACGTCAAGGAAAAGGACTGTCGAAAAAAGCAGCCAAGCCCATGTGGTTAGCTTGGATAGGAGAAGAATAACTCTCTCTTGAATCCCTGTGGCAGCATTACTTAAGACGTTTCGCCATTGAGCATTGGAACAGATTTTTGAAACAAAGATTACATTGGACAAAACCACAATTGGGGAGTCCAGAAAAAGGGCAGAGATGGAGTGATTTAATGACCATTGCCTATTACCGCGACTCAAGTAAGCAATATCACTCTGAGGATTAAGTTTAATGGCTTGACTTAAATCAGCTACTGACTTTTTGTCACTTGAACCATAGTGCGATTCGTTGAAACCCCGACTCTGTTCAGAAATGAGCGAAAGATAAGTTTGGATGATAAGATTGCTTTTGTGGCTAAGTATTGAATTAGATAGTGTCTACCTTAATGGATAACTATAATGCAATATATCTTAAGTAAGATGCGTTCAAGTATTTGTCTAGTAATCGCTATTTTGGGACTCACAGGATGTCAATCCCTCAATGGTCAAAATACTGGCGAACAATCCCCGTCAACCCCCACTGATAGTTGCGCCCAATATTCCCCTAACACGGAGAAAGGAGGCACCTCAGTTTCGTCAGAAACCCTTAATCCGTCTAAAATTGTTCGAGGACAAAAAATTTATATACCTTTCTATTCACAAGAGTATCAACCCCAGGGTATTAGCTATCTTAATTTTAGAGGCATACTCAGCATTCGTAATACCTCCGAAACCGACCCAATCAGAATTACAAGAGTCCATTATTTTAATACCGATGGTAAATTAGTTAAAAAATGTCTTGACGGCAAGCATTTAGTTGTATCTCCTATGGCTACTAAAGTATTTGGCATCACCCAAAGAAATGAAACTGGGGGATCAGGGGCAAATTTTATCATGGAGTGGGTATCTGAAAAAGCCGTTAGCGATCCAGTCGTTGACTCTATCATGGTTATCACTTCTGGAACCCAAGGATATACACTTAGGACTTCTGGTCAGGTAATTGAAGAATTCAAATAGCTATTCCAGGCTGAGGGATAACGGCAATACCAGCGTACATTCAGTAGAATAATTTCGGCTTAAAAATGTCGCCATTTAAAAGGTTGAGATAAAACCATTAACGATGGTTATTTTGCAATTATTAACAATAGATTGAATCATCTGACTTTAGGCAGAGGTAAAACTTCTTACTTGTGAACGTTTCAGGGCTCTTCAGGAGAAGAAGCCTTTCAAACCACTGAGTATCATCTGAGTACCAATCGTCGCCAGTAACAGACCCCCTATGCGAGCTAATAAGGCAACAGTCTGCGGCTTAGCTTTCTCAATGATTTTGCTGAGCCATCCGAAGCAAATGTAGGAGACCAATGCTACAGCACCGACACTCACGAGTGCCGCAATCAGGGCTTCGGAGGAATTGCCTTGGACCCCGATTGAAATTATGGTGCTGATTGCCCCAGGACCAGCAATTAGTGGCAGTGTCAGTGGAATCAGTAGGGTATCGTCCTCCTCTGGCCCTTGCTGGCGCACATTTTCCCCTTGAGCTTTGCTGGCTCCACCCCCGTAAAGCATCTCAAAGCCCATGAGTGCAATCACCAGACCACCAACCGCGCTGAAGGCATTAAGATTAATACCCAGTAGATTGAGAAATGGTCGGCCAACGATCGCGGCACCTCCAAGGATAATGAAGACATTGCTCGCGACCTTGACTGCCGCTTTGGTGCGACTGCGTGGTGGATTGGAGATTGCCTCATTAAAGAAGAGGATTTTCACTGGATCGAACGGCGTTGTAATCACCAGCATGGAGATGATGGATCGTATATAGAAGTCAGCGTCGATGTTCATGGAGCACCTCTTGCGTGTGGTAAAAGCTATATATAGTCATTTTTCTCATTCCTCTACTAAAACTCAGTAAAAAAGAGAATTTAATACCTCACTTTTTCCTCAATTTTAAGGATAATTAGAAATTGACAAAATTAATTTTGTTTGGAATTGTCACTAATTATCCATGGTAGGGGCGCAAGGCTTGCGCCCTCATTGGTAAAATTATTTTCATAAACCACCTTAGTTATGTTTTTGAATGCATTTATTTTTCCAATCGTTTTTGTCACAATTTCATGGATGCTGAACTGACGCTCCCTGTGCCTGCCGTAATCGCTGCTTGACCGCTTTTTTTATACGTTGATTCGGCAAGAACGTTGAAAGCAGCAGCGTTAATATCACCATTAGCAAAATGACTAGTAGGGTGTTCTGCATAGCTCGAACACTAGAATCATCAGTAATCAGTTGCAAATCTTCTTTCACTTTTTCGGGTAGATCCGCAGTGAATGCCTTTTGTCCTGCTTTGGTGTCAATATCCGGTGCGTCTTCTATTTGCACAATCAGCTGATTGCGCTCTTGGTATGACAAATCCAAATCAGCGCGCAGTGCCATTTGATCCACCACGCCAGTAAAGAAGAACATCAACAGCAAAGAACCAATCACTGCCGTGCCGAGGGAGTTGCCGAGTTCACCAACCGCGTTGTTCACCCCCGATGCTTCGGAGGTGTCTTCGGGGTCTACGCTGGACAAGGTCAGGTTAACCAATTGGGCCATCAATAAGCCCATGCCAATGCCCATCACCGTCACGGGCATAAAAAATGTACCAATGGTCATTTTCGTGCTGGTAACAGCATAGGCGCAGAGAGATCCTAATGCCAGGAGCAGCAAACCAATTTGGATCAACGTCTTGGGAGTTATCCTATCGCCCCAGCTAGCTGTGTTCATGGAAACGATGAATACAGCTGCCGAAAATGGCAACAGTGCCAGACCACTTTCAAATGCTGAAAACCCGAGAGCTGATTGCATATATAACGGCATTACAAACAGAAACCCCGTCACGAATATCGAACGAGTCGCGTACATGGAAGCGCCAGTCACAAATTGACTGTTGGTAAAAATTCGCGGGCGAACCAAGGGTATTTGCCCTTGAGCTTCACGCCGTTCCTGCCAATGGAAAAAGCAAACCATCAGAATCAGACCCACGACAATGAGTAGCGGAGTCGGCGACAACCCGAATGGATTCAACGTCTGGCCGAATAATACGAACGGTCGCCGTGCTGACCACCATCCATAGCGACCCGCCACTAGAAACCCCAATACCAACACCAACATACCGAAAGACGAGAGAATGACACCGCCCCAATCGAGTACGTTGATACTGTCGCGAGTTTGTTGTTGCCGAATCATGGGAATGAGCGGAAGAATTGCCACGGCAATCACTGCTTCACCCCCAAATCCCCAACGCCAAGTGAAATAGGTGGTTAATATTCCTCCGAGAATGGGTCCCACAGCCGCTGCACTTGCTTGCACACCGGCCAAAATCCCGAATGCCTGGGCCCTATTTTTACCAGAATAGTTTGCAGTGACCACAGTGAAGGCAGCGGGAACCAGGAGCGCGGCACCAATCCCTTCAAGCAGGGACCAGCCAAAGGCAAGCGAGGAAATATCCCAGCTGATAGCTGCTATCAGCGTGCCAACCCCATAACAGATGAGTCCCACACTGAAGGCTAAGCGGATGCCAAAAATGGAGCCCAGCTTGCCACCGGTTATCATCAAAGCGGCCATTACCAAGGAGTATAGTGCAATCACACTTTGTACAGCACTAACATTAGTGCTCAAGTCTTTAATGATAGTCGGCACTGCAACATTCATCATCGTAGAATCTACTACGACAATAAACATTGCCATGCTGGCGGCAAGGAGCGGTGACCAGTATTTTAATCCAGTTGATGATGATTGTCTCATGGCTATAGTAGTTTCTCTTAAGGTTGTTGTTTTCTCCTAAGCCCTATGGGCTTTTCAGGGAGACCTGAGCTGGGAAATGATTAATTTGGAGGGAATTCTCCTATTTGCATTGTTTCTCAGCAATTAATGGGCAGACTAAGAAAACCTTATGCTGATAAAGCTTTAACCACTTTATCATCAACACTATGGATATTTTGCAATTATTAACAATACAAAGTAAAGAAATAATCAAGCGGAAAAGGCTTCGTTCTGGCATAACATTAGTTCCAATAGAGTCGTGGAAATTTTTCGTATTTCCGCATTGACCAGCGAGTAAGATTATTTGTGCCTCGGAGTATATGGTTCTGGCGTACCTAGCGGGATTGGTGGTTCTTCAGTCAAGGTCTTTTGGAACTTAATAATCTGTTGACTCACTGCTGGCAGCACCCATGTCAACGATTCGGTACCATTATCAATTCCTCCATAAATACCGTATTCCTCCTTAGGATCGCGTAGCAGGTCGTAGACGCGGGGAAAGTTATGGCGAGCTGGCTTGTCAAACATCGAATTCTGTTCCACAAATTCGACCTTAAAGTTCCGCCACTTGTAAGCCTGCATGGTGTCTCCGTTATAAGCGGGGAAACCTTCTCTTGGAGAATTATCAACCTGACCCGTGAAAAAAGGCATCTGATTCAGACCGTCAATCTTACGATCTTGAGGCACTTGGTAACCTGCCACCCTAGCAAAGGTAGGCATAATATCGGTGATGTGAACGATTTCGTTACTACTAGAGCCAGGCTGAATCTTACCAGGCCAACGAATCAAAAAGGGAACTCGCAGGGATCCTTCTAAAGTTGTAAAGTAATGACCCCGCCAGTAACCCGACGTGCCAAAATAGGAGGGAGCTTCTTCTGGACCGTTGTCACTGCACCAAACAACAATGGTGTTGTCACGAATACCGAGTCGCTCAATCGCATCTAGAACTTCCCCGGCATGATAATCCATCTCCGCCAGCATATCTGCCCAATCACCGTTGCCAGTCTTATACCAACTTGCGTTCAGAAACGTAACTTTGAAGTTAGTTTTCCAATCTGCCGATTCCAAAGTTAATCGGCGTTTTGCCCGACTCAACACAAAGCACGAAAATTACACTTTAGATGGCAAGTTGGTATTAGCAATAGGAACAAGATTATTCAATAAGAAGTAATTTAGTGCTTATTCCCCAAAACGATATCCTTTGCCATAAACAGTATGAATAAGCTGTTTTTCGACGTTTATCTCTATTTTGCGCCTTAATAACCTAACTAAAGCAGCCAGGACATTACTGCTTGGTTTTTCACCATCTTTCCATAAATACTGATATATTTCTTGATGGGTTAGTAGTTGTCCAGGATGCTCCATAAACAATTCCAGAAGTTGAATCTCTTTTTCTGAGAGACTAATGGCTTTTCCTTGGCGGTAAACTAGCTGGTTTTCGCTGTCTAGTTCTAAGTCTGCTACTTTCAATGAGGTTAATGGGAGTTTTTTTGTTTCACTATGGGATGTTGCTGATTTTGCTAAAGTCTGAGTTTCCCAGTTAGGCGATCGCCTGAGTAAAGCCCTAACTCTAGCGAGCAATTCTCGCAACTCAAAAGGTTTAACCAAATAATCGTCTGCCCCTGCATCTAAACCGAGAACGCGATCGTCAATGGTATCCTTGGCCGTCAGAAAGAGAACAGGAGTAGTGATGGAGTGCGATCGCAATTCCTGGCAAAGTTCAACACCTGATTGTTGCGGTAACATCCAATCAAGAATTAGTAAGTCATAACTGTTATTTAAGGCTAGTTCTTTTCCCTTTGCACCATTATCCGCCACCTCTACTTGATAACCTTCGCGAGATAAAACTCGACTTAAAGGAGCGGTTAATTCCGCTTCATCATCAACTAAAAGAATTTTCATGGGATGATTTATAGCCAATGGTTAACTGTTGATAGATATTAAAGCTCAAAATCAAGTATTGTTTCTATCTCTTGGCTAGCTGCGTCTTGCCATAATTTCATTTCTGGTAGTTGCTAAAGAGTGTCAGCATAAGCTTGTTCTAAAGGATTTAGTTCGACACCGTAAGTGACAAATCTAGAGACAACTGGGGCAAACATCGCATCAGCAATAGTAAAATTGCCGAATAGAAAATTACCATTACGACCGAAAAGAGGAATAATTTTTATTACCAATAACTAAGGTAAGCTGGTTCATAGTCAGTAATTTTTACTCTTAATTAATTTCAATTAGGTTTTTCTTGTCTATGATTACTATTGCCTTACCCAAGGGCGCACTCTTAACTGATAGTATCAATTTGTTTAAAAATATAGGTCTAGATTTTAGTGCTTTTTTAGATAAAAGCAATCGCCAACTACAGATTAGCGATCCCACTAATACTGCTAAAGCATTACTAGTTAGAGCGCAAGATGTACCTGTTTATGTAGAATACGGTCAAGCACAGTTGGGCATAGTTGGTTACGATGTCTTGAAAGAGAAACAGCCAAACGTAGCTAATTTAGCCGATCTCAAATTTGGTTATTGTCGGATGTCGGTAGCTGTACCTAAAGCTAGTCCTTATCGTAGTTCGGTAGAATTACCTCCCCATGGTAGGGTTGCTTCCAAATCTGTTAATTGTGCCAGAGATTATTTTCGCAGCATCGATTTACCTGTAGAGATAGTACCTTTATATGGATCTGTAGAGTTAGGACCAATCACAGGAATGTCTGAGGCGATCGTCGATTTGGTTTCTACAGGTCGTACTCTCAAAGAAAATGGCTTAATTGAAATTGATGTTCTTTACGAAAGCACGGCTAGATTAATTGCTCATCCTTTGAGCTATCGTCTTAATCAAGATGACATATCTGATTGGATTGCTAAATTGAGATTGGCTTTGCTGACTACTGATGAGTGATTGTCCGTCTATTAGAGTAGAACAATCCAGTATTATGAGGAAAACTTTAAGAACATTGTTGAGCTTAGAGTGCAATTGAAAAAACTATCTCTTTGATTTTATCCAAGAGACATCTCGGATAATAATTTTCGCTCAAAATTTATGATACTAAAGCAAAACATTGCTTGACTTCTTCTAAATCAATTCCAAATAGCTTTCGTAATTCCCCTACTGTTTTATTTTCATAAACTCTAAAATCTAACTGATTAAGATTTTTTACCTTAAGTCTTCTGCCATAGTTGAATGCTATATCAAACAATTCAAATTGTTCTCGATTAAATTTATATTGTTTAGGATAAAACACACTAGATAAAAATTGAAAGACTGCTAAGTGAAATCGATTGGTTTTAAGATCGCTACCCATCGTAAAGCCAACTACGAAAGCTTCGTCAAATAAAGAGATATCTCGATCTAGCAAAATATGTAAACAATCATGATTATAGAGATCGATCTTGCCAGGTAGGGGGAAGATGCTATCAGGGTTTTCTAGCAACCAAACCAGAAAAGGAATATCTGATTGTTCATCACCATTAATGTTTTGAAGACACTCTTTAAGAGTAAGATTAGATTTATGAACATTAAAATTATAATTAAGTTTCACTGTAGTAACCATTTGTAAATCCCAAAACTATCAACAAATATAAATAAAGAAGCAGAATAAGCTATTAAACTTTTGTCTTTCATGAGTATGCTAGACATAAGCATTTGAATAGAACTAAGGGCTAAAAAAATGAATCCATATCCACTAGAGTCTGTATTAGAAGCTAGTATTACGCCTCCTGCCAGAGCAAAAAAACTACTCGATAATTTCAAAAAATCAGTTGTCTGATATTTACTTGTTTTTTTATTTTTGGGTTTTATGGTTTTTATTTTCATTTTTTAGTCTACCTATGCCAAGTAAAAAAAATGAAAAGCAGTTAATAATAAATAATATCCCTAAGTTGCTAATTAATGGATGTTTAAAATCATTTTAATTAGACTGTGCTTTTCAATTACTATACTAGTAACTTAATTGGAGAAGGTAAATTGTAATAATCTCTGAATTAGTGTATGAAATTTAGCTTAAGTATAGAAGGTATATATGAAAAACAGGTAAACGCCTGGCAAGATAATAGTTATGGGCTAAGTAAAAAAGATTAATTCTTATATTATTTATATTATTTATTGATAATAGTCTAAGAAAATAGTACATTTTTGTGGAGACATACGTAGAGGATTGACAAGAGAAAATTACTTTTTTCTGAGAGAAAAGCTTAAAATTAGAAATAGGAAAATTTTTTCTGGTTAACAGTAGAAGTATTAAACCTAACCCTTCAATTATTTGAGAGGAATCATGGCTTAAGTTTAATGTGACTACTCCCAACACCGAATAAAAACTACACTATCGTTTCTGTTGTTTAGACTACCTATGCTGCAGCACTTTAAGCAAAGCCGACAGTACAGAGGCTTTCAGGGGTATGATTTTAAGATTTGACGGTTGAGACGGACAGAGGAAGCAGAGGGGGAAAAACCCATTCTTTCGTTCTAACTAGAGTTAAGATTTTCAACTTTATTAAAAACATACACTTGAAAGCAGTACAGGGGAGGGGGTCTTGAAACTTACGTCCTGGCTCGACAAAGCCTTCTGACTGATGATTAACACTCTCACCATATATTTTGCACTTACATTTGGTTTTTCAGTCTCGCTGTCAGAGTGATTGTCTATTTCCCCATAGACTTTTACGTTCCCAAGGAAGTATTAGAGAATTCTGGTTCACAACCCACGTCTATTTTATTTTCTGGGTACAATTGTTCAATGAGGCTATTATACTTCTGTCGAACAATTGTATGATATAACACTTGAAAGCCTTGCTAGATAGAGATTATGCATCCAAAATGTAAACCAATACTCGATAAACCCTGTGTCGGCTTTCAACTGCCAGTTTTATCTGTAAAATTATGGATTTTGAGGAACTCTTTCAATTTGAGCATAACCGCTAAATAACAAATTTTTACCTTTGGTTTCTAGACGATTCAAGCGCATTTTGACTCCATCAAGATTGAAACGGTCTAAATCTACCATTTTATTTAGAATACCTCCCAAAGCCTCAGTTAATTGACGAGATATATCTTGACAATCTTCAGGAATTTCTCCCGCTTCAAATTGAACATTCTCAAATAAAATGCGTTTCCTTCTCTCTACAGCTAAATTACAACTAAGACTGACTGGTATAGAATTGTTCTTCCAATTTGCTTTAGCTAAAAGTTTGATTTTGTTGTTTGGTAAAAGTTGTAATTTTATATCAGTAAAAGAAATAGGTTCTCCTGCGGATATTGATTCTAAAGCAGGTAAAGAGAGATTCTCTAAGCGTTTTCTCACTAATTCTGCTTGAAAAGACTTATTTATGTCGTTTTCGGTTAATTTCACCTGAGCGATCGCCTGAGTAGGTTGTTTAAGAGCAATTTTGCCTTGAAGTACCGAACTAAAGTCTAGAGAGACAGCATCGGTTTCAAAAGACATTTCCTCAGTACGAAACTCACGACGAATAACCAATCCACGACCACTCATTTTGAAACTGTCGATCGTTCCCTGTAATAGTTTACTGGAAGGTTGACAACGCACTTCTACTTCGACTGATTCACTACGAGTGAAAAGGTGGCGAATAGTTTGACTTGCAACTTTGTTGAGAAGATTTTCTCCCCAATCGCCACCCTCATTTTGATTGAATCCCACAAAGCCACCAAGCATAAACTTATTTGTTATTTATCGATACTAAAATCCTTTTCTTTTGTAACAAAATATGAAGAACTCGGCAATTAAAATCCCTTTCTTTTGTAACAAAACATGAAGAACTCGGCAATTAAAATCCTCGATCGCTGACAGATTAAGTAAAAGTAATAAATCACTACTAACTACTAACTACTACCCAAGAACGAATCAAATCATTGACTTGTTCGGGAATTTCATCGTGGGGACAATGACCAGCTTTAAGATAATATTCTGTTAGATTGGGGTAGTACTGACGAAATTTTGCCCCTCTGCTTCTAGCACCAATCCAAGGATCGTTTTCTCCCCATAGCATTAGTAATGGGCAAGTCATTTGTTCTAGTAAAACATCGATTTTTTCTCCTTGAGGAGATTTAAAAACAGAGGCGAATACTTGGGCTGCACCTTCATCACAAGAAGGACGATAAATATCCTCTACTAGTTGGTCTGTAACTGCGTTGTGGTCGAGATAAACTTGTTTGAGGGTCTTCCGAATGATCGCTCGACGGCGTAAGTACTGAAAAAGTAAATAAGTAGCCCAAGGCTGTAAAAATAGTGAACGAGTTAGCTTAGAGATTCCCTGTTGCAGAAGATTAGCTTTAGGCTTAGCCTGAGTATCGGAAAAAGGACCTGCACTGTTGAGTAAAATTAACCCTACGGCTGAATCTCGGCGTTGAGCAGCAACACATAAACACGCATAACCACCAAGAGAATTCCCCGCTAGTATTGCTGGTTGTCTAATTACGTCCGTAATAAAGTCATGGAGTTGATCCCGCCATAAGTTACCACTATACTCCAAATTAGGCTTAGCAGAACGTCCAAAACCCAAGAGATCGATCGCCCAAACTTGAAAATCTTGCTGTAATTGAGCAATGTTCTTACGCCAATGGTCTGTAGATGCACCAAAACCATGAACTAACAATAAAGGAGGTTTTGTTGCTTGTTTTTCTCCAGCTTGAACGTAATGGACAGAGTGTCCCTGCCATTGCCAATAAGTACCAGGAAGACTAATTTTTGTGTCTAAGGAGATTTCTTGCATAGTACGTTAAGTAAATATAACTTTTTTAGTGTATAGTTTACACAAGTTTAAGTTATCCTGACAGCAAAGAGTGTAGTCGTTAACTTGAAAGATAAAAGTAAAAAATAAACTACTGAATTTCTATAATATTTAGCTTCTCTTTTGGAGAAAACTATTTAACATAGAGTTAGTAGCCTATTTTTGTTTGTTCACAAGCAATTTAGCCAGAAAAGATTTGAGGGAGAAAATTTAGTGTCGGTTGAAACTTCTGTTATTGAAAAACCTTCATCCTCTACAGTCCGAAAACCCGCACCTCGTTATCGTGTTTTGCTCCATAACGACGACTTTAATTCGATGGAACACGTGGTGCAAACCCTGATGAAAACAGTGGCAGGGATGACTCAACCCCAAGCGGTAAATATTATGATGGAAGCTCATACCAATGGTATAGCTTTAGTAATTACTTGTGCTTTAGAACCCGCAGAGTTTTACAGTGAAACTCTCCGTAATCACGGTTTGACTAGTACGATCGAACCAGATGATTAAATGAGAAAAATATATTTTCTCCTTCCTGGAACTACAGGAAAATTCGGTGGTGGTGGACTATGGGCAGAGTTAAAAATATTTAATTTGGTACAACAAATTTGTCCTAGTGAAGTTGTTACCTACAGACAAAAAGAATCCAATCATCTTTTTTTAGTTGATTTACTTCCCACTCTCAATGTAGAAGAAAGTATCTTTATTGTTAGTTGGGGTTTTGATGTACCTAAGTTAGTCAGACAATTGGGAACAGCTAATATTGTTTATCATGCCCATAGCTCTGGCTACAGATTTAATTTACCTGCTGATATTCCCATCATCACCGTTAGCCGAAATACTATGGGTTATTGGGGACAGCGATCGCCTAATTCCTTAATCTACTACCTACCTAATCAAATTGGTGATGAGTTTACCAATCTAGGAAAGGGAAGAGATATTGATATCTTAGTACAAGCTCGTAAATCTTCTACTTACCTTTTAACAGAATTAGTACCCCAATTACAGTCACAATGTAAGGTAGAACTTGTAGATAGTTACGTTGAAGACTTAGCAGGATTGTTTAATCGTAGCAAAATCTATCTTTATGATTCAGCGGAATATTGGGGTGTGAGTGGAGTAACAGAAGGATTTGGTTTACCTCCTCTAGAAGCCCTTGCTTGTGGCTGTCAAGTATTTTCTAGTGTTAACAGTGCTTTAGCTGACTATCTCGATCCTGGCTTCAACTGCCATAAGATTGCTGGATATTCTAAGAAGTATGATGTGGAAAGGATTTTAGCAGTCCTTGATTCTTTTACAACACAATCTTTACCTGAGTCGTTTTGGGCTGAATATAGAACTGAGAATATAGTCCGAAGACTAGAAGTTATTTTGACTGAAATAAATCACTTTTTCGATCGACGTAACTTATTGCAAGCTGATATTCAAGGTTGGCATTTCTGGCGGAAAAAAAAGTTATGGTTAACTCGATCGATCTATAAAATTCAGAAGAAAATTAGAAAATAACGAATTAGATGATCGCGGACACGATAGTTTTAACTATTAATACTTTTTGCTTTCGTCGCCATAACACAATTTAATTATTTCAATGACTATAATTTAATGATTAAAAGTGGAGTTTTAAATAATCGATCAGTAGAGTTAATCGAAGGAGAAATTCTTGAAGTGAGTCCAGAAAGTCCTCTACACATTATTTTTCCAGATGTTGAAGTTGATATAGAAAAAATACTTACAAGACAATAATTTTCTTTGTTATGGTTTTGAGATTGAAATTTTGAGATAGTATGGTAAGTACAGATTTAAGTACTTATAGTTATGCTAACAAAACAAACTAACTATACTAATTTACGTAAGAACCTAGCATCAATACTTGATGAAGCGATCGAAGATCGCGGTCTTATCATCGTCAGTAGACCAGGAAAAGAAGATGTGGCAATCTTAGCTGCTTCAGAGCTTTCTAGTATGATGGAAACTCTGCATCTACTGAAATCACCTACTAATGCCAGAAAATTATTTGCTGCTATGGAACGTGCAGACGAACTCGAAGGGATTGAAATAGAATCACAAAGTCTTGAAAAACTTTGTGAGGAATTACAAATTGACCGATAGAGCAGTTATCTTCGATCGCCAATTTAGAGATGATTTACGCTGGTGGTTCAGAAAAGACAAAAAAATAAGCGACCGCATTTTAAATCTAGTTGAGGCTACAATATTAAACCCTTTTGAAGGCATTGGTAAACCAGAACATCTTAAATATTTCCCAGGTTCAAGATGGTCAAGAAGAATAACTCAGGAACATAGATTGGTTTATCAAATAAATTCTGACAAAATTGTCTTTTTACAATGTCGGTATCATTATCAATAATGCAGAGATGTCCTCGCAACCAAATTAATCCATCCTGATAGAAACGAGCGTTTAAAATCTTTAATAAAGTTTAGTCACTGTATTATTAAGATGAAACTTGACAGTGCGATCGCTCATTCAAATCTTCCACGATAAATATATTTTTGGTAATTATATTTCTCTTATCGGTAATTTTGGCTCAAAAATGGTACAATAAATAGTACAATAACTGAAATTGAATTATGGATATTCATAGTGCGAGTCAAGCTAGAGCCAACCTATTTAAGTTATTAGAGCAGGTAAATAAAGAGAGCGAACCTTGTATTATTACCTCTCGTAAAGGGGATGGAGTATTAATCTCTAAGGATGATTGGGAAAGCATACAAGAGACATTATATTTGCAGTCTATTCCAGGGATGCGAGAGTCAATCGTAGAAGGTATGGCAACTCCTCTATCTGATTGCGCTTCTGAGGAAGAATTAGAGTGGTAGATCGCCAATGGCAGTTAAAGTTTAGTAAGCAAGCCCAAAAAGATGCTAAAAAATTAGCTGCTGCTGGACTAAAACCCAAAGCACAGCAATTGTTGAAGATTCTGAAACACAATCCCTTTACCAATCCTCCTAGTTATGAAAAGCTTCAAGGAGATTTAAGAGGTGCTTATTCTCGTCGTATAAACTTACAGCATCGTTTGGTATATGAGGTAATTGATTCGGAAAGTACGGTTAAAGTTATCCGAATGTGGTCGCATTATGGAGAATAAAAGAGGATTTAGTTTAGGTTCGTTCTGTTGCCAAAACCAAACTTCTCTAACCTGAAGATTTTTATTATTGTATACTTGTCACAGATTAGAAATTGCTCCTCTGGCCATATCGGCGATCGCGCGATCGGTGGCTTTAGGTAAATGATAGTATGTCCCCCCTGCATTTTTGGCTAGTTCTTTGGCAAAACCAGTAGAGACAAAACGGCTTTCTGTATCAATCACCAATAACTTCATGCCTAAGCCACGAATTTTACCCGCAATATCTAACAATTCCCCTTTAATATCGGGTTTTTCTCCTTCTAGCATTGGTTCGCCTAGAGAACGAGCTAAGGGAATATTTCCCCTGCCATCAGTAATGGCGACAATAACTACTTGCCCAATATCTCCAGATATTTGAGCATTCATCCCTACGTGAACTGCTTGAGTTAAACCATGGGCTAGGGGAGAACCACCACCACAGGGTAAAGTTTCTAATCTTCCCCGCGCCATAGTGATCGATCGTGTGGGAGGCAGTAGTACATCCGCTCGCTCGCCACGGAAGGGAATTAAGGCAATTTGATCCCTATTTTCGTAAGCTTCTGTTAATAAACGCATTACTGCCCCTTTTGCCGACTGCATACGGTTAAGTGCCATTGAACCAGAAGCATCAACCACAAAGACAATTAAAGAACCAGCTTTCCTAGCTAATCTTTTTGCCCTAATATCACCTTGTTCGACAATTACTTTTCTGCCTGGATAGCGTTTACGTCTTGCTTTTTGATAGGGGGCTGCACTACGAAGAGTAGCATCGACAGCAATTCTTCTTACTTTACCCTTGGGTAACATAGGTTTAATATAGCGTCCGCGATCGTCGGAGAAAATGACGCTGCGTTTACCCGATTTACCCTGACGCTTTGCCATTTGCGCAAAATAGAGAACACTGGGATCGAGAACTACTCCTTCTATATCAAAGACAAACTCTTCGGGGATGCCTGGGGGTTCTTGTTCTTTATCTTCTTCGTCTTCTGGTTCTTCCTCTTCTTCTTCTCGATCTCGATCGTTCTCGTCTTGGGGTTGTTCTTGGGGTGGTGGGGGTGGTGGAGGTGGTGCTTCTTCTGGTGGTGTTTCGATGGTGGTAGCGCGAGGAACAATAACTAGTTCTACGGCTTTGCGTAAATCATCTGCGGTAACATTATTCCGTCCTTCGAGTGCTGCTGCTGCTTTAGCCACTCTAACCGCAAATAATTCGGCACGATGTCCTTCTACACCACCCCGAATAGCTTCTTGTACAAGATAGAGAATTTGATCGTGACTAATGACTACATCTTTTAACCACTCTCTTGCCAAGATAATATCGGTTTTTACACTATCTATATCTTCGTCATAGTGACTGATAAATTTGGCTGGGGAACTAGCATATTCAATCACTTGATTAACTGCTTGTACTCTTTGATCTAAAGACAGGACTCCGTCAGCAGAGAGGGCAATGGCAATTCTATCTAAGAGATGTTCCCTTAATGCTCCTTCTTCGGGGTTATAAGTAGCAATTAAGATCGGTTGGCAAGGATGTTGAAAACTAATACCTTCTCTTTCAATTATGTTGCGCCCCTCGGTAAGAACTGTTAGTAATTGGTTAGAAATCTGGTCATCTAAAAGATTAATTTCATCGATATACAAAACTCCTCGATGTGCCTGTGCCAATAATCCTGGTTGGAATACAGGTTCACCTTTTTTGACTGACTCTTCTACATCTACTGAACCGAGTAATCTATCTTCAGTTACTCCCAAAGGAATTTGGATAAAGGGTGCAGGAATAATTTCTGTAGGGATATCTTCTAAATTCGTATTGCCATATTCTACCTGAATATCATCATCCCACTCTTCTGGCTTAGTTGGGTCGCAGTTACAAAAAGAATCTTTGATTATTTCGATGGGGGGCAAAAGACTATGAATCGCCCTCGCCATTACTGATTTAGCTGTACCGCGCCTACCAGCGATCGCTACTCCTCCTAAATTCGGATCTACTGCTGCTAATAATAGAGCAAGTTTAATTGCTTCTTGTCCTACCACAGCAGTAAGAGGAAAGTTTAAGTTTACAGGAGAAATTGTAACAGCAGACATAGCGATCGCACTTGATAAATTCTAACACCCAGTAACATCTAACTCTAGTAGACTTCCTCACTCCTTTGCAAGTTATTTTGTGATCTTAACTCTCTTCCGTCAGATAGTATGGACGGCGGTCATCAAGTGAGGACATCTCACAGTTATACCATTGCGATTTAAGTTGGCTACAGATGATTGATACGGAGACGCGGGGATCGATGTGTAGCAATACTTTGGGGAATTGGTATTAGATATTTCTAAAGCGAAGAGGGTTGACAGGTAAAAATTTTTTTTAACCTCTCACTAATGAGCGATTGTCCATTGCCAATTATTAATTGTCCATTGATAAAATCAATCTTGCAATTAAATGCACTCGAATTTAATTCGGTCATTTTTTTCTGATATAAAATATTCAGTTAAAATGCCATTTTTCAGCATACAAAATAAAACAGACCAAAAATGTTCAAAAAGATATTAAATCAAAAGCAACTCTTCTAGATTATATTGCTGATAACACTAAAATTTTGCTTTTATATCAGTGCTTTAGCTAGCTTTAATAACGCCCATGGTTAATTGTTATCCCTTCTAAAAAATAAGAATAGCAAGTATTTTGTAACTATAGTTACTAAATTAAAGTATGACAATTTGTCAGACCAATATATAGCTATTAGTCATATATACCCATCTTGATTTTGACAATATCTAAAGATAGAATTAAGCAGAATAAATATTAGTAAAAATGGTGATAGCCTAATTTTAATTGGACAATTATATAAGAAAAAAGCAGTCCAATTTCATGATTTAAAAATAGCGAATCAGGCTTCGATTTAGTTAAAACAGATACATTATTGAACAGAATTTACAGATACTTCGTTGAACTGTTCGCACAATTTTGTATTTGTAATGGAGAATACAATGTTTGATAATTTACTGCCCCCACTTAATGACCATAATTTGCCCTATCCTGATACTATCCATCCGATTGTGGTGCATTTTGTCATTGCGATGGTTTTATTTGCTTTTTTGTGCGATGTCACAGGCTACCTAACTCGTAATCACAAGCTGTATGAAGTTAGTTGGTGGAATATGTTTGTTGCCACCATTTCTATTTTTATTGCCATTATCTTTGGACAAATAGAAGCGGGTTTAGCACTTGCTTATGATGCTGTTGAACCCATACTAGATCTGCATACATTAATTGGTTGGTCTTTATCTGGGATCATTGCAGCGATTACAGGTTGGCGTTATGTAATTCGATCGCAAAATCCCCGCAGAATACCTGTGGCTTATTTAGGAATTGGGTTGCTTTTAACTTGTCTAGTATTTTTTCAGGTATATCTTGGTGATGAATTGGTTTGGATTTATGGACTACATACCGTCCCAGTCGTCGAAGCAGCTAAGGAGGGAATTTTATAATGTACAGTGAGACGATCGAGCAATTAAATTTAGGTACTAACGGACTTCCGTACCCAATCCCAATTCATCCTAACTTAGTGCATTTAACTCTAGGGCTATTTATTATCGCCATTGCCTTCGATCTTATTGGCGTTTTCTTTCCTTTTGGCAAGCCAGTGTTCAAATATCTATCGATTTCTGCCACCCGTTCTAACTTTTTTGATGTAGGTTGGTACAACATGTTGGCTGCAACAATCATTACCTTTTTTACCGTCGGGGCAGGATTCTATGAAATGCTTCTGGTAGATTCGCCACCAAATATCAACAGTGCTTGGAATTTGGGAGCAATGGACACAATGATCTGGCATGGTATAGGAGGTGTTTTACTATTAGCAATGATTGTCGCTATGACTGTCTGGCGAGGTTTTGAACGCTATATTTGGCGTAATGATATCAGTCGTCAAGTAAGATGGCGTTATCTCTTAGCTGGATTTGCCATCATGTTTTTGATGTATGTGCATGGAACTTTAGGAGCGCAACTAGCTGCCGAATTTGGCGTTCATAATACGGCAGGGCATTTATTACGCACGGGACAGAATCCTAATATTGTACTGAGATAAAGTACGGAGTTAAAAGATGAAACTCAAAACGAGTGCAACGTTAACAGCGATCGCGCTAACCTTAGGGATAATAAGTATCTGGGTTGGTCAATTATCCTATTCCTGGCTGCCTCCTCAAGCTTCTGCCGAATCTCAGTTAGTAGATAACTTATTTAGTTTTTTAGTCACGCTGGGAACATTTATTTTTCTGGGAGTTACGGGGACGGTCATCTATTCTGTAATCTTTCATCGCACAGGAAGATACGATCTCAGTGATGGTCCTCCGATTGAAGGCAATATAACTTTAGAAGTTGTCTGGACGACAATTCCTTTCTTCCTAGTATTATGGATTGCTGTATATAGCTATCAAACTTATACAAAGATGTCTATCAGGGGTCCGATGGAAATGGCTCATATGCATAGGCTAGAAGCGATTGCCCCTGCCTATGCCGAACCGATAAATAAAGCCACCGAATCCATGACAAACATCGAAGTAGAGGCAAAACAGTGGGCTTGGATCTTCCGTTATCCAGAAAAGAATATTAGCAGCACTGAACTTCATTTACCTGTCGATCGTCGCGCTCATTTAATTTTGCGATCGCCCGATGTCATTCATGGTTTCTATATTCCTGCTTTTAGAGTCAAACAAGATATTATTCCTCAACAAAACATCGACTTTGAATTTACACCCATTCGTACAGGTAAATATCGTTTGCGAGATTCTCAATATAGTGGCACGTATTTTGCTGCTATGCAGGCAGATGTGGTAGTGGAATCGATGGCAGATTACCAACAGTGGCTAGCTGAAGCAACTCAAAAAATCCCTTCTCTCGCCCCCAATCAAGCTGCTAGTGAATATGCTGAAAGAGAACAAGAATCAGCCAAAGCAGGTTGGGCAACTATTGTTCCTGCTGCTGCACCTACGGTGAATTATCATCCTTAATTTAGTTAATAGGTAAAAACTAATAAAAAAGACCACTAACTTCTGTACAGACTTTCCAGAGAACACCCCAACTAATTACTCACCCAAAAATGACTCAAACTGTCCCCAAAATCCCCACAAATGAGGCTCATAGCCAGGAAAAACCTCTTAGTTGGCGACGCTATTTTAGCTTTAGTACCGATCATAAAGTAATTGGTATTCAGTATATAGTTACAGCCTTTTTCTTTTTCTTAGTTGCTGGCATTTTCGCCATGATTATGCGGGGAGAATTGATTACCCCAGAAACAGATTTAATCGATCGCACGGTCTATAATGCTCTGTTTACCATGCACGGTACGATTATGCTGTTTGGCTGGATGTTTCCTGTCTTGGCTGGATTTGCTAATTATCTAGTTCCTCTGATGATTGGGGCGCGAGATATGGCTTTTCCTCGTCTTAACGCAGCAGCATTTTGGATGGTTCCTGTGTTTGGGAGCTTATTTATTCTCAGTTTCCTTGTTCCTGGAGGCCCAGCACAAGCAGGTTGGTGGTCTTATCCTCCTGTCAGCGCACAAAATCCTAGCGGACAATGGCTTAATGGTGAATTTATCTGGTTGTTAGCAGTAATGATTTCTGGCGTTTCCTCGATTATGGGAGCAGTCAATATCGTGACTACTATCGTACGGATGCGTTGCCCTGGAATGGGTTGGTTTAAAATGCCAGTTTTTGTGTGGACAGTATTAGCAGCCCAAATTATTCAACTGTTTGGACTACCTGCTTTGACTGCTGGTACGGTGATGCTGCTGTGCGACTTAAGTTTTGGTACTACCTTTTTCGATCCCGCTCAAGGAGGAGATCCAGTCTTATTTCAACATTTTTTCTGGTTTTATTCTCATCCTGCGGTTTATGTGATGATTTTGCCTGTATTTGGCATTTTTTCGGAAGTTTTTCCTGTCTATGCCCGTAAGCCATTATTTGGGTACAAAGTAGTAGCAATTTCTTCTCTAATCATTACTGGATTAAGCGCAGTTGTCTGGGTACATCATATGTTTGCCAGTGGCACGCCTGGTTGGATGAGAATGCTATTTATGTTTTCTACCATGCTGATTTCCGTACCCACAGGAATTAAGGTATTTGCTTGGGTAGGAACAATTTGGGGCGGTAAACTTCGTCTCGATACGGCAATGTTGTTTGCTTTGGGGGGTCTAATTAATTTTGTTTTTGCTGGTATTACGGGCATTATGCTCTCGTCTGTTCCCATCGATATTCACGTCAACAATACCTATTTTGTAGTGGGACACTTTCACTACGTCATCTACGGTGCAATTGTTTTCGGATTATATGCTGGCATCTATCACTGGTTTCCCAAAATGACAGGCAAAATGTATTACGAAGGGCTAGGTAAGCTGCATTTTTGGTTAACCTTCCTTGGTACTGCCCTCAATTTTTTGCCTATGCATCCTTTAGGCTTGATGGGAATGCCCAGACGAGTTGCTTCCTACGATCCTGAATTTGCTTTCTGGAATGTGCTAGCTAGTATTGGTGCATTTTTATTGGGTATGTCTACTCTCCCTTTCCTCGTAAATGTTTTTGCTGCTTGGATGGCTGGTAAGCAAGCACCAGATAACCCCTGGAGGGCAATTGGTTTGGAATGGCTGGTGTCTTCGCCTCCTGATGTAGAAAACTTTGAAGAAATACCCATTATTGTTTCTGAACCTTATGGATACGGGAAATCAGAACCATTGACAGAGAATATGGGAGGTTGAAAGAAAGTAGGGGAGATAAGAGATGACCGCAATTAACACATTAACTATTAACTAGCAAAAATATATGACTACTCTCGATCGCGCTATCAATCAAGACAAATTACCTCACTCTAGCCATGTAATAGCACAAGAACACGAACATGATGAAGCAGGCAATAGTATGTTTGGCTTTGTTATCTTCTTGCTTTCTGAAAGTGTTATTTTCCTCAGTTTTTTTGCTGGCTTTATTGTTTATAAAACCACAACTTCTGACTGGCTTCCTCCTGGTGTAGAGGGGCTTGAAGTTAGAGAACCTGCTATTAATACTGTTATTTTAGTTTCTAGTAGTTTTGTTATCTACATTGCCGAACGTTATCTTCATGACAAAAATCTCTGGGGATTTCGCTTCTTTTGGCTGCTAACTATGGCAATGGGTAGCTATTTTCTTTATGGACAAGCAGTAGAGTGGCAAAGTTTAAAATTTGGGTTTTCTTCTGGTGTTTTCGGGGGAACATTCTATTTGCTAACTGGTTTTCACGGTTTACACGTTTTTACTGGGGTACTACTTCAAGGAATTATGCTGATTCGTTCTCTTCTTCCTGATAATTATGAAAAAGGACAATTCGGTGTGGAGGCAACCTCTTTATTCTGGCATTTTGTCGATGTTATTTGGATTATTTTGTTCGTTCTTATCTATATATGGCAATAATCAAGTAGAAAAACTTTGACAACTGTAAAATATGGCAATCAAGCTTAAAGAGGTAACTAAAGATAATTGGATTGACTGTATAGATCTATCTTTATATCCCGAACAAGAGGGAACTGTGGCTTCCAATGTAGCTTCAATTGCTGAATCTAAGTTTGAACCCCATTATCAATTAAGAGCAGTTTATAAAGAGCAAAAAGTGATTGGTTTTTTGGCTTTTTGTGTGGAGGTTGACCCTCCCGATCCAGAACTATATTGGCTATTTAGATTCATGATTGATAAAAATTTTCAAGGTCAAGGCTATGGAAAAAAAGCTTTAAATCTTGTCATTGAAGAAATTAAACAGTTAGGTGCAAAGCGTATTCATACTATGCACAAACCGACTAATAAAACGGCTGGAAAACTCTATCAAAAAGCTGGTTTTGTCTACATTGGTCATCTCGATGATGGCGATCTATTAATGGAAAAGAAAATAACCTGAACTAGTAAAGAAGACAAAACAGGCAAAAAATCAGTATTGAATAATCAACAATCAACTATTAACTAATCATGATTATTGACGATCGATTCTACGATGTAATTATTGTTGGCACTGGTGCGGGGGGAGGCACGATCGCTCGCAAACTAGCAGAAGCTGGCAAAAAAATTCTAGTTTTAGAACGAGGAGAGTTTACCGAGAAAGAAAGTTCCGAGTTAGTGGAAGTAGAAGTATTTAAGAAAGAAGATTATCATGCTCCAGAGAATTGGTATGATAATGCAGGAGAGCCATTTCAGCCCCAAACTAGTTATTGTGTAGGTGGTAATACTAAAATTTATAGTGGAGCGTTATTGCGTCTCAGGGAACGAGATTTTGAACTTGTGCAACATCAAGATGGAATTTCCCCTGAATGGCCTTTAAAATATCAGGATTTTGAACCTTATTACACCGAAGCCGAAAAACTTTATCGCGCTCATGGTAAGGCTGGTGACGACCCTACAGAACCCCCAAGAAGCGAAGATTATCCCCTTCCACCAGTCGATCGCCTACCTCAAGTCCAAGAAATTAGCGATCGCTTATCTAAACATGGACTACATCCAGCTTACTTACCCATTGGTATTGGTGATGAAGGACGCACGGATTCAGAAGATACAGGAGTTAGTCCTGCCATACGTGCTGGTTATGATGTTACTTTAAAAACCTCAGCTAAAGTTGTGGCTTTGCATACTAATCCTACAGGAACAGAAGTTAAAGCGGTTGAAGCCACTATTAACGGACAATCTTATCTATTTATGGGGCATATAGTCGTACTTGCTTGTGGTGCGATTAATTCTGCTGCCTTATTGCTGCGATCTGCTAATGAAAAACATCCCCAAGGACTGGCTAATAGTTCCGATTTAGTGGGACGCAATTTGATGACACATTTAATGACAGTAATTTTACAGCAATCTCCTCAGCCTAATTCTGGATTATTTCAACGTACTATCTACATCAATGATTTTTACTGGGGCGATCGAGATTTTCCCTATCCCATGGGTCATATTCAAGATTCGGGGGGAATTCTGCAAGACGTAATTTTTTCCGAGTCGCCACCAATTTTATCGGTTGCTGCTAAATGGATGCCAGGATTTGGTTTAAAGCAGTTAGCAAAACGTTCTTTGGGATGGTGGTTACAAACAGAAGATTTACCAGCTCCAAATAATCGCGTTGATGTTAAAGGGGAGAAAATATATCTAAACTATACTGCCAATAACTTAGAAGCACACGATCGCCTCTTATATCTTTGGCAAGAAGTCCTCAAAACTACAGATAAGCAGTCTCGCGGTATTCATCCTTATGGAAGCGTACCTATTCAAGTTGTGGCACATCAATGCGGTACTTGTCGTTTTGGCGAAAATTCTCAAACCTCAGTATTAAATCTTAACTGTCGTACTCACGATATCCATAATCTCTATGTAGTTGATAGCAGTTTCTTTCCTTCCAGTGCAGCCGTAAGTCCTGCACTAACAGTTATTGCCAACGCATTAAGAGTAGGAGAGCATCTAATCAAGCAATTCAAATAACTCAAAACTAGACTTGAGCATAAATAAAGTTACTGAAGAGTGAGAGTCTCATAAATCAATAATATTCAATTGATAAATATAATCAATATAAGCTAATGCACATTTAAATTACACAGATAGTAATCCTGTTTAAGTCATGAACATTTGAAAAGAGTAAAGGCAAAAGTTATTTTCGCAAATGATTGAGGATTTCTCTAACGGAGAGTTGACTGAAGTTTACTTCACCAATGTGAAAACTGCCATAGTATAATTTAATTGAAACAAAATTTTACTTAGGGTTTCTCACCAAAAAATTCGCTAATTTTAGCCAATAAATAGTTATAATAAAGCTTTTATGCTGATTTTGAGATTAAAAAATAATGTTTTTTCCTTAATAATGTGTCTGACTTTGATTTAATCATTTATTTGGCAAACAAGTAAATTTTTTTTTGTTTTTAATTAATAATGTTATATAGTTTGAATTAATCAAATTTTTATTATTTAGAGTTAACCTCTAATTTAAGTAAGCAATAGCAATTACTTAATATAAAGTCTGCCAAATTATCAATTGATTCTGATCTAAAAAATATAATTATGGGTGCAATCGTAGCTTGTTTTGGGTTATTTGCTGGTAGTGTAGTTATGTTTCTTGCTACTCTAATGCCAGATGAAATAGGAGTTCAGTCTTTCATGATACTGGGGGGGTTGATTTTTGCGTTTAGTTTCCCTCTTGCTCCTTTATTCGTCAAACTGGGCATGATCGGCTTTGTGGTTATAACCTGGCCATGGTTTGGCGATCGTCTAAGTGGATTTTTGTATCGCCATCTTAAGAAATAAAACTAATTTGTGTCTAAAATAGAAAGAGGTGGGACTCTTACCCACCTCTTTTTAGTTCTAATTTTTTGGGTTTTAATTGTTGATAAATCCCAAAGTTAAGCTATCTTCGGCAAGGAAATGATCCAGATGATAGGCTCTTTCTTCGGTTGCTAGTAAGATTTGTTCGTACATATAGCGAGTAGCGCGATCGCCTAAACTTTCTGCTTGGGCTGCTAGACGACGGATTATTTGAATTATCGCTTGTTCGGCAGCTAAATCATTTTTGACCATTTGGCGACAATCATAGATGCCGTCTGTTTCTGGCTCAAAACAGCATAATTCAGCCAGCTTAGAGAAACTAGCTACAGGAACACCACCTAATCCGTTGAGACGCTCTCCTAAGTCATGAACATGACCTTTGGTAGCATCATAGCCATCTTCAAAAAATTGATGTAAAGAATAGAATTCTGCTCCTTCCACAACAAAATGATGTTTTTGGTATTGTAGATATAATGCTTGGAAACTAGCTAAAGCAATATTTAATCCTTCACAAACTGGTTCAGTAACGGTTTTTTCTAATAATATTGGGTTTTCTCCAACTTCACCAAAAGAAAGTACCAACCCTTGTGTAGTAGACATAATTTTAGTGTTATCCTCTTGTTCTCATTAAATCTCGGCTTATTGATAATGTAATCCTAGCACAAAATTGCTTATTGCGAATAAAAAATCACTATTGAGAATAAGATTCAATTATTAGAGATTCAAAATATCTCTAACGTACTTTATGAGTATTTTTACTTAGTATTTGCTCAAAATTTACTGCTTAGTCCCTAGTTTGTAACTTTCAAAACCTTATTTTATTAGTATATATACGAATAATTCAGTGAGAAAAAAAATTTAATGAGTAAGAATAGTTCAAGTTTGGATAGCAATGTAGTTGAGCAGTTAGAAAAAGACCAGTTGCTTAACCAAGATCTTGAATCTAATGATTTTCGGGATATTAGCGATATCATTAAGGGTAATTCCCAACTCACTCAAGAGCTCGATCTGACTGAAACTTCTCAAGAAAAAGACCTGATAAATTCAGGTGATAAAATAGTTGAGCAGTTAGATATCAACCAAGAGCTTAAAGCTGATTTTTTAGCAAGGTACTCTTCTAACATTCAAAATTTGATAGGGCAGAATTCTATGCTTAGTCAAAGTTTTGGATGGATTGGAACTTCTCCAGAAGAAATACAGACTTCTCTGTCTTCATCGGGCTGTGATTGTCCTGAATGTTGTGGGGCAGTGATGCCTGATTTAGATGAATCCAATGAAATAATCAATAACTTTGATACAGATACATCTCTATTTGATGCTGATTCTGGAGACGTAACTACAGTTTCTTATTCAGGACGAAATGAAATTGACTCTCTAATCTATCCAGCTAAATGGACTAGTAAAACCATTACTTATAGCTTTTTTGATGGTGGAAGTTACTACGGAAGCGAAGGTAATGTTAAACCTATAACAGACGAGATGAAGGGTTATCTCCAAGATATATTAGAAAGCTTGGAAAGATATATCGATGTTGACTTTGTAGAAGTATCCGATACAGAAAACAACTATGGTCAAATTCGTTATATGTTTTCTGATGGTCCCTCTACTGCATACACTAAAGTTCCTTATAAATATCAAACTTCTCCTAAAGCTGGTGACATTCATTTCAATCCTAGTAAGACTTCTGATTTTAACGCAGGACCAGGTTCTTATCGTTACGAAACTCTAGTTCATGAAACCCTCCATGCTTTAGACCTTAAACACCCAGGGAACTACAATGGCTCTAGTACTGGTGGTCAATCAGGAGAGTTTCTCCCTAATGCTGACGACAACAGCAATAATTCAATACTTTCCTATAACCGTCTTAGATATACCCCAAACTATTCTGGGACGATAACACCCATGTCTTACGATATCAGAGCCATGCAGTATCTCTATGGTGCTGCGGAATATCATCAGGGTGACACTACCTATGAATTTGCCAAGATTGATGAGTATACTGTCGGTGGTCAGTTTTTTGGCAATACAAACGGTAATTCCAAACAGACACTCTGGGATAGTGGCGGTAAAGATACCTTTGATTTCTCTAAGCTCAAGTTTGATAGTTCTGGTTATCGTTTTGACATTAGAGGAGGTGGTGTTATTACTTCTCAAGATGCTTATCTTGACACTACCTATGAAGCTCGCGGTGATGGCAAAAATTACCAAGCCACCTCTAGAGGCACTTTTGTCGCCTATGACACCACGATTAATAATGTCGTTAACTCTAGCAGTGACGACGAGATTTTTGCTAATAATTCGGCTAATATTTTCAGTGGCTACAGTCAAGGTAAATCCACTGGTGATGATATTATTAAAGGCTCTAACGGTCGAGATACCCTTGATTTATCAGATTACACAGTGTCTGACTTTACGACCAGAAAGAGTGGTGATGACCTCATTATTGATTTAAACGGTAATGGTTCGATCACTGTTGATAATTATTATCAAGCAGCCGAGGGCGAGCGACTAAAGATTGAAACATCAGGTAGTAATCCTATCCCCGACCCCAATCCCGACCCCAATCCTAATCCCGTTAATGGTTCTTTAGTTTGGGAAGACCAGGGCTTAACAGATGAGAGTGCGGTAGCCAAAGGTACTAAGTTTAATTTAGGTAATGGCGTAACAGCAACTGTCGATTGGAAAATTGTTACCGATGGCGGTAATTTTAACCCTTATGGTGGTCAAGACTATGTCAGTTTTGATGACGACACATTGGGCAATCATAAAGGATATTTATCTTTGGGATTTGATAACGCCAAAGACAATCCTGACGATCTAATTAAACTAAACCTAAACTTTAACAAAGCTGTAACGGGTTTAAACTTCAAAATACTAGACGTAGATCAATCTAACGGTAAGACTTTTGACGATGGAGTCGAAATCTATGCTGACGGAGTCAATATCAGAAATATGTCAGGTTTAGATATACAGACAGGAAGTAATGTCATGACTGATAATGAACCATATATGAAAGGTTTTGAAGGCAGAGGCAATGAAGGTGCTGACAGTTATAGTGAGGGAGGCAATATTAATATCAGCTTCGGTAGCACCGAGGTATCTTCTCTCGAAATTAAATATTTCTCTACTGACGATGCTGTATCCAATCCTAGCGGTCAAAAAATTGGTCTTTCCGATCTAGATTTCCAAACTCAACCTACTTAACTTAGGTTATATTTTGCGCATAAAAAAGGAGAAAAAGGTAGTAAAAAAGCTCTTTTTCCTTTTTTTATGCTTGAAGTTATCAGAATATCAAAATACTAGTATTTTTACGTAAAAATAATTGTCTTAGTCCCTAGTTTGTAACTTATTAAACAATAAAATGAAAGTATTTATACTTAGGCTTTAATCAAAAAAAGGAATTTAATGGGTAACGATATTACTAGGCTAGGTAATAATGTAGTTCAGCAGTTAGATGCAGATAAATTACTGAATGCTGACCTAGAAAATAATAAGTCTTCAGATCTTAGCGATATTCTTAACCGCAATTCTCAGCTTAATCAAAGTTTTGGTTGGATTGGCACTTCTCCAGAAGAAGTAAATACTTCTCTCAATGCACCTAGATGTGATTGTCTCTATTGTTGTGGGATATCTAGTTCTGATTTTGTTGCTAATAATAACCTTAATAATTTGACTGCTGATACCTCGTCATTAGCTGCTGCAGCTTCAGATGTAAGTAATTTTCCCATAGATAAAAAAACTATAGATACACTTCTTAGTGGTGAAAAGTGGAACGTAGGTGGAAATAAAACTATTACCTATAGTTTTTATGACGATGATGTTCCTAACTCTTACTATGGAGACGAACGGGTATCGGAAGTTAGTGAAGGAATTAAGCGTAACGTCCGTCAAATTTTGCAAAATATTGAACCATACATTGACCTTAAATTTGTAGAAGTAGAAGATTCACGGAATAGTTATGGTCAAATTCGTTACCAGCTAACAGATATGGGCGGTGGCTATGCCTATGCCTATTATCCTGGTAATTATGGGGCTATTGCTAGTGATGTTCATCTATCAAATAAAGAAGATGTAAACGACGGTGGCGGAGGTTTTCAATCTGGTCAGGGAAGTTATGGCTACGAAACAATAATTCACGAAACGCTTCATGGTCTTGGCTTAAAGCATCCTGGTGACTATAACGGTGATGGTTCGGGAGACCCTCCTTTCTTAGCTGATGGTCAAGATAACAACACCAATACCGTAATGACTTACAACGATGGTGGGGCAGGAGCTAGTACTATCATGCCTTACGATATTAAAGCATTGCAGTATCTTTATGGGGCTAATAAAAACTACAATCATAGCAATACCAATTATTCCTTTAATCAAGTTTATGCTTTTTCTGATGGAACTCGAAACTGGGGTACGCAAAATCGAGCTACAAAACTAGCAATTTGGGATACGGGCGGTACAGATACGTTAGATTTCTCTAAACTAAAATTTGATAATTCTGGCTATCGTTTTGACTTGAGGATGGGAGGAATTTTAACTACTCAAAATGCTTATAATGCTAATTCTTATAGTCCTTATGCTGGTTCTGGACAATACACAACATCTCGCTTTGGGACAGTAATAGCTGACGAGGTAAATATAGAAAATGTAGTTAACTCTAGCAGTGACGACGAGATTTTTGCTAATAGTTCAGCTAATATTTTCAGTGGCTACAGTCAAGGCAAATCCACTGGTGATGATATTATTAAAGGTTCTAACGGTAAAGATACCCTAGACTTATCCGACTACAAAGTATCTGACTTTACGACCAGAAAGAGTGGTTATGACTTGATTGTTGATTTAAACAGTAATGGTTCGATTAGAGTTGATGATTATTATCAAGTAGCCGAGGGCGATCG
>JBFRWE010000367.1:0-10210 GCA_051439345.1 Xenococcaceae cyanobacterium
GCCTTTACCAAGAAGGAGAAGGAAGGGGAATATGTAATAGCCACCCAAACAAACCGTAAAATATTAACCCTAAAAAAACACCTGCCAGTAGGCTTTGCACCCAAGTAGCTTCAAATAGAAGTGCTAAAAGACCAATAGCAATAATTGTAGACAGTATGAAGCCCAACCCAAATAAGGTGAGAGAATAACCTACTAAAGTCGCTATAACTAAAACCGTCTTGACTAAAAGCCTATTTTTAGGCCAATGTATTTCTTGCTCTTGGGGTGAGCAAAGAACCAATAAACTAAAAACTGCCAAAAGTATAGACAGTAAAAGGGGAAAAGCTCTTGGTCCTAAAGGATCGTAGGTAAAGGAAACTTGAAGAGTATATGCCTCAAAACCATAGTATATAGCCAAGAGAAACATTACTGCTGCAAAAATTCTCTCGCTCATTTACTTAATCCTACTTCTTGAGCTAATGCTCTAAAGTCTTTCACCTGCTCTTTAACTAGGTTTTCATATTCGGAGCCAATTTTGGTGTAGGGAAACAAACCCCGCTCAGTTAATTCTTGATTGAATTCAGGGGTTTCTACTAGCTTGGTCATTGTATCTACCCACCATTTATATTCCGTTTCGGGGATATTGGGGGGTAGATAATAGCCTCGCCAAACTGCCCAGGTAACATCATAGCCTTGCTCTTTCGCCGTAGGATATTCACTAAATTCACCAGTTACCCTTTCATCTGCGAGTACTGCCAGAATTCTGTAATTACCACTTTCTATTTGTCCTTTCATTTCCGAAAGATCGCAAGGACATACCCCTGTTTGACCTCCTAAAACTGATACTAGTGCCTCTCCACCACCTTCATAAGCGACAAATCGCATCTGTTTGGGGTCTATTCCCGCAGCTTTAGCCAATAAGGCTGCTTTCATCCAGTCTTGAGAGCCGATCGAGCCAGAAGCACCAAATACAACCCGATCGGGATTTTCTTTTAAAGCTTGCATCAAATCAGCTAAATTTTGCCAGGGGGAGTCAGCTTTAACTACCACAACCCCATAGTCAGCACCAAGAGCAGCTAACCAACGCACGGCAGTTTCGTCGTATTCGCCAAACTTACCTTGAGCAAGATTAAGAGCAGAACCAGTACTTGCTGCTACAATTACGTTGCTATCTTCTGGGCGAGTGCCGACTATATTGTTATAAGCTACTGCCCCAATGCCTCCTGGTAGATAGTTGACTTGCATTGGCTGTTCAATCAAATTAGATTTTTGCAGAGAATTAGCTGCAAGCCGACAAGTTAAATCGAAGCCTCCCCCTGGTTTGGCAGGAGCTATACATTCTAAATTTTTCTTTTCAGTTTTGGGAGTAGGGTTAGATTCGGTTGTGTTGCTACATCCTTGTAAAGAGAGTACTAATAAAGATGTAGCGAAAAACCAAGTTCTCCACCGAGCGAGATGACGCAAAAAAATTAAGATAGAAAAAAGTGTTTTAGACTCAGGTTTATCGATCATTAGCTTTGTACAAGAATTTTGATTTATGTCATCATTAACCCAACATCATGTCAGAAAATGCTCGAAATTGAAAGAAATAAAAGTTTTATGTGGCTCAAACTCCCTATTACTTATTACTCGTCACTTTAGCCTGAAGGGCGCGTTAATTCAGTCTGGAACTAATGTTAGTTAAACTTTATTTCTGGAAAAATTAGCTTTGTACAAGCATTTTAATTTATGTCATGATTAAATCCAACATAGTTTCAGAAAGCGATGTAAATTGAAAGAATATTCTCACTTCGATGTATTAGTAATAGGTTCTGGTGCTGCTGGTCTCTACGCAGCTTTGTGTTTACCTAGTAACTATTCTGTAGGACTAGTTACTAAGGATAAACTCAAAACGGGAGCTAGTAAATGGGCGCAAGGTGGTATTGCAGCAGCTATTAACTCAGATGATTCTCCTTTATTGCACTTGGAGGACACTTTAAAAGCTGGTGCTGGTTTGTGCGATCGCGCTGCGGTAAAATTCCTGGTAGATCATGGAGCTAGTTCGATCGAGTCTTTAGTAGATATGGGAGTAGCCTTCGATCGACACAACAGTAAGTTGGCTATGACTCTAGAAGCTGCCCATTCTCGTCCTAGAGTACTCCATGCAGCCGATACTACAGGTAAAGCGATCGTTACTACCCTCACCGGACAAGTACTGCAAAAACCTAATATTAAAGTTATTTCTCAAGCTTTCGCTCTCAATTTATGGCTTAACGAAGAAACTGGTCGTTGTCAGGGAATTAGCCTCTTACATCAACAAAAAATTAGCTGGATTAGCTCTTCAGCAGTTGTCTTAGCTACAGGTGGTGGTGGACAAGTTTTCTCTCAAACTACTAATCCTCCCGTCAGTACAGGAGACGGGGTAGCTATGGCTTGGCGCAGTGGAGCAATTGTCAGAGATTTAGAATTTGTCCAATTTCACCCTACCGCTTTAACCAAACCAGGCGCACCGCGATTTCTAATTAGTGAAGCAGTACGAGGAGAAGGGGCGCATTTAGTCGATAAAGAAGGGACTCGTTTTGCTTTTGCCTACCATCCCAATGGAGAATTAGCCCCCAGAGATATTGTCAGTCGAGCCATTTTTACTCATCTGCAAAAAACTGGTGAAACTAATGTTTATCTTGATTTAAGACCAATACCAGCCGAGAAAATTCGCTATCGCTTTCCTAATATCATCCGTGTTTGCCAGCAATACGGCGTAGATTTATTTAATGAACCAATTCCTGTTGCCCCTGCTGCCCATTATTGGATGGGAGGCATAGAGGTAGATCGAATGAATAGAACTTCTATTCCAGGGTTGTATGCTGTAGGGGAAACTGCCAGTACAGGGGTTCATGGTGCTAATCGTTTAGCTAGTAATTCTTTACTCGAATGCGTTGTTTATGCAGCCCAACTATCTAAACTAGCAATTCCCTCTGCTCAATTTGTAACTAAATATGAATTAATTAATATTAAGGAAGAAAATTGGCCTGGGCAGATAGAACAAATAGCTCAAATTCGCCATGATTTACCAGTGTTGGTATGGCAAAGTGCCGGTATTTGTAGAACGGAAGTTGTCTTAAAAAAGGCGATCGCTCAAGTGCAAGCTTGGCACTCTCAACTAACTTCTTTACCTTTAAGTAAATACGTTTTAGCAATATCTCCTAACCATCAGCTTAACTTCAATTCTGCTCAAGCTGAATTACAGATTAGATTCTACACTGAAACTCTTAATTTACTTAATATTGCCTACTTAATTCTCTCTAGTGCTGTTTTCCGTACAGAAAGTAGAGGAGGACATTATCGCTTAGACTATCCGCAAATATCTTCAGATTGGCAAGTTCATACTGTAGTAAAAAAATATTACTGGAGTACTTCGAGTTTACATTAATTACAAATTAATAGAGAAATAATAAATTTTTTGTTAAGAAAAAGATAATTTCTCTGTAAAACTACCTGCGTAACCCTGGCAAAATAAAAGTTCTGAACTTACAATGAAGAAGGCGGAGACAAATGTTTCCGTTCACTCCTCACACCACACTCCGCCCGCTATTGACACGGGCGGTTTTCTTTTGAAGATAGTTTTTCGCCTAGAATCATAACAAAATATATTGTAAAGTGGGCTTATTCAGTAATAAGTTTGTTTAAGGCTAGATATAAACCTAATTTGCCTTAGATTAGTTTTCACTATGGTAAAATCTGTTAGTACTAAAAGAAATATTGCTAAGTAAGGATATATAGGCATGTCAGCAACTGCCACAGTAACAGATGCAAGCTTTAAAGAAGAAGTTTTAGATTCCGATGTTCCCGTTCTCGTTGATTTTTGGGCTCCTTGGTGTGGACCATGCCGTATGGTGGCACCAGTTGTCGAAGAAATTGCAGAACAATACGACGGACAAATTAAAGTAGTCAAACTCAATACGGATGAAAACCCTCAAGTCGCCAGTCAATATGGTATTCGTAGCATTCCTACATTGATGATTTTTAAAGGAGGTCAGCGTGTAGATATGGTAGTAGGAGCAGTACCTAAAACGACTTTAGCTAATACCTTGGAGAAATATCTTTAAGCTAGAAGAGCAGTTCTATTCGGTGTGTGAGAGTATTGTAGCCAAACGCCTTTTATCCCGTCAAGCGGGATAATATCATTGGTTTCTGGTCGTTTGTATATCCTCACATATAATTCCTGATTTCTATAGGAAGAGAGTATTATCAGCTTGGGTTTATTTAAATCTGTGCCAAAAATAACAATCAGGAATTAAAGATTCAGTAAGGGGGAATGTCTATTTGCCCCTACTGAATTACGAATTTAAACCAATAAACGATAGCTAATAACAAATTTAGTGTTTAAAACAGCTTCAGCCCATCTCTGTTAAAGTAATGGTGAGGCTGGGTTTATTTTTGCTAAGAAAATTTACTTTTGAGTTATAAAATATGAGTACAGCTTTAAATTAGCTAACTTTAAAGGCTATTACTGAGATATATGGGTTTATCTCCATCTCAAAATCAACAAGAGTCCCCGAGCGACAAAAATATATTGGAGATTATTGAAGGGTTATCAACAGAAGAAAACCTCGATTTAATTCAGAAGGCTTTAGCAGTATTACTAAAAATTGCCGAAAGAAAAACAGACCGTCTCGATTGGAAAATATTAACATCATCTTTAGAAGACCTAGAACAAGGGTTTAAGGTTTTTTATCCTTATCGCCACATCCGTAAAATCTCTATTTTTGGTTCAGCCAGAATATCTGCTACAACTCCAGAGTATAAAATGGCAGTTGACTTTGCTCACTGCGTCACCCAGCTAGGATTTATGGTGATTACTGGTGGGGGAGGTGGTATTATGCAGGCAGGCAATGAAGGTGCAGGTCAGGGTAATTCCTTTGGTCTCAATATTAGATTGCCTTACGAACAAAGTGCCAATAAGTTTATCGATCGCGATGACAAATTAATTAACTTTAAATACTTTTTTGCTCGCAAATTATTTTTCCTTCGAGAAAGTGATGCGATTGCTCTTTTTCCTGGGGGTTTTGGTACTCAGGATGAAGCTTTTGAAACTTTAACTTTATGTCAAACTGGTAAATATGGCCCTGCACCTCTAGTTTTGATCGATCGACCAGGAGGCGATTATTGGCATTCTTGGAATAATTATATTTGTAAATATCTGGTAGCTAGAGGTTTAGTTAGTGCTGAAGATCCTAGTCTTTATACCATTACAGATAAATTAGATGTTGCTTGCAACACAATTAGAAATTTCTATCGTGTCTATCACTCTAGCCGTTATGTTGGTCAAAAATTCGTAATGCGTCTAAATTCTCAGTTGAGCGATGAAGTAGTCGAACAACTTAATCAAGATTTTAGTGATATTCTCAGCCAAGGAAAAATAAGCAAAAGTTCAGCTTTATCCGCAGAAAATCATGATGAAACTATTAACTTGCCTCGTTTAGTTTTCTATTTTAATCAAAAAAGTCTGGGGCGTTTATATCAATTGATCGAGCAAATTAATCAATTAGGTGATACTTCTATTGATGAACATCCTGAAAGAAAGTAGGGAGTGAACACCAGATTAGAACTAATAGTTTATAGTTGCTTTAGGGACTGTCGCCAATATAATCCAGGAATTTTATTAACTGATTTTGGTTAAAACTTTCCACCAATTTACGCTCATTCTCTTTCTATTCTGAACCCAAAATATATACAAGTTATACATAGTATTACATATGATGACTAGAGAAACAGCTGATTTGACAGAATTGCTAGTTAATGATAATAGATAGGTGGTTTTTATTTGGGGACAACTAGTAAATCCCAATTTGTTTTTACTTAGTTAGCTCAGTGGTTTGAGCGTTAAGTTGCAGATTATAAGGGAGTTTCAGAAATATAGGCTCAACTGGACTCGAACCAGCGACCTTTGCGATGTCAACGCAACGCTCTAACCACCTGAGCTATGAGCCTTTATCATCTAATCATTATATCTTACCTTGACTCTCTGTTATACACAACTTAAGTAGTCGTGCAAGATTGATACCAATTCTCGAAAGTAGTAAAAGATTTCGGTATAGGGCAAAACATATAAGCTGATGTGCGTTTAAACTGCATATTATTGAATTAGGCAAAAAACAGTCAAATCTTCTCCCAGTCTCCTCTTCCCTCAGTCCCCTAGTCAGCCACAACAGTTAAATTAAATACGTGACAGCTTAGGACGAGGATTGCTTATTCTTGAATTAAGAGCCATCCACTTATCGTAAAACCAAAGAAATTAGGCAACCAAGCTGCAAGAAAAGGAGACAAAGTTCCTAATAAACCTAAAGCTCCCATCAAAAAAGCAAGTAGATAATAACTAAAAACTATACAGATACAAAGTCCAAAACCTCTGGCTCTATTTATCTGTTGAGAGTTAATACCCACCATAGAGCCAATACAAGCAAAAACTAAACAAATAAACGGAAAAGCTATCTTTTGTTGAATACGGACTTGAAATAATAAAATTTTTTTTCTATCTCCACTAACCTTAAGAATATCTAAGTAATTTTGAACTTGAAAAATATTCATCTCAAATAAATCTATATCTTGTTTGGCAAAGGCTAAGAGAGCTTGAGGAAAAGGAAATTGTTGATGATTAAAGTATTTAGTATTTCTATTGTCTAAGTCTTCTATTTCAACCTGAAATAAATCCCACACATTTTTATGCTCATTCCACTGAGCAGTTTCACAAGTAATAATTTTAGTTAGAGTATATTCTGACCAATTAAGAATAGTTAATTCGTGAATTTTTTTACCATCAAATCTTTGAGCATAGAATAACCTTTTGATCCTTTTTTTGGGATATTTTTGTTCTTGAGTAATAGTTTTATATTCTGGATAAATCAAATTTTGTTTTTGTAGGTTAAATAAATATGTTTGCATATATCTTTGCTGTAAAATAGTCGCTTTTTCATTGGCTACAGGAACAACAAACTCATTAAAAAAAAACGTAATATTGGTAATAAAAAAAGCAAATAAAAAAGCAGGAATAACTAAACGATAAATACTAATACCAACACTTCTCAAAGCAATTAATTCACTATTATTACTAAGAGAGCCATAAGTTAATAAAGTTGCTAGTAATACTGATATGGGCAAGGCATAGGCAACAAATTCAGGAATATTAAGCAAAAAAATTTCAATAGCAGTCTTAATTGGTAAATTATATTCAGTAACTTTATAGGCTAAATCTGAGATAGTGCCCAAAGTTACTCCTAAGGAAGAAAATAAACCAACACTAAATAAGAAAAATACAATTATCTCTTTAAGAAGATATCGATCTAGTAAAGATATTAAAAGATACATAATATAAAAAAGTAATTACGAAGCCGTTTGTGTCTCATCTTTCTATCAGTTAGTCTATCTTACTTTTTTAACCTAACAAGATAGAAAATCTTTACTAGTAAAGCAATGATCTAACTGTACGATAAGATAAACTAAACGTGAATTACTTCTTCGTAATTACCGCTCAAATATATATAGTAAAAACTGAACTTAATTAATAATTGTGGTAGTTCTTACAGCATCTGAATTTCAGGAATTTAGTTACTGCAATGAAAACTACTATAATTAGTGAGATTCCCTGGAGTCCAGATGCTCTCGTTATTTTGATAATCGATCGCAAATATAAGCTGTGTTAGCTCTAAGTTTAACCCATTTAAGTAGGTGGGTGTAATTAATTATAAAATGAGGGAAGGCAGAGGGAGCGGGAGCATGTCAAAGATGTCGATACAAATGAACTAAACCATGAAGAACTGCTGGTTACAACCGACGAATTATCTACACAGTTCAAATGTTCTTACAAAACTGACATGCTCCCGAGGGAGCAGAGGGGCAGAGGAAGCAGGGGAGAAATAAAACGCTATCTATCTTATATTTAATTGCGTTCAGCTACTTAATTACCAATTAGTCTACTTTTTGACCATTAGGCATAATTGTTGCTGACCAAGATACTTTAAATAGATTGGCTTGCAATAAGTTTGCTCCAATCAAATTAGCTCCTGTTAACTTTGCTTCCCTTAAATTAGCTTCTCTCATGTTAGTAAATAATAACCCTGCCTGAGATAGATTTGCCTGAGATAGATTTGCTTTATCTAAATTAGCATTGAGCAAATTAGTACCGATTAAATTAGTTTTTGCTAAAGTTACTTGTTGCAAATTAGCATTACTTAAGTCTGCTCCTGCTAAACTTGCTTGGGCTAAATCTGCACCTTGAAGATTGGCACCTTGAAGATTCGCTCCATCTAAATTAGCTCTACTCAAATTGGTAAAACTTAAATTAGCTCCTCTTAAATCAGCAAAACTTAAGTCTGCTCCTTCTAGGTTAGCTTTACTTAGATTAGCATTATGTAAATAAGCACAAATTAAACTAGCATTTTTGCAATGTGCTTCTGTTAGATTGACATTAACTAAAAAGGCTCTAGATAGAATAGCAAAACTTAGTTCAGCCTGAGTTAATATTGCCCCTGTCAAACTTGCTCCAGTTAGATTAGCTCTAATTAGTTTTGTATTTTTCAATTCGGCAGAAACAAAACTACAACTAATTAAATTTGCATCACTTAAATCTGCGTGAGATAAAATAGCACTACTAAAAATTGCGCCACTACAATTGGTTTTTATTAAGGATGCTGCAGTTAGATTAGTTTGACAACATTTCGCTTCAATTAGCTGCGCTTCAGTTAGATTACTTTGAGATAAATTAGCTTGATTTAGATTAGCATGAATAAGTTTTGCTTTCTTGAAATTAATTTTAATAAGTATTCCTTTAGCCAAATTAATACTATTTAGGTGAGCCTGACTTAAGTTTGCTTCTCTTAGTTCAATCTCTTTAAAATTGCGTTGACCTTGTTTGTAACTAGTTAAAATTTCATTAGCATTAGATAGATTACTACAACTCATAAAAACTGCTTTGATTCATTGCTAATAGAATGAATTTCCAGCCTCTCCTTGTTACTTACAAAACGTAATTAGTCTGAATTTTTTCAATAGCTAGTAGATGCTCACTAAGTGATTAGTAAGTGTAGATCGCAGATATTAGTTCACTAGTAGACTGGGGCGTAAATTAACTTATCTCTAGTTAAAAAGGAGTTAAAACCTTATCAATCAGTACTTATTACTTACCACTTCCGCACAGGAATACTAGCAAAAAGCCCGCCATATTATGCCAACCAGGTCTGGGCATCAAGTTAGAAAAGTCTTGGTTATTATTTTCTCTGATCGAGTCTACCGTTTTGCCGATCGCCTTGCTCGGTAACATACAGCTACATAATTCTGTATCTATTTCTATAGCAGTAAAAAAGAAAAAAGTCAACAGTCTTGGAGGCCAATCTTTTTTGCTAAATTACTCTAATTGTAACCAAGATCGAGATTATGACCAAACTCAAAGCGTTAATTTTTGATGTAGATGGAACAATGGCAGAAACAGAAAAAAACGGTCATCGTATCGCGTTTAATAGTGCTTTTGCTGCTGCCAAATTAGATTGGCATTGGTCAGTCAACTTTTATGGGGAATTACTGGCAATATCAGGAGGAAAAGAGCGTATTCGCTTTTATATTGAGCAGTATAAATCTGCGGAACTGCCAAAAGAAGACTTAACAAATTTTATTACAACCCTTCATCTGGCTAAGACTAAATATTATCGCCAATTGTTGGAGGAGGGGGCAATTCCCCTACGTCTTGGGGTAGAAAGATTAATTAGAGAAGCAAGAGAACAAGGAATACTTCTGGCGATCGCAACTACTAGTGCTTTACCTAATGCTATGGCTTTATTGGAAAAATTTTTCAATCCTGATTGGTTTGAAGTTATTGCTGCGGGGGATATTGTTCCTGCTAAAAAACCTGCACCAGATATCTACAATTATGTTCTACAACAAATGAATTTACAACCCTCAGATTGTATTGTCCTAGAAGATTCTTATCATGGACTAGAAGCAGCTACAGCAGCAGGACTAACAACTATTGTGACAGTGAACGATTACACTAAAAACCAAGACTTCAGTAATGCATTATTAGTCTTAAATCATCTTGGTGAACCAGAACAACCTTTTGAAATAATTCAGGGACAAATTCAAGATGTTAGTTATTTAGATTTAAATGTTATTGATAATTTATTATCTGCAATTGAGAATTAATTACCTTATTAACTAAGAATATGTTCTGCCTCATAATGGGCGTAGCTGGCTCGGGAAAAAC
>JBFRWE010000368.1:0-3954 GCA_051439345.1 Xenococcaceae cyanobacterium
AGCAAAAATGAGAATAGCAACTAGTAAGTAGGTACGTCCTGAGATTTTATTGAGTAAGTTAGTTATATTAGCCGTTAGATGAGGCATTTATTTTATGAATTCGCTATTCTGTTTGTAGAATAGAATAGCGAATTTTGTAACGTTCATAATGAAATATTGGAGAAAATATCAATACTCAAATTACGTCCCCATTTATCTGGATTTAAGATTTGGTTGGTAAATTCAGGATTAACAATTAAATGAATTTGATATGCTCCGATTTGATATCAGCTTCCAGAAAATTTTAGCGAGCGCTCTTTTGCTTTAGTCTAGTAATCATAAAAGAGAGATTAAAGGAACTTTTAGAAAATAACCTTTTCCCTTGAGAAATAGTATTGAGCAAAAAATGGGAGGTAGTATTTAACTCTCCCATTTATCTACTTTTCAAGTTATCGAAAAAATCAGTAATAACTAATTGGCATCTTCTGGAATCATGTTACCTTCAGGTGAAGTACCCTGACTGTTGTAAACCTCTGAAACTGAACCACTAATAGAGATTACTGCCTTTCTAAGAGCTTCAGTGCGATCGCTGATAATATTTTTAGTAGGAACTTTTTCCATGACACCTAACTTTCTTAAGCGTCTTTCTGCTTGACCTTGCAATCCTACTAAAAATACTTGACGACCTTTCTCTACTGCTTCTTCGATGGCATTTTCTAAGGCTAAGGAAGAAGTCACACCCAAAATAGGTACTTCTGATAAATCTAAGACCAATGCCTGATAATCGTTAATCAAATTGTGTTCGCGAGAAATAGCTTTAGCTACGCCAAAAATCATGGGACCACTTAGGTAAAATAGCAGTACACTACCGTTGGCTCTTTCTAACAACTGTTTCTCTTCTGAGTTAAGGTCGATTTCTTCGTCATCGTATGTAATAGCTTTAACTGTATCTGCCCGATGATTAGAAAGACGCTCAATAGTGAGAATATTGGCAATGAAAACCCCAACCCCTACAGCAACAATCAAGTCAACAAAAACGGTAAGAGCAATTACCCCATACATAATGAAGGCTGCTTTAGGAGAGATTTTGTGGGCGCGTTTGAGAAAACCCCAATCAACAATATTGATACCTACTTTAAGCGCAATACCAGCTAAAACAGCATTAGGAATACCTGTTAGATACTGACTCAATCCTAAAACAATCACCAGCAAAACCAATGCCCGAGTTAAACCAGATAGGGCAGTTCTACCACCAGCTTGAATATTAACTACAGTACCCATTGTGGCACCAGCACCAGCAATACCACCGAATAAACCAGAAACTAAGTTACCAATACCTTGACCAATTAGTTCTTTGTTGGAGTTATGTTCTGTACGAGTTAAACTGTCTGCCACTAAGGAAGTAAGTAAAGCGTCGATACAACCCAACATCCCTAAAACTAAACCATCAGCTATCATGGTTCGTAATTGAGTAGCACTGAAAGTAGGTACTTGTAAGCTAGGTAAACCAACTGAAATTTCACCAATAGTGCGTATTTGGTCACTGCCGAAGAAGAAAGTAGCAATTAAAGTCCCAACAATTAACGCCAGAAGTTGAGGAGGAAATTTTTTCTTTAACTTACGAGGACATAAAAAGAGAATAGCAACAGTTAAACTAGCTAAGAAAGTTTCGAGGGGATTAATATTAGCAAGTAGTGTGGGAATATTTTGTACTGTGCCAATTACTCCACCGCCAGGACTCTTTTGTCCCAAAAATGGCGCTATCTGCAAAATAATCAGAATCACCCCAATACCTGACATAAAACCAGATACTACTGTATAAGGCATCAGAGTCACGTATCTACCTAACTTCAAGACCCCAAAAAGAATTTGGAAAACTCCTGCTAGCATTACTACAGTGAATGCCATTGCTAACCCGTTTTCTGGATTGGCAGCCGTTAGACTAGCAATAACTGCGGTCATCACTACAGTCATAGGACCAGTAGGTTCAGAAATTAGGGTAGGAGTCCCTCCAAACAAGGCAGCAAAAAAGCCAATTAAAATTGCACCCCAAAGTCCCGCAGAAGCTCCCGCACCCGAAGCAACCCCGAAAGTTAGTGCCATTGGCAAGGCGATAACTGCAGCAGTAATACCGCCGAAGATATCGCCCTGGACGTTTCTAAAATGAATCCGATTAGTAACATTCATTATTTCAAATCAACTCCTTCAGTAAGTCAACAGTAACATTGTTCTATTGATTAAAATCAATTTAAATTTGGGATCGATAGCTTTAAATCTATATAGAGTATGATACTGATTTTTCAGCAAAAAACAAGAGGTTAATCGATCGAAGTTGCTAATCTCATTCAAAACCTGAGCTTATAGCAAACTACGAATTTCAAAATATTGGTAAATTGGCGGTTAGAGAATAAAAGCCTCGGAGAATAGACTGACTAAATAATCGTACATTATTATGCTTATTATTATTACTCATGCTTGCCACAATTTGAAAAAGACAAGCAATTATAAGGTCAATCAATATTGTTATTCAGCAAAGAACTATTAGCTCTAAAACGACAAACTGAGACTAATACTAAGGAAAAATAGAACTTTCCTATGGGACTACTTTTTATATTTCCCGAAAAATCAGGTAAATTTGCGGTTAGAGAATAAAAGTCTAGGCTAATAGACTAGCGAAGTAGGAGTAAACTTTATTTTTCTAATCACTCATGCTTGCCAGAATTTGGAGTGCTGCGATCGTTGGTATTGATGCGGTTAAAGTTGGAGTAGAAGTGGATGTTGCTGGCGGATTACCTAAAACTTTGGTGGTAGGACTCCCTGATGCTGCGGTGCAAGAGTCAAAAGAGCGAGTCAAAGCAGCTTTAAAAAATTCTGGTTTTGCTTTTCCTGTCCGCAAAATTGTAATTAACCTAACTCCAGCAGACCTACGTAAAGAAGGGCCTAGTTTTGATTTACCTATTAGTGTTGGTATTTTAGCAGCCTCCGAACAAGTCAATGCTCAGTTACTCGGAGATCATTTATTTCTGGGAGAAGTTAGTTTAGACGGCAGTTTGCGTGCGGTGGCAGGAGTATTACCCATTGCAGCAGCAGCTAGAAATTTGGGAATTGCTGGCTTAGTTGTACCAAAGGATAATGCCCAGGAAGCAGGCGTAGTAAAAGACTTAGCAGTTTATGGTTTTAAAAGTTTAACCGAAGTAGCCGATTTTCTCGATCGACCCGAAAAATATCAACCTGTCAAATCAGATATACAGAGTAAATTAGAACAATCTCGCCTTTATCTGCACAGTCTTAAAGATGTTAAAGGACAAGTTCATGCCCGTCGTGCTTTAGAGATTGCTGCTGTTGGTGGACATAATTTAATTTTTGTGGGACCTCCTGGGAGTGGTAAAACTATGTTGGCTAAACGCTTACCAGGTATTCTCCCGCCTCTATCTTTTCCCGAAGCCTTAGAAGTATCACAAATTTATTCTGTAGCTGGTTTGCTCAAAGATAAAGGTTCTTTAATTACAGAAAGACCGTTTCGCAGTCCACATCATTCTGCATCGGGACCTTCTCTAGTAGGAGGTGGTAGTTTTCCCCGTCCTGGCGAAATATCTTTATCTCATAAAGGTGTGCTGTTTTTAGATGAGTTAACGGAGTTTAAACGCAACGTTTTAGAATTTCTGCGTCAGCCTCTAGAGGATGGTTTTGTTACTATCTCGCGTACTCGTCAGTCAGTGATGTTTCCTGCTCAATTTACCTTAGTAGCTAGTACCAATCCTTGTCCCTGTGGCTATTTTGGCGATCCTCTTCAACCCTGTACTTGCTCTCCTAGACAAAGGGAACAATATTGGGCAAAGTTATCAGGGCCTTTAATGGATAGAATTGACTTGCAGGTAGCAGTAAATCGCCTCAAACCAGAAGAAATGATTGCTCAAACTACAGGAGAAGATTCCACCTCAGTTAGAGCTAGAGTAATTGCAGCCAGAGAACGCA
>JBFRWE010000369.1:0-8868 GCA_051439345.1 Xenococcaceae cyanobacterium
CACTATCACCAGGAGCGTTTACAGTTACGTATTGATGCTTGTCCTGGTCAGTGGGGAGATGAGATTACCATTCAGGTTTTAAGAGGAAACGCTTTAAAAGTTTACGAGCAGCAACAAATAAAAAAAATGAGCGAACAAGCTTTACTACTTGCTCAAAAACTCGAAAAAACTCTCTCTAAAATGGTTACTTGTTTTGAATCTTCAGAAATAGGCGATCTATCTGAACTGAAAAAAGTTAACCAAAAAATCAAGCGTCAATTAGATTTACTTAACCCGCCGACGAGCTAAAAGCTGGTCAATAGGCAAGAGGCAATAGTCAATAGTCAAGAGGCAATAGACAATAGGCAAGAGGCAACGCCCGAATATGTAACTTAGCTGAGTCTAAGCTTACTATCCTCCCAAGAAAGAGCGACGAACTTCTTGGTCTTGTAATAATTCTGAAGCTGCTCCTTCATAAGTATTTTTACCCAACTCTAGTACATAACCTCGATGGCTTGCTTCTAGTCCCTGACGGGCATTTTGTTCGATCGCTAGTACGGTCAAACCAATTTCTTGATTGAGACGGACAATGTTCTCAAAAATCATTTTAGTCATGCTAGGAGATAAGCCAGCACTAGGCTCATCCATCATAACTAGCTTGGGTTCTAACATCAGAGAACGTCCAATTTCTAACATTCGTTGTTCTCCTCCCGACATAGTACCAGCTTGTTGATGCTGTCTTTGGGCAAGTTTGGGAAACAATTCTAAAACGTAGTCAATACGCTTCTGGATTCGTTGTTGATTTTTTTCTAAATACATACCCAATTCTAGGTTTTCCCTAACGGACATTTGGGGAAAAACACTACGCATTTGAGGCACAATAGCCACACCTGCTTGTAATATCTGCTGGGGTCTTAGGTTAGTAATATTTTGCTCTCCAAAAATAACCCTTCCCTGGCGAATTTTTACTAAGCCATAGATTGCTTTAAAAACGGTAGATTTGCCAGCACCGTTGGGACCAATAACACAGACAATTTCTCCTGCATTAACCTTGAGGTTAACCCCTTTGAGAATATCGAAGTCCCGATAGCCTGCATAGACATTTTCGATAGATAACACCAGCAGATACCTCCAAGTAACAAAATCTATTTAAGTACCAAAATATGCTTCGACTACAGCATCATTAGCTTGAATTTCTTGGGGAGTACCTTCCGCAAGTTTCTCTCCTTGGTTGAGTACATAGACTCGATCGCATAAATCGGCAATAAAATTAATATTGTGTTCGATCGCCAGAAATGTTTTGTTATATTCTCGATTGAGAGTTTGAATGCGGTCTTTGATAGTTTCAATTAGAGTGGGGTTAACACCAGAAGTTGCTTCATCTAATAAAATTATCTCTGGATCTGGCATCAGAGCCATACCTATTTCCAGCAAGCGTTGTTGACCACCAGATAAATTTCCTGCATATTCGTGCTGAAGACAAGATAATTGCAACAATTCTAATAATTCTCTGGCTCGCCTACGGGTTTGGCGATCGGTAACTTTAAAGATTACAAATAGGCTCTCCCCACGCCACTGACGACTAACCAACATATTTTCCCAAACAGTCATTTGGCGATAGACACGGAGCTTTTGGAAGGTGCGAGACAGTCCCATTCTAGAAACTTGATAAGGACGAGTATTAGTAATGTCTTTACCTTTAAAGATAATCTTCCCTTTATCGATCGACTGAAGACAGCTAAGACAGTCAAACAGAGTTGTTTTACCACTACCATTGGGCCCTACTAACCCGACAATTTCCCCTGGGTAAATATCTAGATCTACTTGCTTGACAGCAGCTAACCCACCAAAATACTTGCTAACTTGACGCGCTTCTAGCAGAGGAGCAGTTTGTTTTGTTGGCAACTGTGACATAGCTTATTTGATTTTTGCCTTAGTTTTATTACTTGTTTTAAAAATACGGAGAATGGAAGCAGTATTATAATTGCCCAAAGCTCCGAGAATCCCATAGGGTATAAACATGATTAGTAGAATCAACAGTACACCTAAGACCAATAGATGGTAATCTACCAAATTGCTCCAAATTAGATCTTGAAGTAGATAAAGTAGCACTGCTCCTATAACTGGCCCCCAAACAGTTCCCAACCCTCCTAACATACACATCATGATCATAATAATGTTGCGGTTTGGGAAAAAGACTACATCGGGGTCAATATAAGTGTTTTGCCATGCCCAAAAAGCACCACAAATGCCTGTAAAAAATGCAGCAACAGCAAAAGCAAAGAGCTTGTGAAAAGTCGTATCGATCCCTCGCATCTCCGCACCAATTTCGTCCTCTCGAATTGCCACCAGGGACATACCCAACTCGCTACGACGAATCCACCACATCAGGCTAACAACAATAGCCATGGTTATTAACATAAAATAGTAATCCCCAAGACGATTGAGTACTGGAGGTAAATCCAGACCTGAACCACCGCCAGTTATAGGGCGTAAGATGCGTACTATTTCCCTAGTAGCTGCGAAGGTACTCAGCATGGCGATCGAAAAATATGCTCCTTTTAGACGTAAAGTAGCCCAGCCAATTAATAGCGCGAATATAACTGCACTTATGCCAGTCCAAGGTAAAGCTTGCCAAAAAGATAACTTAGGGGCAAAAGCCAAAGAGCTATTAGTAACTAAAATGCCCATGGTATATGCTCCTATCCCAAAGAAAACAGCATGACCGAAATCTAAATATCCAGTCATGCCACCAATTAAATTCCAATTAGAAGCCAAGATAATCCAGAGAAAAATTTGCGTAGCAGTAAATAATTGAATACCACTAGCACCAGTAAGAGGATAGAGACTCAAGAGAAAAATTAGCGATCCCCAGAGAGTAAGACCACCCCATTTTCTCGACAAAATCTTAGAAAAATTTTTCACGATGACCTCACAGAAGCTAATCTATCTGCATTCGCTTCAAACCTGTCAAAATCCCTTGAGGTCTAAAAATGAGTACTAATATCAATACTAACAAGCTAATTACTACTCCCAAATTCGTACCAATTCCAGGTACATAGGTAGCTACCACAACCTCAGCCATACCCAAGAGCATACCACCTAACAAAGCCCCAGGAATTTGCCCCAGACCTCCCAGGACAGTAATGGTAAAAGCTTTGAGAGTAAAAGGTTGACCCATAAAGGGAAAGATAGCCTGGGTAGGACTAATTATGGCCCCTGCTGCTGCCGTCAAGGCGATACAAATTCCAGCAGTGATAGCATAAACTTGTTCTATCTCAATACCAACAATCTTGGCTGCATTTTTATTCTGGGCTGCTGCTCGAATTGCTTTACCTAAGCGAGTATATTGTAAAAATAGATATAACCCTAACATTATCGCTAGAGCCACAACAAAGATTAAACTTTTGACTAGGGGGAAAGAAAGTCCCCATAGCTCGAAAGAACCACTGTAAGATACAGGGACGTTGCGAGGATCGGCACTATAAATAATTTTGTGTATATTTGCCAAAATCACAGAAATACCAAAAGTGGCTAGCAGCGTAGCTAAACTAGGGCGTTCTAACAGTCGGTTAAGCAGAAATTTCTGCATGATAAAGCCGACAATGAACATTAGGGGCATAATCAGTAACAGCGAAGCAAAAGGATCGATGCTAAAATTGCTAAAAAGTAGCCAAGCTAGATATGCTCCAGTCATGAGAAACTCACCATGAGCTAAATTGATGACTCCCATGACACCCCAGAAAACTGAAAACCCTAAGACCATCACTGCATAGAAACCACCCAGTAATAGACCATTAATTAGAGTTTGAAGCAACTGAGTCATTATCTTCCCTTTCTTTCCAACCAGGCACAGGATAATTCACTTTAGCCAAGGATATTTCTTCAGGTACTACTAGTTGGATTTGACTATCGAGAATTTGAATAGTACCCATAGGCTTATCGATATTTTTGCCAGTTTCGTCGAAGTTAATTGGACCAAAAAAGGTTTCCTCATCTAGTTCTTGCATAGCTTGGCGGACTGCTTCAGTCTCCAGAGAGTCAGCCTTGTCAATGGCTATTTGTAATGCAAGGGCTGCTGCTGTTGCCCCTGCTGCTTGATAAGTGGGAGTTTCTCCCCATTTTTCCTGGTATTTTTGAGCATATTCAGCAGCAGTACCGAAATATTGCCCTTGATAGTTCATGGTGCTTTCCCATTGGGTAGGACCAAAGATATAGGCAGAATCTTGCCCCATTTCTTTGACAAATTTGGGGTTAGAAGCACCTACCGTAAGAACCATTGCTCTAGGATTAAAATTTTGTTCCTTAGCAGCACGCACAAATAAAAGGGCATCGTTAAAATGACCTCCACCTACGAAAACATCAGGATCGAGGGATTTAAATTTACTGGTAATCGCACTAAGATCGGCTGTGTCTTTGGGATAAGTTTCTACTGCTAGTACTTTCATCCCATATTTTTCTGCCCATTTCTCAGTTCCTTCAGCTACATTAGTGGGGAATTCTGTATCTTCATAGGCAACAACAACTGTCTTTGCGCCTTTTTTACTTAGTGCTTTTAATATTGATTCAGTATAGTGTTGGGCTGGAGTAAAGACACTAAATAGGTTTTTGAAGCCACGGGTAAATAGAGAATCAGAAGAAGCACCACCAGAAGCCATAATTTTGTCATACTTCTCAGCGATCGCACTAGCACTTTTGGTTAGTCCAGAACTATAAGGGGCTAGTAAAAAGTCTACTTTATCTTCGGTAATCAGCTTTTCTACTAAGCGTGCTGTTGTATCGGGATTGCCTTCATCATCATAATAAATTATTTCTACTTTATAGTTGCGATCGCCTACTTCGATCCCGCCCCCCTCGCTATTGACCCACTCTTGCCAGAGAGTGTATCCTTGACGAGTATCTTTTCCTTCACGAGCATACTTCCCTGTATCGCTTACTGCTGCGCCAATTTTAATAGTGTCAGTTGAGTTATCTGAGATTTCAGAGCTTTCTGGACTGCAAGCTGCCATCACTGAGAATAAACCCAGCAATAAAGGCATGATAAGCCAATTTTTCCTATTTTTTATCAACATTTAGATTTCCTAGAGTACTAAATTAGAGTATTAAATTGCGCTGATTGACAAGGCTACTGCCTTTTGTTTGCAATTACTATACACAATTTTTACTTTTTGAGCGGTTTTTTTAATAACAAAAAAAGAATGGGCTTTTCCCCCTCTGCTTCCTCTGCTTCCTCCGCTTCCTCTGCCCGTCTCAACCGTCAAATCTTAAAATCATACCCCTGAAAGCTCCCTGTCTCCCCGTCAACCTCAATAGAAAATTAAATGCTTGAAAGCTTATAACCAGCCTCGAAGACGATATACAACTGTACCGATATATTCTTTTATTACGCTAGTAGTATTGTCTAGACTAGCTGTATTGGGTAGAAAACTAATAACTTTTGCTTCAAGGCTGTGATTATATTCTTGTAATTTTTGTTCGCTGATAAAAAAGTCTGTTGGTGCAGGAATAATATCAATTCCCTGACGACGAAAAATCAAAACTGATCTGGGCATATGAAAAGCTGAAGTCACTAAAATTACTTGTTTTATTCCTTTCTCTTGCAAAATCTTTTTGGTATAAAGAGCATTTTGATAAGTGTTGAGAGATGATGGTTCTTCAATAATTGCTTCTTCTGGTATGCCCATAACTTGAAGAATTGATGCCATATCCGCTGCTTCTGATTCTTTTGCCCCAAACCATTGAATACGCCCTCCAGAGAGAATAATTAGAGGTGCTTTACCCTCTTGATATAATTTAGCTGCATAAAGAAGTCGATCGCCTCGTTCATTCATATCTGCCATAACTCTGGGAGGAGAAACACTTCTAGTTGCGCCTCCTAAAACAACAATGGCATCAGTATTAGGTATCTCAGACGGGGGAAAATACTGCCATTCAAGAGATTTAACCAGGCGATCGCTCAAGAAAGGGTTACTAGCAGTTAAAAGTATGATTAAAGCTAAAAAAATCGGTAGAGGTGTCCACCGAGCAAATTTTTGTTTGAGACTCAAAAGCAAAGCCACAATTAATAAGATACTGGCTAGCCCCAAAGGATAGATAAATAGAGGTATTAGTTTAGAAAGAAAAAGAAAATTCATAGTGTTAGTTATTAGTTGTTAGTCATTAGTAACTTAAAAATGTAGCGATTGTCTGGAATTTTCCCGAATTTTTGTCCAACTCTCCTAAAACATAAGTTCAAAAAGGTTGATAGCGCAGAGAAAAATGTAACCCATTCTCTTGTAGAGAATTTCCTTCATTGTCAACCTCAATTAGAGGAATACCGTAATCTAGGCGAACACTAACAGCGTTGCCAATTAACCAACGTAATCCTAATCCTAAGCTCGCAATAGTTTTATTTTCGGGGTCTGGTTCGTTTATATTCCAGCCAGTACCAAATTCTATAAATGGAGTTAATTGTAAAATATTAGGGTTAGAAGTTATGGGAAAGCGAAGTTCAATCCCACCAAGAAGACCACTATCCGTCACTAACTGATTTTCTTGATAACCTCTGACACTATTAACTCCGCCTAAACTAAATTTCTCTAAAGAAAGTAAAGAATTAGCACTAAATTGACCACCAATTCTCGCAAGTAGCAAAGCTCTAGAAGATAATTGCTGTAACCATTGAAATTGTCCTTGCCAGGCAACAAACGTACCATCAACTCCTATCTCGTTACGAGTAGCATCAAAAGCATCAATGCCGATATTCAACTGCGATCGCGCTGCTAAAACACTAGTGGCAGAGCGATCGACCCAATCTTGAGAAAAACGAATTACGGTAACGTTGGTTTTACCATCTTCAACACCCACAGAAAAAGAAAAAGGCTCGTTTTGTAAAAAAGTACGACGACGACGTATATCTAAATCTAAACCAAGAGTAAATTCTTGGTTAGAGGATTTGAACAAGGGTTGGCGTAAACCAAAAGAGAAAGTCTCAGTTTCACTTTCAATATCAAAATCGCGGAATTCCTCATCGATGATACTGCTATGGCTATGGTCATAGCTAAAGCTAACCGTACCATCATAGGCATTCCAGGGAAAAGTATAACTGACATTGTAAATATCTAATCCTTCTGTCAAACCGTATTCGGTAGAAATGCGATCGCCAAAACCCAAAAGATTGTTGTGAGCAACATTAATACCACCTTGAATTTCCCCAATACTGGGTGCGCGGTAATTATCTACCGCCAAACTAGCAGTAAAAGCTTGAGCTTGCTCGATCTCTAATAATAAAACATTACTTCCTGCTTGTTGACCTGCGGTAAGTTCCGCATTTACCGTATCGATTAGAGGATTTAAGATTAACAGTTGCAATCCTTCTTCTAAACGTTTTCTATTTAAGGGAGTAGTAGCAGCGAGTTGGAGACGACTGCGGATATAATTTTCTTGTAGACGGTTCAAACCACTAATTTCGATCCGTTCTAATTTGCCTTCTACTACCTGAATCTGTACTATCCCTTTACTTAGGTCTTGATTATTAACTAAAAATGCCCCAGAGGTAACGTAATCATTATCAATATAGAGTTGAGTAATTTGAGAACGCAAACAAACTAGATTGGTAAAAGTTGCAGTACGCAGTTTAAAAGGTTGAATTATGTGGTCTATTTCTGCTTGTAAAACTGTATTCCCTTCTACTTGAATCTCTCTAATAAAAAAACGGTTTTCTTCGGTAGAAACGGGACAATTAGGGAATTTAGGCAGAATAGGCGTTTGCAGGTTGGGTTTTGGTTGCACTCTCGGTGTTTCACGAGGCAAGAGTGGTTCGTTTTGAGGGAGGGTTTGTTCGAGTAAGTCTTGAGTATTGGGAGGGAGATCGATTTCTGCTGGTGGAGACTGAGCTAGGGTATTAAGTGGAAAACCAGCTATGGCTGCTAAACCAGAAGTAAGAATAATTAACCATTTTAAAGTTGAGTCCACTTTAACCCAGTGCTGGTATATCTGAATAGTCTATATCTTCATCAGACATTTCTAATAAAGCTTTATGTCTTTCTGCCTTTGACATTTTGCTAAAATCTCTACTATTATTTTTGCTGCTCATATATCCTCCTCTCTCGCCAGGCAATAGGCAAAAGATGGGCTCTACCCATCCTCAGAATAATTGGGTCGATCTACTTGTTAGACAATAACCACATCTTGAGCCACGATTAAGCTGTTATTATTATCGCTATTTTCCAAAATGGCAAACTCTTGTCCTTCAAAAGAAAGAGAGCCAGTAGTATTATCAAAACTAAATTGTTCCAGGGAAAGATCGCCAAACCTTGCCGAATCGATTTGAATGATATCATGCTCGGCGCGATCGAAATCAGTAATAACATCGATTCCTTCTGTTAGGGAGTTAAAGAGGAAAGTGTCAGCACCACTACCACCAGTCAAGACATCTTCGCCTCTACCACCCATCAGGATATTATCACTAGAATTACCGATCACAGTATCATTACCATCTCCTGCAAATACATTCTCGATTTTTGTTTTTCTAGCTATTTGAGTATTGATACCAGCAATAGTACTCAAACTATTGGACTTCAAGTTAATTAAACTATCAGTAGTCACCGCAGCAGCATTAATCGTATCCACACCATTGTTATCTTTTAATATTTGCCGATCTGCATCGTTACCCAAAACAGCAAACTCATTAGTGTAAATGTATGTATCATTACCATTAATCTCATCGCCGTAGAGACGTAAAGTGTAGTTATTTAGCTGACCCAGATCCCCAGTTTTCAAATCTTTGACTGTAACCGTCCATTCTCCTTTTCCTGTTTCGCCCCAATGCTGAGTTGAGCCAAACACAAACTTAATATCATCTTGTTCGCTACCAACATTACTTTTTTCTCCTAAACCAGGACGATTTAC
>JBFRWE010000370.1:0-11906 GCA_051439345.1 Xenococcaceae cyanobacterium
TCGCTTTCCTAAAATTTCTCCAAATAAGTATGTACGTACACAATGATGATAAAGACTCTTTGAGGATACTTCTGCAACCAATTGAGTAGCTTTTTTAGCTATCTCGCTATCTGGGATTGAGAATTCATTCAAGTCAATCGAAGTTAACATACAATAACTCCTGTTTTTTCCTGTTTAATGTTTGGCTAATACCAATTTCAAAAATTGCTGCTACAAATCTTTCTCCGCGTCTGGTGTGTCAATCATCTATAGTCAATTTAAATGAAAACGGTATTAGGTGTAATGTGTCATAGTATAAAAATTAGGAAGAAAGCATGACATTACCCAAGTGGGTAGTTTGGGAAAAGTTGAATGTCTAATTCTCTTTACGACCTGTTTCAGACTTTAGCTTCTGCCAAGAATGAAGATGAAGTAAAATTTCGCTTGATGGATCGAAACATTGGCGAATATTTTGGAGCGCAAGATTGGGGTCTTTATCTTTATGACAAGAAATTTCGCCTTGCCTCCATCGATATTTGCGGTATCAAAAATGTAGATGAGTTTTTGGAACGCTTTCAAGAAGCCACACAAGATAATGATCCCTTACTTAGCTATGTTTTAGAACATCACGCTCCAGTTCACGAAGAAATGATCTTACCCCAAGGTGGTTGGAAGCAAACTAAGATTTATCAGAACGTGTGCGCTTACTACAATCATGAACATATAGCGATCGCTCCCATCGTCGGTGAAGGTCATCTCATCGGTACGATTTACTTTGCCCGTGCAGAAAACATTCCTGCCTTCAATAACCAGGATCTTGCTAATTTGAGTTCCATCTCGGCTCATCTTTCTGCAACTCTAGCAAAATTGCGATGGCAACAAACCAGTTCAAACTCATCCATAGCTCAATGTTTAACAACTCGCGAACTACAAATAGCTGACTTAGTAGCCCAAGGATTGACCAACGCTGAAATCGGCATCCAGCTTTGGATTAGCAGAAATACTGTTAAACAAACTCTCAAAAATATATTTCGTAAGCTTGATGTATCTGCTCGCGCTCAAATGGTCGCTAAACTCAGAGGTATTGTCCGATAATTTTTTCTTTTTTGGGGTATTTTTGGGGACAAAACTTTCTAGAAATATCCTAAGTCTCTGATAACTTTTGAACATGGGCTATGGGATGCTTTCTCTAATAGCGATCGCCTTAGCAATTCCGTCTTATTCGCGTATTTTTTAACTTAAAGTTGCTGCATTTTGCTTACCTGGAACTTGACAAAAGAAGAAAAAATATAGACAATAATAGACTGTGTGTCTATTTCCCTGCTCGGACCGGGTAAGACATTCAAAAGCTGAATTTAATAGTCTAACAAGTATGTAAGCCTTATTTCAGCTACCCGTACGGCAACTTTAATCTCAGACAATTTTTATGACCTACGCAATTATTGAAACTGGTGGTAAGCAACTGCTTGTTGAACCAGGTCGTTTTTATGACGTCGAACTACTTCATGTAGAAGCAGAATCAGACTATACAGTAGACAAAGTTCTACTAGTAAATAATGAGGGCGAAGTAACTATCGGTCAACCTTACATAGAAGGTGCTACTGTCGAAGGTACGGTAATGCGACACCTAAGAGGTAAAAAGGTAATCGTCTATAAGATGCAGCCGAAAAAGAAAACTCGTAAAAAGCGAGGACACAGACAAGAAATTACTCGTTTGATGATTAATTCGATTAGTTTAAATGGCTCTGTGGTTGCTTCTAAAGCTGATGTAGAAGAAGAAAAAGCTGTGCCTGTAGAAGTTGTTGCAGAATAAAATAAATTAAATTTTAGAGAAAATAGGAAAAAACTATGGCTCATAAGAAAGGTACTGGTAGTACTCGCAATGGTCGTGACTCTAATGCTAAACGACTAGGAGTTAAACGCTACGGTGGTCAGGAAGTGAAAGCGGGTAATATTCTAGTTCGTCAAAGAGGAACTAAGTTTCACCCAGGAAATAATGTTGGTCGCGGAAACGATGATACTTTATTTGCTTTAATCGATGGGATAGTTAAGTTTGAATATAGAAAAAGAGGCAAACAGAAAATAAGTGTTTATCCTGCTTCTTAAAAATAGCTATAAATTATAGGCTACATAATCTATAAAATGTCAAAAAGTGATTGGATGGAATTTAATCCCATCCAATCACTTTTTTCTAATTAGACAATGTGGGTTGAAACTCCATAGCCTAGAGCCAATATTTTGAGAAAAAACTATAGCCTCAAATTTATTTCTGATGTCGATCAAAAATTGCTTAAAATGCTACTATCTAAGCAGTAAAATTAAATGGTCTCCTGGTCGAATTCAACTATTAAATTATCTCAAAACAAATCACTCATGAGTAACCTCAAGCAAAATCAAGTGTATGATGCCCCCAGATGGCAATCAAACAAAATGAAAATGATTCTAGCAGACCGATGGAAAGAAGTATGGGAGGTAGTAGAAAATAGAGCAAAAAATAATAGTGATTTACTCTACTATCAAAAACGTTGCTGGCACAAAGACTCATGATGAAGAAGAATTTGTTTTTCTTCATCATAATGATTGCCTATCATCAATTCTTTAGGGAAGTCAATTTTGCTATACTTCATCAAGTATTGCTTTTGAAAACAAAATTACCAAAGTATTGTCAACAAAAAGTGATCGTATAGACTGATTAACCTAAGTTTGATAAATACTGAAATTTAGATTTCCCAGAACCCTTTTGCCAAGATAAAGTTTCAATCCTAATAAATAGTTTTTTTCTTTGTATCTTTCTTGGTGTGCTTCTCCTTACACATTAAACACACTAGGATATGAGGAAAATGGTGTTTCTCTCTTTTGAGCAATCTTCTTATCTACAGACTCATATTGAATTTAATCAGATTATTTACCGCGACGAAAACCATTTTTCTGATTTGGAGAATATTTATACTTGGGGAAGTTCATCGCTTTACCTTTTAAGTAGCTGAACTCAATTAAATATAAGATAGATAGCGTTTTATTTCTCCCCTGCTTCCTCTGCTTTCAAGTGTATGTTTTTTTTATAAAGTTGAAAATCTTAACTCTAGTTAGAACGAAAGAATGGGCTTTTCCCCCTCTGCTTCCTCTGCCCGTCTCAACCGTCAAATCTTAAAATCATACCCCTGAAAGTGCTTCCTCTGCCCCTCTGCTCCCTCTGCCTTCCCTCATTTTATAATTAATTACACCCACCTACTTAATTTGATGGTTTTTAGCGGTATGTATTCACCAACGCCCACAAAAAAGATAGAATAATTACGAAAATTATTTAATTTTTAATTAGAGGGTATGGGGAGTAACGTGGAAAAAACTAAAATGGCATCTAAAGTGCGGTCAGGCCAAGCCTGTCAGTCAAGCTGGGCGCGCTTCGATCTAAAAAAAAACTTAGAGAGTTAATTGTTTACGATATTGGGTTCAAATTACTCAAAAAGTATGAACAACTAATTCCTGAGTATTCTTTAATCGGTAATACACCTTTCTTGGACACCAAGAAATTTAGCTGGACGGAAGAATTAGAAGCTAATTGGGGAGTCATTCGGCAAGAATTGGATGAAATTTTAAAATACAAAGAAGAATTGCCCAATTTTCAAGATATTTCCCCCGATCAAGGTTATAGCACTACTAAAGATGATCTGTGGAAAACTTATTTTCTTTATGGTTATGGCATCAAAGTAGCTACAAACTGTCAAAGATGTCCTGAAACTACCCGCTTGATTGAAAAAATTCCTGGAATGAAAACAGCGTTTTTTTCAATTCTGTTGCCAAATAAGCACATTCGTGAACATAGAGGCCCTTATAAAGGAGTAGTGCGCTATCATTTGGCTTTAAAAGTTCCTGAACCCAAAGAAAAATGTTGTATTCGTGTAGCTAAAGAAGTACAGCACTGGGAAGAAGGAAAAGGAATGCTGTTTGATGATTCTTTTCCCCATGAAGCTTGGAATAAAACTGACGGTGTTAGGGTGGTACTGTTTATGGATATTGTTAGACCTATGGGTTTTCCTTTATCTTGGCTCAATCATATTTTACTGAAGCTTATTGCTATCTCTCCCTTTGTTCAAGACGCTCACGCTAATCAAAGGAAATGGGATGAACGTCTAGAAAAATTGTTTGGGAGATAGGCTTGGGGAGTAGTTAGTAGTTAGTTAGTAGTTAGTAGTTGGTAGTTATTTACTGTTTATCCAACTACTCCGCTTTCTTTATTAAAAACTCGAATCAGAGTTCCTTCTTCGGGTAAATCCCTTGGTCTGATAGTGATTGCATCCCCATCTAATTGTCTTATATCCATGTCTTGGGTTAAAGCTAAAAACTCATCAACTGGTACAAGGTCACAAGCACTTTTATCTGCTGCTGCGGTAAGATACTGAGTAGGAATGATCACCCTTGGTTTGAGTACCTCGATCGCTTGCATTGCTTCTTCTGGATTATAGGCTTTTGGTCCTCCACCAACAGGAATACAAACTATATCGGGACTACCCATTAAGATTTTCTGTTCTATGCCAATAGGGGCTGACGCACCACCTAAATGCAGGACATTGATGCCTCCTTGTGTCCAACGCCAGGCTATATTATTACCAAAGCGTCTTCCTCCTTCCTGGTCGTGGGGTATACTAATGCCTTGGAACTTAATATTATTAAACCGATAGTCTCCTGGTTGAGTTAAGATCTTCGGGCTAGTAGATAAATCTTCTATTGCTCCTTCATCTAACAAAAAGCTGCTGATTAATACCAAGTCAGCTTTAACATCAGGGGTAGGATATCCAGCCGTACAACCAAGAGGACGAAAAGGATTTACTAAAACTGTAGTACCATTACCAATAAATAGGAAGCAAGTATGTCCTAACCACTGTATTTTTAAAGAATCGCTGTTAGTTTGGGCTGACCAGCTTTGCCAAGAGGAACTAGCAGTAATAGCTGTAGCTGTCAGAAAGCTGGAACTAAGATAGCGAATTAGCTGTCGCCGTTTCATAGTTTAGAGATTAGAGTGTCTTTAGTTATAGATTTTGGTTGGAGAGATTTTAAAAAATTACCTAATAACTGCTTACCAGAATCAGTTAAAATGCTCTCTGGATGAAATTGGACGCCTTCAAGGTGCGGATAGTTCCGATGGCGAACACCCATAATTGTGCCATCTTCCACCCAAGCGGTAATTTCTAAGCTATCTGGTAGAGTTTCTCTTTCTATAACTAAGCTATGGTATCGAGTAGCCTTAAAAGGATTGGTTAGACCGGCAAATACCCCAATGTTGCGATGATATATAGCTGAGGTTTTACCGTGCATTAACACTGGCGCAGGTACAATCTTACCACCAAATACTTGCCCAATGCTTTGATGACCTAGACACACTCCTAAAATTGGCAATTGTGAACCGAACTTTTCGATCGAGGCTAGAGAAATTCCTGCATCTTCTGGACGACCAGGACCAGGGGAAATTACAATTCCATCAGGATTTAGTTGACCAATATTATCTAGTTTTATTTGGTCATTACGGTAAACTCGAATTTCTTTAGCTACGGGGAAATCTGTGGCTAATTCTCCTAGATACTGAACTAAATTGTAGGTAAAACTGTCGTAGTTATCTATAACTATAATCAAAGCTTCTCCTTTAGGAAACTGAGAAAATTAATCTCAAAAGAGGTGGTAGCAAGATAAAACCAGCTACTAAAACTGCTGCGATCGCTGATAATAAGACAGCACCAGCAGCACAATCTTTAGCTATTTTAGCTAACTCGTGGTAGGTTTGCTTAACTGTTAAATCTACCACTGATTCGATCGCTGTGTTGATTAATTCTAAAATCATCACCATGGCACAAGTAATAGTAATAACTGCCATCTCCATAGCACTTACTTGTAAATAGAAGCCTAAGCTCAATGCTAGAGTGGCAACTATGGTATGAATACGAAAGTTTCTTTGGGTTATGAAAGCGTAACGTACTCCTGCCCAAGCATATTTAAAACTAATCAACAGAGTGGGCGCAACTTTCCAGGCTAGGTTACGCAAATTCTTGTCTTGTGGAGAATAAACAGGATTAATAGAGTTATTCATAAGAGAGTGAGTATTAGCTATAAAAGATAGTGTTTTGGTATTATTGTTATCAGATTTAGTCATATTAAACCGAAATTTTCTTAACTAAGCTGTAATTTTGCTTATTTTTTTCAATCATAACTAAATATATTTTAATGGTATGTTCAGTTTAAACAGCCGATGCACTCATTTTTATTGGTAAATATACCTAATTTATTACGTGATCGTACTGAGAGAATTTAGTAATTGTGTTTGGCAATTAAGCATTTTTACCAGACTAGATTCATCGGGATGATCCCAACCTAGAAGATGTAGTAGTCCATGAGCAGATAACCAAGCTAGTTCAGTAGCCAAAGAATGAGCTTGCGCTTTTGCTTGCCTGGCAGCAGTATCTAGAGAAATAACCAAATCTCCTAAGTACAAAGGTTCTAGTGCATAATTAGCATCTGTAGGCTTGGGCATATCAGCCTCAAGGGCAGCAAAGGCTAAAACATCGGTAGGCTTATCTTGATGACGGTACTGACAATTAATAGTTTGCATTTGGCGATCGCTAACCAATTTTAGACTAAGCTCATAGGCATTAGCTGGTGGAAGATCGTTATCAAGGATGCACAACCAGGTCTGTAGCCAATTTGACCAAGGAATAGATAAGTAATTGTTATCAAGATTGTTAATTGAAGCTAGCCGATCGTAAGTATTCTCGATGTAAACTTCAATACTCATTGTTTTTTTGTTAATGATTCCATTGATTTATGGACGAGTTAAATAGGCAAGTCCAATTAATAGACCAACTAAACCTGCCGTAGTCAGAAAAAAGTGCTTCAAGGAAGTACGACCTTTACGTACCATATTCCGCATAGCTAATTTGACGTAGCTATCTTTAGGTCTAGTTTCTGCCGATGGTTGTTGTTCGCTTGAGGTTGCCGATGTTTCAGTCATAAGTTTAAGTTAAGTAACAAAATTAAATTGTCATTTCGTATTATAGTCGAACAATTTTTTTTCACAAATTAAATAACAATTGACTACAGGCAAAACAGCACGCAGCACTGGCAAGAGGAACAGTAAGATTATCAATACCCAATTTAGAGAATGCTTCTAAGCTAGTAGCTACGAACGCAATAATTAGAGATATTACCCCAATTTGCCAGTTAACCCCTTCTACTGTCCATAAAATCACGCTAGTGACTATAAAAGTAGCTACAGCCATAGTCAATGAACCTTCCCAACTTTTGTTAATATCAAAAATTTGATATTTATGCTTACCAAAGCGTTGTCCAATAATTGCTGCCATACCATCGCCCCAAGCCATTACCAAAATTCCGATCGCTGTATACTGGGGTCGATCTTGCCAAAACCAAGCAGCTAAGATACCAATGCTCAGGGCATAAAATAGTGTCCCTAGACTTTTACGCCCCACACTATTAATACTAGGAAGAATAGGAATAAAATAAGAAACTAGGGCAATTATAGACGCGATCGCAGCAGCAGCAACAATTACAATAGTCGAGATATTTAACCACCAAGCAAGTAAAATAACATTACCACTACCAATATGAACTATTTTTCTGGTTAATTCTGGATCTTCGGTAATAAAACGCTTTAATGTTTCAGCAAGAATGACTAAAAAAGAAAGATATAGGAACACCAAAATAAGAGGATACCAGAGATGATAAGCAGATTCGCTAAGGTAGTTCATTATTGATTGTTCATTTATTGATTGTTGATCTTTGATTTTCCCATGAAAACCTTATTGATCTGGCTAATTCGTAGTTATCGCCTGTTAATTTCTCCTCTTTTCCCTCCCAGTTGTCGCTTCCAGCCCACCTGTTCTCAATACGCAATTCAAGCTGTAGAAAGATTTGGAGCGTTGAAAGGTAGCTGGCTAGCACTTAAACGGATACTGCGTTGTCACCCTTTTAATCCTGGAGGCTACGATCCAGTTCCGTCGGGATCGACAGAAAAGTCTACTGGGGAGTGAGTAGTTAGTCATACTAAATCCTGTTCTCATAACCATCTTTTCTTTGAGAAGCAGGGGAGCAGGGGAGCAGAGGGGGAAAAAACAAATAATTATATGGAGGGTTTGACAATCGGATTTCGGATCATAATGGCACTTAGCAACTAACAACTTCAAAAAGGCAAAATTAAACCCACTCCCATGGCAGTTTTATCAATGGTTAATGGTATCTTATGGAAGTAGTTGTACAGTCAATATATTTTTAAAGCTATTAGCAATTAGCTAGATAAGAGAATCAAAAATGACTCACAATATTCCTTTAAGTCAGCGTTCTCTCTCTTTAGATCATCAAGAACTAATTCGAGTACTTACAGAGACAAAAAATATTCTGATTATTCAAGACCTTGATGGTGTTTGTATGGGGTTAGTAAAAGACCCTTTAACTAGAGCGATCGAACGTCAGTATTTGAAAGCGACTAAATCCTTTGATAATCACTTTTTTGTCCTCACTAATGGCGAACATATTGGCAAACGAGGAGTTAATCGGATTGTAGAGAAAGCATTTGCAGATAAAGATTTAGTTAACCAAGAAGGTTTATACTTACCTGGTTTAGCTGGAGGTGGCGTACAATGGCAAGACCGTTATGGTAATGTTTCTCATTTAGGTGTTAGTGATTTAGAATTAGCTTTCTTAGAAGCAGTACCCGAGCGAATAGAAGCTACTTTTAAGGATTTTTTTCAACAAAATTATTATGGTTTAACTCAAAATCAAATTGAAGGATATATTCAAGCATCTATTCTGGATAATAAAGTAACGCCAACAGCAAATTTAAATGTGTTATACGATGTATTTCAAGAGCGGCTATTAATTTATGCTCGACTACAACAAATAATCAAACAATTGCTAGATGAATTGTTGCAAGAAGCCGATCAGAAAGGTTTGAAAAATTCTTTTTTTGTTCATTATGCACCCAACTTAGGTAGAGATAATACGGGAAAAGAAATCATGCAACCTGCTCAAGTAAAAGATTCAGGTACAACCGATTTTCAGTTTATGTTACGGGGGGCAATTAAAGAAGTAGGTGTGCTGGTTATTCTCAATCATTACTATTTTTTACAGACAGGAAGTTATCCCCTAGGTGAAAATTTTAATGCTAGACAAGCTCCTCATAATCATCAAGAATTGCTGACTTTAGTAAGAGAAAATTTTGACCCGAAAACGATGCCTCAAATTATCGGTGTAGGAGATACAGTTACTAGTAAAGCAGAGGTTAATGGCGATTCACTTATTTTTAGAAGAGGTGGGAGCGATCGCGGTTTTTTACAATTAGTCCAAGATATAGGTCGAGAGTTCAATACAGAAAATATTGTTGCTTATATTGATAGTAGCGCAGGGGAAGTAAAAAATCGTAAACCTTTAAAAATGGAAAAGTTTACCGATAATCACAAGGGAATTGTTCAGGAAAAATTACGAGTAATAGAAGGTCCTGGAGATGATAGAGATAACAGCGATCCTTTGACTTTAAATGTAGTTTTCCCCGAAGGTTATCAACAATATATTAAGCTATTTCAAGAAGCAGCTTTAAGAAAATGAATTAATCTAACTGAGTGTAGAAGTGTCTAATTATTTCTCCATCTAATAATTTTACTGGCTCATCCTCTAATAGTCCAGTTTCTATTAATTTGTGCCATCGCTCGCTCGAACATTTATATCTAGTAGTGTGCATTTAAAAGTCTTTGCCACAAACAATCACAAATCCATTTTAGAATTAATGAATTGCACCTGGAGGAAAAATCCATGAACTCCGATGATAAATTTGCTTTATTAGTAATTGGGATACCTTTAGTTGGTTTGGTTTATTGCGGATTGGGAATTACTCTAATGCTATCGAGTACTGCGGTAAGAGATCATCCTTTAATTTCTGGAGCAATGTTTATTTCAATTCCCTTCGTCACTGCTGCCTCGGTTTGGATTAGAGCTTCTGCTAAAGCCTATAAAAAGTAAGGTAAAATTCAGGAGTCAGAATAAACTAAGACAATGGGTGAATTCAGTCGTACCTGGTGGGGAAATAAGTTTATAGCTGCGATCGAATCTTTTACCGACTCAGCCAGACTAGGAAGAGGACGTTCTTATGCCAGAGGGGGTAAGATTCTGGAGTTCTCTGTTAACAAGGGCAAGATTGAAGGTTTAATTAGAGGTTCAGTTAATCCCTACTTTGGTGTATATACAGAACCACGTTATCACACAGAAGTCGAGATTAAACCGATTGCGACTAAAAATTGGTCGCAGATTATTCAAAGTTTGTCTAGTAATGCTAGCTTTGTTTCTAAGTTACTACTCAATGAAGTACCAGATAATATTGAAGATAGTTTTTTAGCGGTTAATCAACGTCTTTTACCTAGCAGCAGTAAAGATTTTAAAACCTCTTGTTCTTGTCCTGATTATTCCAATCCTTGTAAACATATTGCTGGTTTATGTTACCGTTTTGCAGCCGAATTAGACGAAGACCCCTTTTTACTCTTTGAACTGCGGGGTTTATCTAAAGACAAGTTACATCAAGAGTTAGCTAAGACTCCTTTGGGTAAGGCTTTAATTGCTGGTTTGGGAGAAGAAAAAATTGCCCCTGTACCAGTCTCTTCTTATTACAAGGAACCGAAAACTATTTCAGTAGAAGCAAAAACCAGTCTCAAAGACTTTTGGCAAGGACACAAAAGACTTCAACCTAAATTATTAGAGAATTCAGGGGCAAGTATCTCTGGAATTATCGTTAAGAAACAAGGGGATTTTCCTCCCTTCTGGCATAAGGATAATTCTTTTATTGCAACTATGGAGGAATTGTATCAAAGAGTTCGGACTAAGAATAAGGATGTTCTCTAGTTATAGCAGTTACAGGAGTTCAGAATTAGCGACAAGGATTGTTTGTGCTAAATTTTCTCTTGGTAGGTTGGCAACAAATGCGATCGCTTTAACCAACTGACCAAGATTTTTACAAAATTATGAGCAAAATTAACAATTTGAAAAAAATATTTATATTTGGTTACAATGTGGTGGAAGCAAATATAAATAAAAAAAAGATAATACATGTTGTCTCAACCAATTAAACCTGAAGAAGAAAATAAGTTAAGTAATATCAGTTTTGAACCAAGCGAAACCATTGAACAGAGGACAAAAATAGGGTTTACTAGATATGCAGAAATCCTTAATGGTCGTCTAGCTATGATTGGGTTTATTGCACTCTTAGCGATCGCTGTTCTCAACAAACACGGTATCATTACTTCAGTTATTAACTCGTAACTAGATTAAATCTAGTCATCTAGAAAATCACTCAAGACTTCATCTGGTTCATCGAAGAGGTCTTTTTTTTTGTCCTGGCTAGAGCGATGTTCAGGTTCAAGAAAATCCCATAAAATTTCATCAGGTTCATCATCGGGCATATTTTCCCAATCTGACTCGCTAATAGGCTGATTTAGCTGCTTTTTCTGCGCTAAAATATCGAAATAATCAGATAATATTTGCACAAATGCCTCAGATTCAGTTACTTGATAAGACATGGCAAAATCTAGAAGTTGCTCATAAAGTTCTTCAGGAATAGAAGTTACAACTTGTTTCATGTTTTATACAGGTGTTGCTTAAGATTCAGTAAAAATTATTTCCTTCATAGTATAAGCCAGACAAAAAAGTAGTTTTGCAGCAGTTGAAATCACCAAAAAATCTACTTTTTCTGTGTAACGAGCAAGAAAATATAAATAAATGTACAAGAAATTGGAGAATTTCTAACTCATTCCCAAAGGGTTTGGAGCAGTTGAATAATTTCTAGACATATGTAGACAAATATACCGTATTCTGGGTAGATGTAAAGTCAACTCCAAGAATACGCTTGTATGGAAATTAGTATTGGTGAAGCAGCAGAAAGA
>JBFRWE010000371.1:0-19754 GCA_051439345.1 Xenococcaceae cyanobacterium
GCAGAACCTCTGGCTATTACAGTCGGTTTATCTCTACCTGGAGATGTTTTGGTAAGTTGGGTAGAGGAACTTTACCTGGGACTCACTGCCTGTCTACAGCAATACCAGACCCCCATTGTGGGCGGAGATATTTGTCGTTCGACTGTCATTACTGTTTCTATCACTGCTTTTGGGCAAGTTTTACCCCATCAAGTTATTCGTCGTAGCAATGCCCAAATAGGAGATGTTATTACTATTACTGGTTTTCATGGGTTTTCTAGAGCAGGATTAGAATTATTACTCCATCCAGAAGTAGGTGCTGAACTTAATGATTGTGAACGCAATTTATTGATTAAAGCTCATCAACAACCTCAACCCAGATTAGATGTTTTACCTTACTTATGGGAACTGAATCCAGAAAAACCACTAGCAGGAATGGATAGTAGTGATGGTTTGGCTGATGCGATCGCTCAAATTTGTCACTGTAGTGAAGTAGGCGCAGAAATAGAAAGAAGCTATTTAACCAGTGTTCCCTTATTATCTAAACTAGTTTCTCCAGAAAAAATGGAGGAATGGATTTTATATGGTGGAGAAGACTTTGAACTAGTTTTATGTCTATCTTTAGCCAATGCTCAAAAGCTAATAGATAAATTAAATGGTGGTGCAGCAATTATTGGCAAAATTATTCCTGCACCTCACATAATTTTGCTAGATAATAGTAATATTCATCCTCCACAAATATTAAGGTTATCTAAAGGATTTAAGCACTTTTAAGTTGTGTTGGTTGTTTTTAAAATTGTTTTGAAGCTCAAATGTACTTAAATTACTTTTAGGGGAAAAAATAGCCGAGATACTATGATTAAATTGGTAGAAATTTATTCAAAATGGGAATGCTAATTCTGTAAGGAGCAGTTGATGGCAATTAGTCAGTCTGTTCAGGCTAAAGTAAGTTCCACTATGATAGTGAAATCAAATTGTAAATCTTAAGTGTACGGGTGTGTGTGTAGCTATAATCTCTGTAAAATTTTGAGACACAACTTCTCTCAAAGCAATATAATCATTGCTTTGAGACATGGCTATAGCAGAAAGGCTTCTTCCGAACTTGGTTCAAAAGCAGGAATAATGAGCTGATACCATGGAAAATCTAGAAGAATCTAATCAGATAAGAGCAAATATTATTCAAATCATTCTAAATAGCTCTAATTCTCAATTTATGTTGTCGGCTCTTGCCAGTAAGCTAGGTCAATTTTTCCAAGTTGATGCTTGCCTAGTTTTTTGTCATAGTATTGATTCTTTTAACCCCATAAGAATTGGAATCTGGCACGAACAACAGTTGCCGATTGCTAATGAAGATAGATTAGTCCCTTTTTTATCTCAGGTTATAGCAGATCGAGCATCAAAGACAGAATTAATAATTGTTCACGATCGCCAACAGCATTTAGGTGATTTGCTTGTCCAACAATTTGAGAATATCTCTACCCAAGCATGGTTAGGAATAGTTACTCATTTTCAAGGAAAAGCTAATGGTTTGATTTTACTGTTTAAATCGCAACCCCATCAATGGACTAGCTCCGAACAAGAAATACTTATAGACGTTTCCGAATCAATGGCGATCGCTATTTCTCAAATTCAACTCCAGCAACAAGCTAAAACTAGAACTAGATACCAAAAGTTGCTCAATCATCTGGGTAGAGCAATAAGTCAAAATTCAGATGTTAATTCTCTTTTTCAACTTACTGTATCTGAAATTGGCAAAACTCTTGAGGTGGATCGAAGTTTCATTTTGATGCTTAAGTACAAAGATCCCCGTATGACCCAAAGAAACTCGTTAAAATCTCTGAAAGCCAATGTGCAGTTACCTTGTTATTGGTCATCTACCACTGAAAACTCTGTCATATTAGATAATTATTCATTTAACTTGAATGATTCTTCTTTATGCCAAAAAGCTTTATCAAAAGCTCCTGAACCTTTGGCAATTAATGAATATGCATCTTTTCCTGACTTACCTTCAGAATCATTACCTGATTTCCTGAAACCCAATCATTCCTCTGCATTATTAATGACTCCTTTGATGGGTAATCTGTCTAACGATGGCAGATCGGGTTTGGTTTTAGGCTTTATCGTACTGCAATATAATCGCTCTCGTCTTTGGTTAATAGAAGAATTAGATTTAGTTAATTGGATTGGTTTTCAGATTTCTACTGCCATTATTCATCATCAGACTTTAAATCAAGTCCAGTCTTTAGTAGAAGAGCGCACAGCCCAGCTTAAATGGAGTTTAGATGTTCAAGCTAAACTATCAGAAAAAATGCGCCAGCAAATCGAACAGCTACGGCAATTAAATGAGCTTAAAGACGATTTCTTGAGCAGTATGAGTCATGAATTAAAAACACCTCTTACCAGCATGAAAATGGCAATTAAAATGTTACGTCAAACACAATTGCCGGAGCCAATGCGGGAAAAATATCTGAATATCCTCGAACAAGAGTGGAATCGAGAATATGGTCTAATCAAAGATTTACTGACTTTACAAAAGGTAGAATCGGGAGAGTTTACTGTTCATCCCCAAGAATTAAACCTCAATCAAATTGCTCAAGAGTTAGCTCAATCTTTTAACCAAAAATGGCAACCGGAGAAAGGATTGACTTTAGAAACTAATTTTGCCGATCCATCTCTAATTCTCTACACCGATGCTGAAAGTTTACAACATATTTTTAATGAACTACTCTTAAATGCTGGCAAATATTCTGACCCTGATACAACCCTTAATCTCAAAATAGCTCCCCAAGTTACAGCTAAAAGTAAACAAATAACTATTACAATTAGCAACTATGGTGCGGGTATTTCTGCTGAAGAATTGCCTCATATCTTTGATAAGTTTCGTCGTGGTCAAGGTGTGACAGACCGTGCTGTACCAGGAACTGGATTGGGGCTTGCTTTAGTCAAATATTTGGTAGATCATCTCAATGGCGCGATCGATGTTAAGAGTGAAAAAACCGACGATCCTGGAGTTTTTCTAACTACTTTTATCGTGACTTTACCTCAGTTTCAATCTTCGTGAATTGCAATAGCTGTTAGCTCTTAAGATAATTCAGCATTAATTTCATACTTGTAAAATCTCTCATCAAGGCAAGAACATTTAGCTATACTGGATAACGGTTAACATGGTTTATTGAAAAAATAAGGTGGTAATAGCGGGTTTATATGAATCACCAAGAGAAAAATATGCTCACTAACATAAACCCGTCTAAATTATCTTGGCAAAGTTTTGGCTTTTCCCCTTGGACTCGTCAGGGGAAAATTTTTAGCGTAGCTTTTAGGTTATCGTTTTTTTTGTGGTGGGATAATTTAGTAGGTGAGAATTCTTCTAAGCAAAGACATCGTCGAGCTAAATGGTTAGTGAGAAAGTTACTGGATTTAGGCTCTACTTTTATCAAAATCGGACAGTCTTTATCTACTCGTGCCGATCTGATTCCTTTAGAATATGTAGAAGAACTAGGACAACTACAGGATCGAGTACCTCCTTTTAGTTCGGAACTCGCGATCGCTGTTATCGAAAAAGATTTAGGTAAACCAATCTATACTTTATTTCGCGATTTTGAGTCTATTCCTTTAGCTGCTGCTAGTTTGGGACAAGTACATAGGGCAAAACTGCACACAGGAGAAGATGTAGTTGTTAAGGTACAGCGTCCTGGTTTAGCCAAATTATTTAATTTAGATTTTGAAATATTACATCGTTTAGTTCGGTTTCTCAACCGCTTTTTTCCTCAAAGTAGAAAATATAATTTAGAAGCAATTTATCGAGAGTTTTTTGAGCTTTTATATTTAGAAATAGATTATATCCATGAGGGAAAAAATGCCGATCGTTTTCGTGATAATTTTCGTAGTTACAGTCAGGTAATTGTCCCTAAAGTTTATTGGCAATACACTACCCAAAAAGTTTTAACTCTAGAATATTTGCCAGGGATAAAAATAGACGATCGAGCTAGTTTAGAAGCTAGTCATATTAATACTAAACAAGTGATTCAATTGGGGATTACTTGCTATCTTAAGCAGTTATTAGAAGATGGGTTTTTCCAATCCGATCCCCATCCTGGTAACATGGCAGTAAACCCAAAAGGAGAGATTATTTTCTATGATTTTGGCACTATGGCGGAAGTTAAATCCATTGACCAAGATCAAATGGTAAAAACTTTTTTTGCTGTGTTAAAAAAAGATACCAATGAGGTAGTGCAAACTCTGATTTATATGGGTTTAATTGAACCAGTTTCCGATCTAACTCCTATTAAGCGAATGGTAGCTTTTATCCTAGAAGAGTTTACCGATAAACCCATTGATGTTAGAGCTTTTGAGCAGATGTCCAGTGAAATATATTTAATGTTTGAGCAGCAACCATTTCGCTTACCACCTCAAATGACTTTTATTATTAAATCTCTGACTACTCTTGATGGTATTGCTCGCGCTCTCGATCCTCAATATAATTTATTGGCTGCTGCCCAACCTTTTCTTAAAAATATTGCTTTTTCAGAAAAGAAAAGTAGTCTCTTAAAAACTTTAGCCAGACAAACTAAAGACTTTCTTCAATATAGATTAAATAAACCTACTCGTACAGAATTATTACTTAGTCGTTTAGAATCAAGATTAGAATTAGGAGAACTACAAGTAAGAGTTCGTCCTTTAGAAAGCGATCGCCTGCTGAAAAGAATTCAATTAGGAATTAAAAGTTTAATCTATACTGGTTTGACTGGGTTTTCTCTAGTTGCTGGGACTATTTTGCTAGTGAACTCTTATAAAGGAGGTGCGATCGCGCTATTTTGCTTTTCTCTATTTTGGTTTATTTTGTTAATGCGATCGTTGATTCGTTTAGCTATTAAAGAAAGACTAGATAAAAAATTAGCCCAAAAATAGTTGAAATTATGTTTGTGCTAAATAAAAAAAGAGGAGTGGCGTTAACCATCCTCTTACTGTAACGGAATAATCAATATCTGTTGAATTTAGCCTCCAGCAACTGCCGGCACAATACTTACTTCATCCCCATCTTGTAAAGATGTATCTATTCCTTCTAAAAAGCGAATATCTTCACTATTAACGTATAGGTTTAGGAAGCGACGGGGTTTCCCTGTTTCATCACAGATACGGGATTTAATGCCAGGACAATTAACATCCAAAGCATCAATTAATTCATCAACATTGCTACCATTACATTCGATAGTTGCTTGGTTGTTGGTGAATTTTTGTAAGGGGGTAGGAATTAATACTTTTACAGCCATAGTGAACAATTAACAATGAATAATTAACAAGTAGCTAAGAGCTTTACTTTAAACTAAAGTTTGTTGCCATTCTAGGCGTTCTAAGGTGCGAGAACGTTCTAACGCATGCTCAAAACTATCTAGTTTGGGTTCAATAGTGAGAGGTTCGCCAATATAACCTTGAACAGCTTCTTGAGTTTTTAGTCCGTTGCCAGTGATGTAAACAACGGTAGTTTCTTCTGGATCGATTATACCTGCTTCTACTTGTTTTTTAAGTACGGCAATAGTAGTACCACCAGCAGTTTCAGTAAAGATACCTTCTGTTTCTGCTAATAGTTTGATGCCTTCAACAATTTCTGCATCATTCACAGATTCAATATGACCACCAGTTTTCCGTGCTACATCTAAAGCATAGATACCGTCAGCAGGATTGCCGATCGCAATGGATTTAGCGATAGTATTGGGTTTAACTGGGCTAACAAAGTCTCTTCCTTCTTTGAAAGCTTGGGCAATGGGAGAACATCCTTCTGCTTGCGCCCCATTAAAGCGGACTTGCTTGTCTTCTACTAAGCCGACTTTGACGAATTCTTGGAAGCCTTTATAAATTTTAGTATAGAGAGAACCAGAAGCTAAGGGAGCAACAATGCGATCGGGTAATTTCCAGCCTAGTTGTTCTGCTACTTCAAAACCAAGAGTTTTAGAACCTTCTGAATAGTAAGGGCGCAGGTTAATATTGACAAATCCCCAACCATAACTATTGCCTACTTCACAGCAAAGACGATTTACTTGGTCGTAGTTGCCTTTAACTGCCATAACAGTAGGATTATAAATGAGAGTACCCAGTACTTTGCCTGCTTCCAAGTCCGCAGGAATAAATACGCAACAATCTAATCCTGCATGAGCAGCGATCGCAGCAGTAGAATTAGCTAAGTTTCCAGTACTAGCACAAGAAACTGTAGAGAAGCCTAATTCTCTAGCACGAGTTAATGCCACAGAGACTACTCTATCTTTAAAGCTGAGAGTAGGCATATTGACAGCATCATTTTTAATATAGAGATTTTTAAGACCAAGGCGACGAGCCAAACGATGAGATTTAACTAAAGGTGTCATCCCTGTACCCACATCGATCGGGTTTTCACTTTCTACTGGTAAAAAAGCTTTATAACGCCAGATAGAATTAGGCCCTGCTTGAATGCTTTCCCGACTAACTTGAGCGCGAATAGCATCGTAATCATAAGAAACTTCTAGAGGAGCAAAGGTTTCCTCGCAGATATGAATTGCTTTGAGGGGATATTCGGTACTACCTTCTTTGGATACTAACTTAGTGAAAGTAGGGGCTTTAGTCTTATTAGTCTTAGTTGCCTGGGTCATAGCTTGTTTCTCTTTTTTGTGTCATTCCGCAACAGTGAGTTGATAGTAGCACAGCCAAAAATACCAGTCAAACATACCCGACTATTTTAGTCTGGTATAGAAAATAGATGTAAATTCAGGCTAAATCAATTCTCATTAGTGAATGGTGTATCTAAAGAAATCATTCCCTAATAGATAAATCGCTAGAATTAGAAAATGTGAATGCTGCTTAAGGTTTAAATGGAAACAGAAATAATATTGACACGATACGCAGCAGGGGAAAGAGACTTTCCTCGTATGAACTTACAAGAAGCTGAATTAATTAAAGTAAATCTCAGCAGTGTTGATTTAACCGCAGCAAATTTACGACAAGCAAGACTTGGTAGAACTAATTTTAGTTATGCTTGTTTAAGAAAAGCTGATTTGAGTGAATCTATACTTTGGGGAACAGACTTAACTCAAGGAGATTTATCTGAAGCTATATTGCGAGAAGCCGATCTTAGTGGAGCAATCTTAACTCAAGCTAATTTAGAAGGGGCTAATCTGCTCAAAGCTATTTTAGAAGGGGCGAATTTTAGTGGAGCTAAACTTGCTCGTGCTTTAATGATTGAAGTAGATTTACGTCCAGCTTCTGATTATCGTACTAATCTAAGTCAAGCAGATTTAAGTCATGCCGATCTTAGCTACGCCAATTTGAGTATGGCTCTTTTATATCAAGCTAAGTTAGATGGAGCTAGATTGTGTCGCGCTAATTTGAGTGCGGGTAGGGGAGAAAATTCTTTAGCTACAGATTTAACCGAAGTTAGCTTAAGAGATGCAGATTTAAGTTATGCCGATTTTAGTGGTGCAATTTTGTCTAAAGCTGATTTAACAGGTGCTGATTTAACAGGAACAATCTTAACTAATGCCGATCTTAAAGAAGCAATAATGCCTGATGGTAAGGTTTATCAAAGTTTTTAGAGTAGTTTTTTGTTGATATTTTAGTTGTAGGCGATCGATCTAACAGTAAGATATATAATGAGCGATCGAATTTATTTCAGAAAATTCACTATATTTATTCGATTGCAGTATTTTTAAATTACGCTGCTGTGGTTATTTTTTTATAGCTGTTAAGTTCAAACTGTTCAAAATTTTTGTTTTTATTGGTCGCTTTTCGTCCCAAAAAATCAGTGATGAGTAAAAATTAATTGCCTGTTGGGTGGTGATGAGATTATAAATTTTAAGTGCATCTTCTTTATCATCAAAGCTGAGAAAATAGACAGTATCATCAACCATCGTAGGTTTATTATCTATTTCCCCGATTAACTGAAAATCTAATTTTTTGTAAAGTCCACAAATTGCAATCTTCCAAGACTTGAAAGTATATTCACCAACTCCAAAAACCGAAAAACGAGGTTTATCATGGTAAATTTTGCTTTTTCTTACATCTAAATATTGAGAATATTTTTTTAAATATTGCCAAGTTTTGGGAGCAAAAACTTTAATACATTCGGTTGATTCACCAATATTTTTTTGAGTTACTAAAACATATTTTTTAGCATGTGTTATTTTACCGTTAGCAATATCAGAACCTTTTAATAAGGGAAACAAGAACATATCTTCAATATCAACTGTTTCACCAAAGCCATTTACCAGGATATTATTGATTTTAGATAACTCCATCACTTTGGAACAATCATGTTTGATACCAGAACGCCATTTTGCGTGGTTTTTATTAGTAAACAGAGAACTGAGCTTTTGGAAAGATTTTAGATCTCGAACTAGAGTTTTCTTGTAATATCCTATTCTATGATATTTAGCATCGTTAAAATCCTGAAAAACATCACAAAAATATTGTCGTGAACTAGAATTAAACTTACAAAATAGTAGACAAGCTTCAACATTAGCTTGAAAATATTTTTGAGTATCTATCTTGTAGGTTGAACAGTATGATAAATTAAGTTTTTTAGCATAAATATAGTTTAAAAGTTTTCTGGCAACTGAAGTTTTGCAAAGCATGGCTAGATGGCTATCATAATTATGTAGCCAATCAACAGTTTTAATTAGCATCCATTCTGAAATATCAAAATTGCTCTTTCCTGTAATTGCATCTAAACCATTATGATTTTGAAAATTATTTTTTTGAGGAAGATTAGTTGCATTTATTTGTCCTTGTTTTGAATTAGTTACCCAAGGAAAATTGCCAATAACTAAAATATTATTATTAAACTTATTTGTTAAAGATAACCAGTCGAACGCAAAAAAATCACCCTGTTGAATAGTAATTTTTGAAGATTGAATTTGCTTATTATCTTTAATTTTTTGTAAATAAGTTCGATTAATATCTATTCCAACAATTTTTTTGGTGGATGGAAATATTCTGAATGAAGCTTCTATAAAATTGCCAATGCCACAAGTAGGATCGATGATTATTTCAGGATTAACATCTAGTTCTACCAATTTATGACATATTCGATTAGCTAACTCGATAGGTGTTTGAAAATCACCATACTCTATCTTATATTTTTGCTTAGTATCAATCATTAATTGTTTTGATAAATAGCAGTAATACCTTCCTCTTGACCAGCAAGTTGTATTACTCTCCTATATTGCAATCGCCATTGTAAAGCATTAGATATAGTTAAAAAACCTTGTAGTGGTGGATTGGCTAATATTTCGTCAGCTATGTTATTAGCTTCGATTTCGTCTACAGGTAGATTGCGATCGAGCATAAAGGCAATTAAATCATCTTTATTTCCTTCATTGGCTAAAATATTACGAATTCCACGAGTCATTTGAAAATCTGCTGTTCTGTTAGCACTAACATATACAGTATGCAAAATATTCAGTTTTGCAGTGTGATCGATAGTATCATCTACTTTCTCGTAAACAAATATGATTAGGGAATAACCTAGTCCATAGATCTTTTGTCTTGCAGATTTAAAAGGACATGATGATTGTGGTTGTTTAATGCTAGTGACTTTCATATCAACTAACAGCCCTGGAAAATCTATACCACTGGCGGAACTTCCCAAGATAAATTCATAATTTTGCGTTAAATAAGTTCTAAATTTCTGTTCTAGATAAGTTCCTACTGCTTTGCCATCTGTCACACCATAAAGTGATGGTTCTGAATGTTGCGATTCAAAGGCTGAAAATTGGGCAGCTTCCAAACAAAGAGTTTCTACAGTCAGAGGTAGCATGTTTACAGGTATCAACTAGAACAGAAATCATAGCTTAACTTAAAATCGAGCTTAATTACTTGAAAAACACAAGAGAAGGAATATTTGCCCCTTTCTTAAATTATTTTTTTTCTAACGTACAGTTCCCCTTAAAGATTCGGCATCAATTGGTTTAATTAAATATAAGCGCAATAAATCAACAAAAATCCCAGTAATCAAAGGTAACTTACGGAAAAACTTAACTAACTTAGGTGAATTACTCGAATCGATCGCTTTCAACTCTTCATTGCGATCAGCACAATTTTCTAACCTTTGGAAAAACTGAGGATGCTCTACATTGAGAGTAACAGGAAAAGCTCTAGCTGAAGTTTCATTGGTTTTACGAATTACTTCGCGATCGTATTCTTGAGCATCTAAGCCGACAGATTCATAAAAATCAGCCCGTTCGTGTACGGTTAAAGTATGGGTAGCAAATACAGATAAAAGAAAGAACCGCGCCCATAATCTACCTTGCCAGCCTTGCCACATCTTAGATTGCGATCGCAATAACGCTTTAAAAATATCTCCGTGACGGTTTTCATCTTGACACCAATTTTCAAACATCCGAAAGATTGGATAAAACTGGTATTCTGGATGTTTTTCTAAGTGGCGATACATCAAAATATAACGCCAATAACCAATTTTTTCGGAAAGATAGACAGCATAAATCACCCACTCTGGTTTAAAGAAAGTGTAGGTACGATTTTTGGTTAAATATCCTAAATCGAGAGAGATATTAAAATCACTCATCGCTTTATTGAGAAAACCCGCATGACGAGCTTCATCCCGCGCCATCAGATGAAAAATTTCTGCCAAAATTGGGTTACGACCTTTGAGTTTACGGGATAATTCTTTAAAGAGCAAAAAACCTGAAAATTCTGAAGTACAAGAGCGTTCGAGAAAATCGACAAAAACTCGCCGAGTTTTTTCGTCAATATGCTCCCAAGATTGTTTAAATTCTTCGTCTCTGACAAAATGATAGCGATTATAATCTGTCTTCATTTCCGCAATCATCGCCTTAAGCTCTTCTTCTTGGGAAGAAATATCCATATTAGCGATCGCTTCAAAGTCTGTAGTGTAAAAGCGAGGGGATAGTAAAGTTTCTTCTGTAGAAGTTTTGACGAGAGATTCTGGCGTAGTAGTGACCATAGATTATGTTTATATAACTAATTGGCTATATAAGATATTAATCACAAAAAAAGCATCTTTAGGTTGGTAGTTATCAATTTGTAATAGGTGATTTGCTTACTTAATTAATTAGTGAAGTTTTGCAAAGCTAAACAGAAGAAAAATTATATTGCTATATAGTTATATATTGTAAAAACAAATCGAAATGATCTGATGAGCATTCAAACCGTAACCAATCCTCAAGTTACTAAAAAACTTGTTCTTCCTCCCACAGATTCAAGAGAGCAAGTCAAGCAATTATTACAGCAGCTACAAGATAATATTTGTCAGGGTTTAGAACAACTTGATGGTCAAGCTAAATTTAGGGAAGACAACTGGCAAAGAGAGGAAGGAGGCGGTGGACGTTCTCGTGTAATTCGAGATGGGAGAGTATTTGAGCAAGGAGGAGTTAACTTTTCTGAGGTTTGGGGTGATACCCTACCATCGGCAATTTTAGTACAGCGTCCTGAAGCAGCAGGTCATAGTTTTTACGCTACAGGAACATCAATGGTACTTCATCCTCGTAATCCCTATGTTCCTACAGTACACCTCAACTATCGCTATTTTGAAGCAGGTCCTGTCTGGTGGTTTGGTGGTGGTGTAGATCTCACTCCTTACTATCCTTTTGCTGAAGATGCAGTTTATTTCCATCAAACTATCAAACAAGCTTGCGATCGACATAATCCAGAATACTATCCAGCTTTCAAACGCTGGTGTGATGAATATTTTTATTTAAAACATCGTCAAGAAGCGCGGGGAATAGGAGGGATCTTTTTCGATTATCAGGATGGTAACAGCAAGCTATATTGTGGTTCAGCAACTAATAGTCCTGCTGCTATCTATAGTAATCAAGTTGGTAAGCTAAATCGTAGTTGGGCAGAATTATTTGCTTTTGTCCAAAGTTGCGGAAATTCTTTTCTACCAGCTTATGTACCGATTGTAGAACGGAGACAAGATCGAGAATATGGTGAGCGAGAAAGAAATTTTCAGCTATATCGTCGGGGACGATATGTAGAATTTAACTTAGTTTACGATCGCGGTACTATTTTTGGTCTGCAAACTAATGGACGTACGGAATCTATCTTAATGTCTCTACCTCCTTTGGTACGTTGGGAATATTGCTATACTCCAGAACCAGGAACACCAGAAGCAGAGTTATACGAAGTATTTCTTAAGCCTCAAGATTGGATTAATTATGGTAGATAGACTAGATGAGAAAAAAACAAAGGACAAAAGACAAATCAATAATTTAGGAGAAAGATAAATTATGAGTAGCAATCTAGCTAGTCAACTAAGGGAAGGCACAAAACATTCTCATACTTTGGCAGAAAATACAGCCTATATGAAGTGTTTTCTTAAAGGTATTGTCGCCAAAGAACCCTTTCGTAAACTGCTGAGTAATTTGTATTTTGTCTATAGTACTTTAGAAGCAGAACTTGCTCGCCATCAAGATCATCCAGTTGTCAGTTTAATCTATTTTCCTCAACTCGATCGCCAGGCAAATTTAGCAGCAGATTTAGCTTATTATTATGGTGATAACTGGCAGGAAGAAATAGCCCCATCAGCAGCAGGTAGAGATTATGTTGCTCATATTCAAGAAATATCCAACACCGAACCTACCTTATTAGTTGCCCATTCTTATGTACGTTATTTAGGGGATCTTTCTGGAGGTCAAGCTTTAAAAAATATCGTTCGTTCAGCCTTAGAGTTGCCAGCAGATTTAGGTACTCACTTCTACGAATTTAATGCTTTTCCTTCGATCGATGCTATGCGAAAGTTTAAAGGGCAATATCGCGATGCTTTAAATTCTCTCCCTATAGATGAGAATGTAGCAGCCAAAATTGTTGTAGAAGCTAATTATGCTTTTAGCCTCAACCGCAATGTACTTCACTCTCTAGAAGCAGACGTTAAAGCAGCGATTGGAGAAAATTTGTTTGCAGAAATTATTAGTGAATCAAAACCAGGAAGTACGGAAAGATCTTCAGGTGATAGTACTACTGAGTTAATCACTACTGGGTAAAGATTTTCTTCCTTATCACTTGGAAGAAATTAAGAAAAGAAAGTCTCCAAAAAAGTAGCGATCGTCTTGGTGGTTAGATTATTTTAGCTTAATCAAGCGATCGCTATTAACTTTTACTCCATTTAAGATGTTGATAAGCAATGCCAGAAATCTTTTGGATTAACTCTTTTGCTTTAGGATCGTTACTTGGGCGTTTAACCAAAACAGAAACAACATAACGCTTACCACTGGGCATATCTACCATACCCACATCTCCTAAGACAGAACGAATATCTCCTGTTTTATGAGCAATTGTCGCGTCTTTTTCTAACCCTTGTGGTAATAGCGTATTAGTCCGAGTACCCCGCATAATTTGTAATAATCGATCGCGCGATCTTAGAGAAATTAGTTTTCCTTTCTCTACAGCAATAAGTAAATTACCTAAATCTTCTGGACTAGTAGTGTTAGTTCCTGTCAAATCAGGTAAAGGATTATTAATAACTGTTGCTGTTAAACCCCACTCTAAAAATCTTTGATTTAAAGCATCAGCCCCACCCAATCTTTTGATAAACATATTAGTAGCAGTATTATCACTAATAACAATCATTTTGGTAGCTGTTTCTAGGACACTATATTGCTTTCCTGGCTTTTCATACTGCATATTGCCAGAACCTCCCGCAATTACATCCTCGCTCATAACTAAAGTTTCATCTAAGCTAACTTTACCTCGATCTATATCCTGAAATAGAGCCACTAAAATAGGGACTTTGATCGTACTAGCAGAAGCAAAAGGATTTCCTGCTTGAATATTGACATAACTATTATTATCCAAATCAACTAAAAATACTCCTGGTTGTAACTGAGTATATTCAGCAGCTAAATTATTAATTTTTGTTTCTAAAGCAGATATTTTTTTACCTAAAGATAGATCGTATAAAAAGTTATCTACAGATTGTTCTGTTACGGTTGTTTCTGTAGTCTGAATATTTTCTTCCGCTAATAAATTTTCAGGAGGATTCATAATAGATAAACTAGTACCTAAAATAGTACTAACGCCAATAATAATTATTAGTAAACGGACTAAAAAAATAAAGAGAACAGACAAAGGTTTAAACTTAGAAAACAAATTCTGCTTTTTTCTTTTAGCTCTCTTCCGTTTAATTTTAGGGGGAGAAGCTGTATAAGCATTTATTGGTGTTGCTTGACTATTCAATGGTTTATTCATCTATTCCCTATTCCCTATTTGTTATTGCCCAACTAACTTGACGGAGTATCCCACGTAACATAGCTACTTCCTGACTACTGAGATTAGCTTTATTGTATAGTCGACGAAATTTTTCCATTCTTGCAGGGGTGGTATGAGGATAAAGATAACCAACTTCCAATAATACTTCTTCTAAATGTTGATAGTATCGTTCTAGAGAATCTAGAGAAGCTTTGTCTGTTGAGGCTGATGATAAATCAAAGGAAGCTAAACTTTCTTCTTGGGGTAAGTTCTCAATACTTTGATGATAATTAGCTTGATATAATTCATAAGCACAAATAGCTACTGCTTGCGCCAAATTTAGAGATGGATAGGCAGGATTAGAAGGGATACAAACAAATCTTTGGGCATAATTGAGTTCATTATTGCTCAATCCCCTGTCTTCTGGGCCAAAAATAAGGGCCGAATTAATATTTTCGCTTAATAACCAAGGAAGAGCTACTCTAGGTGATTCTAACAAGGTGGGTATACTACGAGAACGGGCAGTAGTGGCGATCGCTTTTTGACATCCTTGAAGCCCATCTGGTAAATTTTCTACTATACGGGCTTTTTCCAATACATCTATACCATGAACAGCCATTCTTCTCGCTTCTTCAGAATCGCGATCGCACTTAGGATTAACCAGTACCAACTCCTCTAGCTGCATATTTTTCATAACTCGTGCTACTGAACCGACATTTAAAGCCCCTGCTGGTTCAACTAGAATAATTCTAGGTTTGGACATTTATTTACAGATACTTTGAGTTGATGTGGAAATAGGAATACTAAGATCTGAACGGAGTTTTTTTGCTTCACCTAAATAGCAATGCACTATTTCTGATTGAGGTTTGTCTGTATTAATTTGAATGAGAATACGGATACAAAGTTCTAAATCCCCTTTAACGTACATTTGCTGCAAATCTAACAAGGGAACGTATTGCCACTCAGGGCATATCCTTCTAGCTACTTTGGCGGGGAAAGTGGCATCGAGGTCGTTGGTAGCTGTAAAAAAGACACAGACAATATCCTCTGGTTTCATAAATTGATTCTGCTGTTTAATTTCTTTGAGTAGTTCTTGAACTGCTTCTTTAATTTCTTTTGTTGTATTGCCTTTGGCAGTAATTGCCCCACGAATTCCTCGCACTTTCCACTCCACTGATTTTTCCTCCGCTATTTATTTTTGAGTTTTAGTTCTAGGGTTTATATAACCACAATGGTTGACCACAGGTAGCCAGTTCAAATTCTACCCAATCTATAGCTGCACCAATACCAGATTTAGTTTTACTTCTACCAGGTATTAAGCGATTAATCCAAGGTTTTGGTTCTTCAATGGTGTAACATTCAGTTTTATCAGGGTCAAGACCTGCTAATTCTGCTGCCCAAATACGCGCATCTTCTTCTGTACCTAAGCGATCGACAATTCCTAATTTTAAAGCCTGTTCGCCAGTAAAAATTCTCCCGTCAGCAAAAGTTCTCACTATTTCTGGTTCCAGGTTACGTCCTTCTGCTACGGTATTGACAAATTGTTGATAGCTAGTATCGATTAATTCTTGGAGAATTCTTTCTTCTTCATGAGTTAATTGTCGATCGAAAGCCAAAATATCTTTATAAGGGCCAGATTTGATTACTTTAAAGGAAACACCAACTTTATCTAGTAAACGTTCGAGATTGTTTCCTCGTAAGATTACGCCAATGCTGCCAGTAATAGTCCCTGGATTAGCGACTATATGCTTTGCCCCAACACCGATATAAACTCCACCAGAGGCAGAAATATTACCAAAACTAGCCACAACTTTGACTTCTTTGTCTTGTTGTAAACGTCTCAGGGCTGCATAGATTTCTTGGGAATCCCCTACCGTACCCCCAGGAGAATCAATGCGTAACAATAACGCGGGAAATTTCTTTTCTTCGATGGTTTTAAAAGCTTTGAGTACTTGTTTGCGAGTTTCAGAAGCGATCGCTCCTTTAATTTCAATACGTGCTATCTGTTTACGAGTTTTCTTTTTAAAGGGCCAGATCATGAACAGTTATCAAAAGTAATTTTATGAGATTATTTCAGGATTAATTGGGTTTTACCTCAATCCCTTCAATCTAGTTTGCCTGATTTAAGAGAAAAAGCCACGGAATTTATTTGTTAATTTCCCTCTTTGGTTAACAAAACTACAAATTTGATTAAAATTAGGTTAATGAAAATCCTGTCAGTTATCAATTTATATGGAACTAAGTTACAAAAAAACATCTTTTACTTGGATACCTCTACTACTAATCGCCCCATTTTTTTTCTGGGGTACTGCCATGGTAGCTATGAAAGGGGTTATTCCCGAAACTACACCTCTGTTTATGGCAGGAATTCGCTTAGTACCAGCAGGATTTTTAATTTTAATAGTGGCAGCCTTTACTAGACGTTCTCAACCACAGACTATTAAAGCCTGGTTATGGATTTTTTTGTTTGCTTTAGTTGATGGAGCGATGTTTCAGGGTTTTCTTTCTCAAGGATTAGTCAGGACTTCTGCGGGTTTGGGTTCGGTAATGATTGACTCTCAACCTCTGGCTGTGGCAATAATGTCCAAATTTTTGTTTAAGGAAATTATTGGTTTTTGGGGTTGGCTTGGTTTAGCGATTGGCATTGGTGGTATTAGTTTAATTGGTATACCAGATCATTGGATTTATAGCGTAGTCCAGGGGAATCCTGGTCTGATTAATTTGGATTGGCATAATTTAGCCAACAATGGAGAATGGCTAATGTTGCTCGCTTCTCTGTCTATGGCGGTGGGTACTGTGATGATTCCGTTTATTAGCCGTCATGTCGATCCTGTTGTCGCTACAGGCTGGCATATGATTATTGGAGGACTACCTTTGTTTGGCTTGTCTTGGTGGTGTGAATCAGAACAATGGGTAAATCTTAACTGGCATCATTGGCTATCTTTAGGATATGCTACTGTCTTTGGTAGTGCGATCGCTTACGGTCTATTTTTCTACTTAGCATCTAAAGGAAATTTAACTAGTCTTAGTGCCTTGACTTTTCTTACTCCAGTATTTGCCCTATTATTCGGCAATATAATTCTGGCAGAAATTCTCAGTCCTCTACAGTCTGTGGGAGTATGTTTAACTTTAGTCAGTATTTTTCTGATTAACCAACGAGAAAAAATAACCGAGTATTTTTCTGCTGCTGAGAAGCTTAAGAGCGATCGATCTTGATTAAACATAGCTTGAAAATAGAAATAAGGAGTTGATCAGTTCAAAAGTTGAGCATTTTCCTTGTGCCGATATTTATTCCTATGTACCTCACTACCTTTTCTTTGTCGATAATCCTTTAAGATGTTTACAGGAATTACTAGCTGACTAAGATACTCTTATTTCATTGTTATGGTATTGAAAGTAGGCACAAGTTTAAAAAATGGTAAGTATATTCTTCACCAAGAACTAGGTGTAGGTGGTTTTGGGCGTACTTATAAAGCTATCAACCAAATTCTTAATCAAGTAGTTGTAATTAAGACCTTCAAATCAGTACTAACGACAAAGGCTTATCTAGCTGAGATAAGAAAAGAATTTTTAAACGAGGCTCAAAGGTTAGTAAAGTGTCATCATCCCAACATCGTTCGCTTTTACGAATTTTTCATCGAAGCTGAAATACCATACATCGTTATGGACTACATTGCGGGAGAAACTTTAGATAAGATAGTGTTTCCTGAGAGTCCCTTACCAGAAGCTACAGCTATTGAATATATTCGACAGTTAGGAGAAGCATTGAGAGTTATCCATAGCAACGGCTTGCTTCATCGGGATATAAAACCACAAAATTTAATTCTGCATCAAGACAGCCAACAAGTAGTATTGATTGATTTTGGTATTGCTAGAGAATTTAACCAAGGATTGGTTCAAACTCATACTAATCTAGTCTCAGATGGCTATGCTCCCATAGAACAATATCTTCCTAAAGCTCCACGAACTACCGCCACTGATATTTATGGTTTGGCAGCTACCCTTTATACTTTGGTGACGGCTCAGATACCTACAGCAGCAGCTATACGCAATCGTGTGCCTTTAAGCTCTCCACAAGATATTCGACCAGAGTTAAGTAATCAACTATCGGAAGCAATAATGCAGGGTATGGCACTGGAAATAGAGGAGCGCCCAAGCAGTATAGACGAGTGGCTGAATTTGCTACCTCAAGGGGATAGCAATATTTCATCAAGGTCGCTGAAGACTGTAACTTTAATGGATACAGAAAACAAGCCGTCAAATTTGCCTGTATTTCCCTCGTTCAAAAGATTACGTACCGAAATTCCATTAGGCTTAATCATATTTATATTACTTGTATTGGGTTCAGATTATGCTTGGTTGAGATTTCAATCCTTCTCCTCCAAGGAAAAAATACAACTTAATAGCACCGATAAACTCTCTCCTGTTGATTCTGCTGTTGTTCCTGCTCAAAAATTGGAGCAAATAACGCCAAAAATTCCTAATTCAGCCAATTCTACGCCAGTACTTAATTTTGTTGATTCTGCTGTTGTTCCTGCTCAAAAATTGGAGCAAATAACGCCAAAAACTCCTAAGTCAGCCAATTCTACGCCAGTACCTAATTCTCTTGATTCTGCTGTTATTCCTGCTCAAAAATTGGAGCAAATAACGCCAAAAACTCCTAAGTCAGCCAATTCTAAGCCAGTACCTAATTCTGTTGATTCTGCTGTTGTTCCTGCTCAAAAATTGGAGCAAATAACGCCAAAAACTCCTAAGTCAGCCAATTCTAGGCCAGTACCGATTATTGTTGATTCTCCTTCTGCGCGAGTTACGCCAAAAACTCCTAAGTTAGGGAATTCTAGGCCAGTACCGATTATTGTTGATTCTCCTTCTGCGCGAGTTACGCCAAAAACTCCTAAGTTAGGGAATTCTACGCCAGTACCAATTATTGTTGATGCTCCTTCTGCGCGAGTTACGCCAAAAACTCCTAAGTTAGGGAATTCTACGCCAGTACCAATTATTGTTGATGCTCCTTCTGTGCAAGTTACGCCAAAAACTCATAATTCATCGAGGTCTGAAACTAACTCTCATTCTTCCAGAATTGAAATTGAATATAAGCCGAACAAAGTTCAAAAAATAGAAAATAGACGAATAATAATAAGAAGAGAACAAATAAGCATCAGAAAAAACCGATAATTATCCCCTATATTCCGATTTTCTATGAAGATCAACAGGGTGGTATGATCAAACTTAAGCCTAACTGCCCCAGGGAATAAAACTTGGTTCGACTGAAGCAGAAAATTTTCTCCAGCAGTGTTGGACTTTTTACACTCATATTTCCCTCTCTCACTAAAATACAAACATGAACCGATACTTCCAGGTTCTCACCTTATTTTGGACTACCTCGATCGCTGCGGAATTAGAATATCGTCTTAATTTTTTAATTGCTGGTTTTACAAGTATTGCCAATCTAGTAGGCAGTCTTTTTGGTCTATTTTTGTTCTATCGTAATAACTATACTTTTCAGGGTTGGAATTGGCAAGAAGCAATAATTGTTTTGGGTATATTTACTCTTTTACAGGGTTTCTCAACAACTTTTCTAGTAC
>JBFRWE010000372.1:0-10179 GCA_051439345.1 Xenococcaceae cyanobacterium
ATCAAGGGCAGAGTCAACAACAACGAAATCCGTCTCCAACGAATCGAGAAGAAGCTAGGCAGGTAGAACCAGTACAATCATCACCCTCACCAACAGCACCACTACCTCAACCATTGAGCCAGGATGAGGTTAACCAAATTTTGCTGACAGCTACATCAGCCGTTAAACGATACGGCAGAGAGAGGGATAAAAAGAAAACCTTCAACAATGACTACTATCAAATTCAGAAGTTCTCAGTTTGGGAAACTTACGGCTATCAGAGTTATCTAACCATAGATGCAAAAGATGGACGAGGAAGACTTTTAACCATGAAAGGGCAAAACTTTCATCCTGCCAATCTCAAAGTTCAAGAAAACCGTCTCAATAAGCAGGATGTATTGACTTTCGAGAAAATCCAATCTGCCTTAGACTATCTTCAACAAATGCGTCAATTCAAAGAGAATGCTCAAACAATTTTATTTAAGTATGGAAAAAGAGATCAACAGCAATCCCTCAAAGGTAATGGAAGGATTCTTGAAGGAGATAAGTATCGTATAGAAAGAGACGACCAAGGGTTGAGAATCATAGCAAAAGATGGAAGGGGAGAAATTCTTAACTATCCAAGCAATCCTAACACTCGTTACCCAGAAACCCAAGCGAGAGCGAAGTTTAATCAAGAGGATGTGGAGTTATTTTCTACCATAGTCAAACAAATTGAACAGAAGCGAAGGGAAGCTGAACAAAGTAGGCAGTTAGAGCAGTCGCAGAAACGACAGCAAGGTAGAGGTCTTAGTCGTTAATTCGGCTCAATGCTAATTCCTTTTGAAAAACCAGAGTAAATTGCCGAAATTTTGCCCTTGAATATTAAGTCAATTTCATTCCTATTTTTGATGGGTTCCCAAATTCAGTAAATCCCTTGTCATATATGGATTATGGCGGTTGTATCCCCTTCAGAGTTCATCGTCAAGTCAGGATTGAAAGATTAGCATCTAGCTTTCCTTATCCTATCAAATGTGAGAGCCGAAGGAACGAATTCTCTTCTATATGGGGTACAGCCGCGTATGTCGGCTATACGCCTATATTGGCTGCTTCTGGCGAAGGAATGCCATCGCATAAACTGCGATCTCTCTCTTCAACATTAGGGTTATTATTCAGATAGTCACATACCCAATTGCAACTACGTTTCACTAAATCATCCAGATTGAAATTCCAGAGAAGCACTCCATCAGAAGTGCCAGAAGCAATCGTCTGACCGTCGGGACTAAAACAGATGCTGTAGAAACAACTGTACTTATCCCTACGTTTTTTGAGAGTTTTAAGAAGCTGACCATTGCAACTCCAAAGTTTTACGATGCCATCCCAATCAGCAGAAGCAATCATTTGACCGTCAGGACTAAAACTAACCCAAAAAACTTGATAATCATGCCCTCGGAGGGTTTTAATTGCTTTATCGTCTAAATTCCAGAGTTTTACTGTGTTGTCGGAAGCAGCAGAAGCAATCATTTTACCGTCAGGACTGAAACAAATGCTATTGACAGTACCAGTATGCCCACTAAGGGTTTCAAGGTACTGACCATCACAACTCCAGAGTTTCACTGTCTTGTCAGAACCGTCGCTACCAGAGGCAATGATCTGACCGTCAGGGCTAAAACTAACACTCCAGACTCCACCAGTATGCCCTTTGAGCGTTTTTAAGATCTGACCATTACGACTCCAGAGTTTCACTGTCTTGTCATCACTACCAGAAGCAATGATTTGATTGTTGGGGCAAAAACTAACACTCCTAACTCCACTACTATGACCACTGAGACTGATGAAGGTTTGATCTTCAAGTTGGTAAACTTTTACCTGATTGTCAAAACAGCCAAAAGCGATCGCCTTACTATCAGGGCTGAAACTAACACTGGTGACTCCACTCTCCTGCTGTATGAAGTGTTTGATCTCTTGACTATTAAGATTCCAGATTTTTACGCTTTTTTTACCAGCACCAGCAATCATATTGCCATCAGGACTAAAACTTAATTTAGTTATCTCAGTGTCACCACCATCTGAGATTCTTTGTGCAAGGGAGGGACGTTCTTGACTGTAACAGTTCCAAAGTTTAACTGTGCTGTCATAACTGCTAGAACCAATGGTTTGACCATCAGGGCTGAAATTAACGCTAAGGACTTTTCCGCTATGTCCTGTAAGGGTTATTATTTCCTTACCGTCTAAATTCCAGAGTTTTACTGTGTTGTCGGAACTCGCAGAGGCAATAGTTTGATTATCAGGGCTAAAACTAACGCTATTGACCTCTTCAGTATGTCCGTTGAAGATTATAGGTGTTTGTTCCTCAATGTTTGAGAGGTCTAGATTCCAAAGTTTCACTGTCTTGTCGGAACTCGCAGTGACTAGCTTTTTACCATCAGGGCTGAAACTAATATCATAAATCGTACTATCATCTGTCAGTGTTGCCCTTGTTGTACCGTCAAGATTCCAGAGTTTTACTGTGTTATCATAACTGCCAGAAGCAATGGTTTGACCATTAGGACTGAAACAGACACAAGTAACACCAATATTTCCAGTATGTCCGTTGAAGATTATGGGTATTTGTTCTTCAATGTTCGAGAGGTCTAGATTCCAAAGTTTTACAGTATTGTCTGAACTGGCAGTAACTAGCTTGTTACCATCAGGGTTGAAACACACACAATTGATATTTTGGCTATGTTCAATCAATGTTGTAATACATTGACCATTGCCTCGATTCCAAAGTTTTACGGTATTACCCCCACACGCTGCAATCATTTCACTGTTGGGGCTAAAACCAACAGAGTCGACCATAGTGCTATAACCTTCAGGGGTTTTGAAATCCTGATGAAGGGTATTTATCTCCCGACCATCACGACTCCAGAGTTTTACTGTATTATCCCAAGCAGCAGAAGCAATCGTCTGACCATCAGGGCTAAAACAGACGCTCTCTACTGGACCAGTATGCCCTTCCAATCGGTTTCGTTCTCTTATTTCATAAACTACCTGTTCTAGGGCAATTACAACCTGATTTTTGACAACATCAATTTCTTGGCGAATTACTGCTTCATTTTCCTCTAAAATGGCTTTTTCTTGTAATTGTTGTAATTTGTCTCGTAATTGTTGTAATTTTTTTCCACCTTTCACCGCTTCAATTAAAGCTTCTAAATATTGATTGGAAGCAAAGAAAGCTTGAGAAGCTCTAGAGAATAAGTTTATAGTCTGTTTTTTCTCATTGATATCTTCTTCTTCTCTTTTGCGAATACTGCTTTTGACAAATTTCGTCTCTAGTTGATTAAGCCAGTTATTATCTGGGGATTTAAGTACATTCTCCAACAGAGGAAGATAGGGGTTACTATTCCATAGATAATCTTCCCAATTTTCCGCATTTTTGTTTTTATCACACTCAAAAACAGCATTGGAAAGAGTTAGTCGCTGTTGCAAGGCCAAACTTTCTTGCGTCTTCTCAGCCTCTTCTATCCATTCCCTTAACTTTGCCCACCCTCTTACCAAAGCATCGTGGGCAGGTTCGACATATTTGTTCCCATTATCATCTAGAGCCTCTAAGGTTAGACGTGCTTCTAAAAAGCATTTTCTCACTTTCTTAACACGCTTATCTTCTTCGCGTTCTGAATATTGTAATTCTGACAAAGACACCTGCCTACGAGCTAGTTCACCACGACTAAATGCAACCATTCGCAGTGCTATATTACGAATTGTTTGCTCATATACTGGGTTTTCTTTGACTAAATCCTCATATATCTTGTCAGCTGTTTGAGTTAGAGAGCGTGCTACACCACCTATTTCTTGATAATTTGCCTCTGTAATGGTTCGGTCATTTCTTTCTTTGTTTTCCTCGGCTTTGAGATATTTTAAATAAAGCTTACTTAAAGTAAAAGATAGTAGGGGCAAAGCTCCTGGCATTTGAATTACTTCGTCAATCAAATTATTAACCAACTTAGGAGACTCAAAAAATAATGCTTTTTGGGCAGCAGGTTCTTCAATTACTTGTTGTAACTCTTCCCTGTTCATTGGAGTAACAAAAAACCGCCCTTCTTGCCAAGCATTTTGCCAATAGTTTTCTTTTATGGCATCTCTGAGTTGAGGTTCAAAATCAGAACGCAAAGTCATAACAATGCGTAAATTTGGCGATAATTCAGATGAGGTTAAAGCTTCTGCTAACAACCTCAAAAAGCCTTCTCTTTCTTCCTCATTCTTGCATAAAGTGATTAATTCTTCACTTTGATCGATTGTCAATAGCAGCTTACTATTCTGATTATTTTGACTCCATTGGTAAACAATTGCGGTTAAAGATTGAGGATTGTTCTTTAGTGACTTGATTAACAATTTAAGATTATTTGAAATCTTATTATTAAAAGTTTTTAACTGTTGTTTCTCTGAATAATTACATCTTTTTTTTAGTTGTTCAAAATTATCTAAAATTAGCAATAGTTTTGTGACTGGTATTTCGCATTTCCAAGCTTCCACAATAAGATTAAATTTTTCTTTCTCCTGGTCACTCCATTTCGATTCTTGCTCTTTTTCAGTTTTTGAATTGAGAATATTATCAAGAAATTTAACTTGAGTTAATTCATCGACCAAATTTACATTTTTTATAGTCAAAATTGCTCTTGCTAGAGCATTAATAGGAACTTCCCCAGGTCTTATTGGAGGGAGAATGTACCACTGCTCTTGATTAGTTTCTTCTTCTAGTTTGAGAGCAGGAATTAAACCTGCTTTTACTAGGCTTGATTTTCCTGATCCAGAAAGCCCTAACACAATCGTAAGTGGATGGTTGCTCACTTTGGCAACAAGACCTTCTTTTGGTTCTTCAATTAACCTTTTTCTGCCAAAAAATAGCTCTTTATCCTCTTTTTCAAATGAGGCTAAACCTTTATAGGGATTGGTATTTTCGTCCAGCTTAAGTATTTCTAAATCTTTGGCATTAAAACTAAGGAGAGGAAAAATGTATTCACCTTTCAATAAAACATATTTACCTGTTTTTTCGTCATACTTACGAGGCTGAGAAAGAGCGGGAGTTTGTCCTTCAGCTACTTTTCCTAGTTCATTTTGCAGATAGGTAAAAAGTTCATGAACAGTAATAACCTTGTCCTCAAGAATTGCCTCAAGAAATTTATCCTCTTCTCCCTCAGATTTGCGTTCTAGCACTTTTAAAAGTAAATGAGCAAAGGGAGAATGTCCATTTTTTTCTCCTCTTTTGCCAAAACGAAAGGAATCTTGTGCTTTCTCATCATGGGCTGCTGAGGTGATAATTTGCTGAGTTGGATATTTAATAAAACGGTCATAGCTTTGTTGATAAAGTTTACGGGGTCTTGCTGCGTTTCTTCCCTTTCCAACCCAAGAAATTCTACCCGCAAAACAGCAGTCTAGAATCATTAACAGATGATGACAGTCTAAGTTTGTAAATGCTTCGTATAGCCTCTGCATCGCCAACCAGGTTTGATTATCATTAGAATCTGCATTTTGAGGCATAAAATAACCAGCAGGTTTGTCCTCTTCGCTATCTTCTGCTTCCTCATCGAATCCATGACCAGCAAAATAGAATAAGAGGCGATCGCTTTTTTCAACTTGAATGGAGTGATCATCAAACTGAATAGTCTTATTTTCAAGATTTGCTAAGAGTTGATCAAATTTTTCCTTGGTTGCTGCTTCATTGAATAATCGTACAACATTATATCCATAGTTATTTTCTAGAACATTAGCCATTTCTTGAGCATCAGCAACAGCATTCTTAAGTTTAGGAATATGGATATATTTGTCAATCCCAATGATGATCGCTAAACTTCGGTTAATCTTTGCCATAATAGACTTCCTTATTTTTGCCGATAAGGTTAGGTAATTTTTAATTTTCTTGATGGTTGATGCCCTTTGTCTCCAGTTGAATGAAAGAAAAGGGCAGTAGGAACTAGGGATGAAGAGCATCTGCCAATGCTTCCAACCCCTTTTTGGTAGTAAAGTAGGTCAGATGATCGCAAGCAACGTCAGGTAGAACTCTTGGACTCGGAGAGCGATCCCCACTCACACTTTTTATACTGGCTAGGAGAACGGCAATATCGTTAGGCTCTCCTCCAAATACCAAATCATCAACCACTGTATTAATGATTGGAGTGGAGAGTTTTGCCATTAATCGTTGTAACCTATTTAATTGTCTTTCTGTTCTGGGGATTGAGCGATCGCCTGAAATAATCGTGTAAAGAACTTGAGGATCGGAATTAGTGGCGATTGCTTGTAAAAACTCTGAATCTGGTTGCATCTGATCGAGAGCATTATCATTTTCTTCAACAAACTCTAATGACTTAGCCGTTAAATCTGCCACAACTTTTGCAGGCCAAGCTATATCGGGAATTTGATTCAAGCCAAAACTCAAAAGAGAAAAAGTCATATCCTGAACAGCAGGCCAAGGTGAGCCAGCATTAGGCGTTCCCAACATAACTAAATGTTGTATTACTTGATTTCCTTCTTCCCTCTCAATAAACCAACGAGAGACTAATCCACCCATTGAGTGAGCCACAATATGTAATTCTTTCCCATGATTGGCTCCTAAACCCACAGACTCTAAACGTTGTTTGAGCAAACGTGCATTTTCTTCAATGGTAGTATGCAAATTTTCGTAATCGAAGGTTAAAACCAAGTCATAAAGTTCTCGTAAGGGTTTTAATTGACCATCAATTTCCACTTGGGCTCGTTGAACACTACCCACCATACTTTGAGTATCACCGATAATACCGTGAATATAGAGAACTATTTTCTCAGCAGAATCAACTCGTTGTTTCACCTCTTCCAGATTGGGTTGAGATAACTCTGGTTGATAACTAACCTTAATTTTATTATTCTCTTCTGTTACTTCTGCGGTTGTTAAGATGGGGTAATCATAAGAGTGTCCTAACTTTTTATGACGAAGTTTTTTGAAGAAAATTTTAATCGAACCACCTAAGCTACGACTGCTGGTAGTTGGTTCAGGTAAACGTTCCAAAGTTATTTTTATTCTTTCTCCATCTTGTGTACCTCGCCCAAGGGGTAAGAAAAACTCTCCGTCATAGCTAACAGGTAAAAGTTCCGCATCTTCTTCTAAAGTTTGATTAACCAGAATTTTTAACGGCTGCTCTTTGGTGACTGAATTAATATGCTTTATATTAAATAGTTCTAAAGCGCTCAAGCCTGGATCGTCTCCTCGACTGCTGGTAAATTGAAACGAATCAATGACTCCTTGCTCATCTTTAAGAATAGAGGGGATAACTAAATTACCAATGTCTCTGGTAGTTTGAGCAACAGTAGTTAGGGTTACTTTGGCTTCTAAACTAGGATGGGATTGAACTTCAACTAGACCGTTCAGCAGTTCTACACTTTGATTGGCTTTTAATTCTTCTGCATCTCTTGGTTTGACAATGGTAACTGCCAGTTCCTTAGTAATCCAATCATCAACTTTTCTTCTAGGAGCTCCATGACTTCTTGTATGCACTTGAAGCATTAAACTTTCAAGAGTTCCTTCCGGTATGCTTCTAGTTATTGCTTTTCCTCTTTTGGTGGAAGGAGGTTTTAACCCCTCTTGCTCTAAAAAATCAGCATTAAAATCTGTCTTACTTACAATCAGCTTAAAAACATCTTTTATTTCTGTGATTCCTTTATCAAGAAAATCCTCTTCAATTTGCAAAAAAACAAAACCTTCAAAAGTATTACTTTTTTCTGAACTTTTCCCATATAGGGTTATTGTGTCTTCTTCATATTCATCCCAATTTTCTCCGTCATGTTGGTAAAGAATACGAGGAGCTATTGTATAATCCGTCGAGAGCAGTAAAACGCTACAAAATAATTGCTTTTCACTATGATTAGTTAGTTTAACTTTAACAATTGGACGTTTCCATTGCTGATCTTCATATTTGTACTCCAGATAATATTCTGAAGTGTCAAAGTTTCTATTGTCCGAATTTTTATTTTCACAACGTGAAATATTACCCTCATTATCTTCATAACCATATGTTATGAATTCCATCTCGACATCATTTGATTTAATACCACTTGCAGTGCTTTGTAAATTGAGAATATTAGTCCAACGGGCGATCGCTTCTAAGGCTTGAATTGTTTCTTTTGCCGCAATTTCACTATATCCAGGTGGTTCAGGAATAGGAGCAACTACTGGACGTTCATCTTGAATAATCCAGTATTGTCCATTTTTTGCTAAAAGATGATAGTCTGCTTCTGTGGCATTTTCTACTTGTTTAACAGATAACGAAGGTTGACCAGCATTAGCTACTTGTAAAGCATTTTCAACTAAAGTTAGACCATTTTCTTCCCCTAAACTAGCTTGAAAATAAACCTTTAAAGGTTCTAGGGGTAAACTAGTAACAACTGCCCAATAATTTTGATTTTCATCTAAATCTTCTGTAGTTTCACTAATTTTGACTTTGCTTGTGGTAGTTAAGACTTTCGTTGCTTCTGCTGTGCCAATTGCGTTTGATAGTTGTTGTAAATCATCACCATTAGTTCCAGCAGGAAATATAGCTAATCGAGTAGTTTTATCGTTATAAGAAGATGGTTTGGGAATACCTTGTAAGGCACCACTATCAATTTCCCAGCCTTTATCCCCAGTAGCAGTATTGAAGGTTAAGTTGAAATAAATAGAACGCTCAGGAATGGCATCTCCTAAAAATGATTCTTTTAAGTCTTCTGGATTTGTAGCTTCAATTTGAGGTACTTGCTCTTTAGCTTTTCCTCTAACTAGAGCCTCTGTATTTTTGGCTAAATCTAGATAGGATAAATTACCGTTACTTTGCTCTAAACTTTTGAGAAGAAAATAGGAAAAAACACCTCTAGTTTCACCATCATCTGTTTTATATTCTTTTGCATATTGATAATCTCGACAAGCCGCTAAGAGAATATGTCTTCCTTTGGGCAAATTTAGCCCTGTCTTCTTTTTCTCAATTGCTGATGACGTTAAGAGACTATTTGTGAAGTTTGAATCTTCGGAAAAAATAAAACTTGATAAATCACGTTCTTTGGTATTTTCTGGAGCTAAACGTACTCCTTCTGGAATATCTCTTGTGCCTGAACCAGAATGACAGGAATCAAGAATGGCAATTATACGAGGATTTTTTTTTGCTATTTGAGCTAATAAATATCTGATTTCTTTATCAGCTAAATCATAATTTTCTGAGGTACGGCTATCATAACAAACCAAAGTTTCATCTAAGCGATCTGCTTCTAAATGCCAGAATTCTTCAGGGGCTTTTTCTTGTCCTCCATGCCCTGAATAGTAGAATAAAGCAATATCATCTTCTTCAGCTTGAGTAAGATAATTTTGAAAACCATCAATAATAGCATCACGAGTAGCCTGTTCATTGGTTAGTATTTTGGGGTCATTTAGAGTCCATCCCCCAGCTATTTGCTCTTTAAGATAGCTTTCAATTGCTGTAATGTCATTTACACAACCCTGTAAGGAAGGTACTTGAATTAGAGAATTAGGATCGTAGCGATTAATTCCTACCAGTAGTGCATATATATTTTTACTCATATCAAGCTCCTAATTTTAGATGTTTCCTTAAATACTGTAGAAGGAATTATACTAGAGCCCGCATTTCTCACCAAGATATTTTGAGAGGCTATAACCCTTGTCTGGTCAAATTCAAGCAGAATAAGGGTTTCAACAGTGTGTAGTTTTTTCCGAGCCTATTTAAGCAGGGTCAAATGCTTACTACACAAAGCTTTCAGAGACTGCGATCGCAAAATTTGTGAAAAATGCGGGAGAAGAGTTCCAATATCTGAATTAGTTTATCCAGAGCCAAAAAATAAACAGGTACAGAAAGTAATCAAAGCCTTTTTTGAAGAGCGTTTACTTGTCAAGGGATTAGATGTAGAAGGTCGAGAATATGTGGAACCTGTTCATGATGCCTTGATAACAGGATGGACAAAAATTAAGAATTGGCTTGATGAGAAACAAGAAACTTTTGAAAAAGTAAGCAGAGGGTGCAGTCAAAAGTAGTTGCTGCTCCAAAAAGGCGATCTCGAAGAGAACGCTTCGCGGTCGCAAGTTCCAGGTGCTTGTTTTCCTAAAAAGAAAACGACAATGTATTAAAAGACCTTAATTAAATACATTGCCATGAATGAAAAGTATATCTTAGTGATCGAAAAAGTCAGTCAAATTTTATTTGAAGCGATCATTATAAAAGAAGAAAATTT
>JBFRWE010000373.1:0-12652 GCA_051439345.1 Xenococcaceae cyanobacterium
GTTGATTATTCGCTACTGCTTCTTTTTCTTGCCAAAACTTTTCTAATTTAAATAAATCCCCAGTATTAATCTGCACATGATCCGTTGGAAAGTTATTAATTACATCAATAACAGTCCAACCTTCTTCCTTAGCTGAAGCTTGTACTAAAGCAGATCGAAGTGCATAAAATCCATTGCGTTTTGAATGAGTTTTTAGTACTGCTCCTAATTCTTGCAGCATTAATTCTCCTTCAGGAGTACGAGTGTAGCGATGAATTTCGACATGGTTACTATCGAAGCGTTTTTGTAACCAATGACGTAATTGAGATAATGTTTGTTTGTCTAAAAATTTAGTATAGAAACGAAATTCTGGAGTTATTTCTCCTGTTTTGGCATAAGTTTCTAAAGATTTAACAGAAAGAGAACAATTGAAAGGACCATAAACAAACCGGATATTTTCAGCACTAAAACTAGGTTTAGGACTGATTATTTCTGGGACTAATCCTAGACTGAATATCATCAAAGGATAAATTACGGCAAATACTTTTTTTTTGCAAATATTTTTATTCATTTTTTACTCTACTTGTGTGTGGGAGAATTCAAGGTAAAAAAAGATTCGAGAAATCCTGTAACAACAACCTCTCAGTAAACTTACTATTAGTAAAAACATGTAAGAATAACCCAGGAAATTGTATTATTAAGCCTATTACAAGAAATCAACTAAGTAAAGATACTTTTCGATTGTTTTACAATTAAAATCTATACTATGAGAAAATTGTTAACTCATAGTTAGTAATTTATATTTCATCTTTGTAAGATAAAATTATGTTGCCGTCAATCAGAGATAATTTTTGATTTCTTAATAAGAACTTTATAACTTAGCTTTTGATTACTTGACATCATTAATTTGTAAATCTTTGAAAATAAAAATTCAATGAATAAACCAAATCAGTCATCGGTACACCGCCTTGAAAAGGAGGTGCCTGCGATGACCAGTGTTCCCCAGTCAATTTGGACTTTAGCTGTAGATATTGGCGGTAGCGGAGTCAAAGTAATGATTTTGGATGAGCAAGGGAATCCAGCTGGAGAACGCGAAAGAGTTAAAACTCCTAAACCACCAAAACCAGAAGCAATTATTGAAGCAATTGTAAGTTTGGCTGAAAAACAACCAGATTACCAGAGGGTAGCAGTAGGATTTCCTGGGGTAGTTCAGCAAGGCATCACAAAAACAGCAGTAAATCTTGATGCAGATTGGATTGGTTTTGACTTAGAGAATACTCTATCTCAACGTTTGGGTAAGCCAGTTAAAGTAGCTAATGATGCTGATATACAAGGATTTGGTGCAATTAAAGGTCAAGGATTAGAATTAGTTATTACTTTGGGAACTGGATTTGGTTCAGCTTTGTTTATCAACGGCAAATTAGTACCTAATCTAGAAATGGGACATCATCCCTTTCGTAAGGGAGAAACCTATGAAGAACAATTAGGAAGGGCTGCGTTGGATAAAGAAGGAAAAAAGAAATGGAATAATCGCTTAGAAAAAGCGATCGCCAACCTGGAACACTTATTCAATTACGATGCTCTTTATATTGGCGGAGGAGAAGCCAAAAATATTGAGTTTAAATTACCTGATAATGCCAAAATTATTCCTAATGTAGCTGGTTTATTGGGGGGAATTGCCTTATGGAATCAGTAAACTTATCCCATAAGTTTTAATTGAACGGTTGAGGTGTGCGGAGGCGTAGGGGAGGAAGAGGGATAATTTACCAAGATTTATCCCTCAAATTAATTTTGATGCTTTAGTAGATACGGAGAGTTAGGCAACAAAGTTAGTTAACTAATGTGTCTTTAATCTTGTTTCGTTACTTTAACTAATTAATAGCTAAAAACTTATAGTTAATCGCGAAGCGATTTTAGAGATCGAAGTTACCAAAAAAGATTATCATAGCATTTGTTGCACCAGGTGGAAGTAAATGCAAAAACAACGCGCCTATATTGTCCTAATATTAGTACTAGTAGCAGCAGCGATCGCTGTTCTAGTTAGTCTTCCTCTAGAGTTAGGTCTAGACCTTAGAGGGGGAGCGCAGTTAACCATTCAGGTTAAACCAACAGAAGAAGTTCAACAGATAACCTCAGAAGATCTTCAAGCAGTTAAGGAAGTGATCGCTAATCGGATCAATGAATTTGGGGTCTCAGAAACAACTGTACAAACCGTAGGGGAAGATAAAATACTGGTGCAACTACCAGGAGAAAGTGACCCCCAAACAGCAGAAAGAAGATTAAAAGGGACAGCGAAATTAGAATTTCGTCAACAAAAACAAGGTACAGAAGGAGATTTAGCAGCAGAATCCCAAGTTCGTCAGCAGCTAGAACTACAATTAATTTTGGCGCAACAGAATAACGATAGTAACAATACCGAAGAAATTATCAAGTTAAAAGAATCTTTAACCGCCTCAGAACAAGCGATCGCCGATCTATTTCAGTCCATCGGTTTAACTGGGACAAACCTCCAAGATGCTCTCCCTCAACCAACTCAAGCAGGTAATCTTTGGGAAGTGGCTATTCGCTTTGATGATGAAGGGGGTAGAAAGTTTGCCGAATTAACCAAAAACCTGGCAGGTACTGGTCGTAGTCTTGGTATATTTTTAGACGATAAACTGATCAGTGCGCCGGTGGTGGGAGCGGAATTTGCCGATACTGGTATTGCAGGTGGTAGAGCAGTAATTACTGGTAACTTTAATTTAGAAAGTGCTAGAGACTTAGCTATTCAAATTAAAGGAGGCTCTCTACCTTTCCCTGTAGAAGTAGTAGAAAATCGTACTGTTGGTGCAACTTTAGGACAAGATAGTATTCGGCGCAGTATTTATGCAGCTATAGCTGGCTTGGTTTTAGTACTAATCTTTATGGTTGTTTATTATCGCCTACCTGGCATAATAGCTGATGCTGCCTTAGCTGTATACACTTTGCTTACTCTAGGTTGTTATTCTTTAATCGGTGTTACTCTTACCCTCCCAGGAATTGCTGGTTTTATCCTGAGTATCGGTATGGCAGTAGATGCTAATGTCCTGATTTTTGAACGGACACGGGAAGAATTACGAGCAGGCAAAACTTTGTATCGTTCCGTAGAATCGGGTTTTTATCGAGCTTTCTCTAGTATTTTGGATAGTAATGTTACTACTCTAATCGCTTGTGCTGCCCTACTGTGGAAAGGTTCAGGATTAGTTAGAGGGTTTGCCTTAACTTTAGCTATTGGAGTTGTAGTAAGTATGTTTACCGCTGTTACTTGCAGCCGAACTCTAATGTTATTGACAGTCTTAAGTTCACCTAAAATTAGACAAAAACCAGAGTTATTTTGTCCCAACTTATCAACATCTACTAAATCTTAATATTAAAAATCTATTCTACTAGTTGAAACAACCAAGATGATTAAATTTAGTGTCAATAAAACACGTAGTTGGTGGTGGTCAATTTCTTTATTAGCGATCGCAATTAGTATTGCTGCCATGGCGTTTTCTTTTGCTAATTTTAACGCACCTCTCCGTCCAGGCTTAGACTTTGTTGGTGGTACTCGCTTACAGATAGAAAGAGATTGTTCTCTGGAAGGAAACTGCACCAAACCTATTGAGATTGCTGAAGTAAGACAAGTTTTGGAAGCAGAAAACCTAGCCAAAGGCACTATTCAACTACTAGGAGACGATAAGCAAATCCTGGCATTACGTACCCAAAATTTGAATGTTGAAGAACGCACCCAACTACAAACAGCTTTAAGCGAAAAAATTGGTCAATTCGATCCTCAAACAATTCAAATTGACTCAGTAGGGCCAACTATTGGTCAAGAATTATTTGCCTCTGGTTTACTGGCTCTAATTATCTCCTTTTTTGGCATTATTGTTTATCTTAGTGTCCGCTTCCAGTTTGACTATGCCTTATTTGCTATCTTGGCTTTGTTCCATGATGTATTTATTACAGCAGGAGTCTTTGCTATCTTGGGTTTAACTGCTCAAGTAGAAGTAGATAGTTTATTTTTGGTATCTCTATTAACTATTATTGGTTTCTCGGTTAACGATACAGTGGTAATATATGATCGCATCCGTGAAACAATTAAAGCAGAACCAGATCGTTCTATAAATGAGGTAGTAGATGAAGCTGTCGCTCAAAGTTTAACGCGATCGATTAATACTACTTTAACTACTTTGTTACCTTTAATTGGTATTTTTCTATTTGGTGGGCAAACTCTGAAATTCTTTGCTTTGGCTCTAATTATTGGCTTTACTCTGGGGGCATATTCCAGTATTTTTATCGCTAGTACTCTGTTATCTTGGTGGAGAATAAATAAGCTTAAAAATCAGCCTGTCAAGATCGCTGATACGCCAACTTCTGAGTAATTTTAATAATTTGGGAATGACGGAATTAGAGCCAAACTTAAACAAACAGATCGAAAAACTCTATCAATTAACTATTTACCTGAGATGGTTAATAGTTTTATTGTGTTGGTTAACTTTAGGTGTTTTTGGTTTTTGGGGTTTACGCAACGAAATTAAACTCTGGTTCGACTATTTTACCTGGTCAGCAGTCCGTTACGCGATCCATTTTAATCCTGTGCCAAGTTTGTGTTTAGCTTTTTGTGTTGGTATGACTGTTTCTGCACTAGTATGGCAAAGTAGGAATATTATTTGGGGATTACCCGCTCAAGAAAAGTATCGTTTAGAACAAAGAGTTAAACGCATTCTTTCTATTGGTTCATCTCATCCTCTTTGGAGATTCATTGCTAAGTAGTTTTAAGTAAGAGATAGTGGTTAGTGGTGAAAGAGAATATAAACAAGAATGACTAAGAACTATGGCAGGTCTTCTATTAAACTAAGCAAAAAAGATCCCATTGATTTGTGACACTATTTTGTCACTACTACTTTAAAGACAATAGTTTATCTCCATGACATATGATTAGTCATCATGACGCTAATGTGTACCTAACGACAAATTGTGACTTGACCCATAACTTTGCCATTAAAAGAACCATAAGCTTGCCAGATAGGTCGACGTAACCACCATTTTACGTTCGGGATTTTTCTATATATTTTAGGAAATGGAATCATAATTTTGCCATAAGTACAAAACGGAACTATAAACCTGCCGTGAGTTCAAATCAGGTAAATCAATTCAAAAATCTAATACAACCCCAAGTCTAGCTAGTCTTTCTTTTCTTTGACGATAATCTGGCATTATTTGCCCTAATCTATGCCAAAAAGCTTTGGAGTGATTGAGGTGTTCGATATGACAGAGTTCGTGGGCAACTACGTAGTCGATAAGACTCATGGAAGCCATTATGATTTTCCAATTAAGTCGTAGTTCTCCTTTGGAGTTACAACTACCCCAGCATTTGCGTTGGCTGCGAATAAAGATAGGGGGAATTGGTAATCCGAAACGTAGATGTGAAGTATCCCTTACTGGTCATATCGGTCATAAAGGTTGGGAAAAAATTTACCTATGGCTGCTTGACCGAATTGCCCATGCTCATCAATTAAAAGGTACGGAGGACTTGTAATGAATAATAAATTAACTACTATTGACCCCAATCAAGGCAATATCCCTGATGCTGCCATTATTCAAAAAGTAATCTCGGAAAATGACCGATTGCCAAATGGCGAGCATGAAAAAGCAGTTAAAGCTTTTTATTTCTCAGATAGTATTGCTTCTGGTATTGGTAAAGATTTTGCTTTTGTTGAAAAAATACCTCAGCTTATCAGCGATATCATTGATAACAAGTCATGGGAATGTCTTTATGTATCCAGAGGGGTTGTTACTCCTTATTACTGTCGTTATACCAAAGGCACTGATTCGGAGAATTTTCGGGCCTTTATTGCTGCAAAACGTCCTAATGGTTTAGAGACGACCATAGAAACCATTGACCGTTTGCTAGAAGCAGATTTAGAAGTCCGAAACAAGTTTAGGTTTATTGTCTATGAGTCTCGACAGGGAGAAAGAACAGATTTAGATAATGACACTTGTTATAGTCACTATAACAAGTCAGAAGATTCAATCGGAAAAATACAAAAAGCCCGAATAAGAGCAGCCAATAGAGCAGCAGAAGCAATTCCAGAAATTAGAGAGCTTTTAGATAGAGGTTTAATTGCCATAGATGTTGCTGCTAAATTAGGTCGTGATATTAAAGATCCTGACAATCTTACATCCGAAGAACGAGAGTATGTTGATAAACGCGACCTTGTTGGCTTAAGAATCAAAGAGTACATTAATACTAACACAATACCTGAAGACGAAGATAAAGAACCCGCTTACAGCCGTAAGCTAAACGAATTTGTCAAAGACCTACTAGGAATTAAAAATCGCTCTAAGGCTGTACGAATGGATAATCCCAAGAAAGCAGCTGAAAAGTTACTCAAATTTTATGAAGGACAAAAGCTTCAGGAGCTACTCAAATATCTACAAGAAGGCTTGAAAACGACTACAATTTCTGACGTGGAATGCACTTCACCGCAAGCTCCTAAGTTCGACTCAGGGGAACAGGCTGACTCCATACAGGATGTTTCACAGAAAGACTACTCGAAGAGAAATGAAACGCAGAAAAACACCTCACAAAAACTAACTGTCAAAGATTTGAATGTTAATAACATTAATGGTTTAGATAGTGCAACTAAAAATAATAAGAAAGAAAATTACTCAAAAGGTCAGGTGAATTCTCAAGCGAGTGACCAAAAGGAGCAGACAGAAAGTAATTTGAGCAATATTACAGCTACTAGTGATAAGAATCAATCCGACTCAAATTTGAAATTAACTCGAAGTCAACTAGGAAAAAGGTTGGGACTTAATCCAAAATCAATTTCTAACTTCTTATACAAACAGCCAAACGATTTTAGTCAATGGACAAGGAAAAAAGACCCAGAAGGCATAGCTTGGCAGAAAGACAGTAAAAAAGAAGGTCGAACCTACTTTTTTATACCCGTTCAAAAAATAGGTGAAGAGTAAACACTAAGCATTAATCATTATTTATGTTATCTCAATCCGAATTTAGTGCTTGGTGTGACCTTCTTGAGCTATCTCACCAAGCACAGGAATTAATCCAAAGAATCCGCATCTCAGAACCTTCTCGGAGTGTCGGCGGTGGTAGCAAAAATGTCTTTGGACGCTATCCTAGTCGAAAGATGGGAGTTACTATTCAATTTGAATCTCACAAAGTCGAACTCCCATTTATTTATAAGCTAGAACACGATGATGATGTTCTGGAATACTACGACCAGCCAAATACAATTAAGCTTGATTATTCTGGAAAAAATGGGCGTAAATTGGGAGTTCTGCATACTCCTGACTTTTTTGTAATCAGAAAAGTTTCGGCAGGGTGGGAAGAGTGTAAGACTGAAGAACAGCTTAAAAAGCTAGCCGATAAAAGCCCTAATCGCTATATATTATCTGAAAATAATCGATGGTATTGTCCACCTGGAGAAGATTACGCGAATCAGTTTGGGCTTTATTATCACTTGCGTCCTGATTCGGAGATTAATTGGAACTTACAACGAAATTTGGTTTTCTTGGATGATTATCTTAGAAGCAAAAATTTAGAAGTTGAGAGTTTGGCAAAAGAGAAAATTATCAAGAGTATCGCTGAAAAACCAGGGATTTCTCTATCAGAATTACTAGATTCTGAATTTAGCACGGATAATATCTATACTCTACTTGCTCAAGAAGAAATTTATCTAGACCTAAACAATCATCTACTTGCCGAACCTAATAAATGTTTGATTTTCTTAGACAGTCAAATAGCCAAGGCTCATTCCTTGATGACTGCTTCGGTGAAGGCTGATTCAGAAATAGTTTCTCCCGCGATTGAGTTAGCAATAGGAACATCTATTTTCTGGGATGGGAAAGCCTCAACCATAGTTCACGTAGGAGATACAGAAATTATTCTCAGAGGAGAGCAAGAGAATCTGATTCAGCTTAAGCGTTCAGAGTTTGAGGCACTGGTACAGCAAGGAAAAATTACTAATCTCACATCTGTTCAGCCTAAAACAGTTTCTTCAGAAGGTTGGGAAAAGTTTTATAAGGCAAGTCCAGATGACCAAGCAGAAGCTCTTCGTCGCTATGAAATAATCAAGCCTTACTTAGAAGAAGAAAAGCGAGAGAATGAAGTTATTTCTCCCCGTACTATTCGCGATTGGAAAGCTAAATATATAGCAGCACAACAAAAACAAGGTTGTGGTTATTTGGGGTTACTATCTCACCGCAAAGCCAAAGGTAATCGCCAGCGTAAGTTACCCGAAGCTACGGTAAATATTATGGAAGAATTTATCGAGCAGCAATATGAAACTCTCAAACAAAAGTCCAAATGGTCTGTTTATTGCTCGTTAAGAGAAGCTTGTGAAGAAAAAGGAATTATTGCCCCCAGTTATAAGACTTTTAGCCAACAGATTCAAAAACGGACTGGTTACAAACAAACTTTGAAAAGAAAAGGTCGTAGAGCAGCTTACGCTCAATCCACATTTTACTGGGAATTAAATAGAACCACTCCCAGACAGGGAGATAGACCCTTTGAAATCGGTCATATTGACCACACTCAGTTAGATGTAGAATTGCTTTGTTCTCGTACAGGAAGGTCTTTGGGTAGACCTTGGGTAACGTTCCTGATTGACGCTTATTCTCGTCGTTTATTAGCTGTTTATCTAACTTTTGATTCTCCTTCCTACCGCTCGTGCCTAATGGTACTTAGGCTATGCGTTCAAAGACATGGGCGTTTACCTCAAACTATTGTGGTTGACAATGGTGCAGAATTTCACAGCACCTATTTTGAAACTTTACTCGCTACTTTTGAATGCACCAAAAAGCACCGACCAGCAGCTAAAGGTCGATTTGGTTCGGTTTGCGAGAGATTATTTGGGACAAACAATACTCAATTTATTAATAATCTGGCGGGTAACACCCAAATCATGAAAAATGTCAGACAAGTAACAAAGTCTGTCAATCCTAAAAATAATGCTGTTTGGACATTAGGGAAGTTATATGAATATCTTACTAAATGGGCTTATGAAGTTTACGATACTGAAGACCATCCATCACTAGGTCAATCGCCACAAGAAGCTTTTTCTCAAGGAATGTTAAAAGGGGGAAGTCGCAGTCACAAGTTAATTCCTTACGACAAAAATTTCAAAATCCTTACTCTCCCTACAACCAAAACAGGTAAAGCAAAAGTGCAGCAGAGTCGCGGAGTTAAAATTAACTCTATTTACTATTGGTCTAACCTATTCCGAAATCCAGAGGTAGAAAATACTTCTATCCCAATTCGCTACGATCCTTTTAATGTGGGAATTGCCTATGCTTACGTCCAAGGTCAATGGGTAGAATGTATTTCTCAATATTATTCAGAATTTCAAGGGCATTCAGAAAGGGAATTAAAATTAGCCACTAACGAACTAAGAAAGCGACAGCGTAAGAATAACAAGCAATCCAAGATATCAGCCAAGAAACTTGCAGAATTCATATCTTCAGTTGAAGCAGAAGAAATCTTACTAGAACAACGCTTGCACGATACAGAAGCGGTGGATGTTTTGCGAGTGATTAATGGCGGAAAGATTGATTCTCCGAAAGTTGCCTATATTACCGAACATCAGTCTTTTAAATCTCTAGAGGAATCAAATAACCTTCCTCAAGAATCATCAGCAAAAGAAGAAATATTATCTCCAGATTCCCTAGTTGTATATGAGGAGTTTTAAATCATGAATAATAAAGTTTTCTTCCCTACAGAACTTCTCAATCGCCCTATTGCTGAGAGATTAGCCTATTTTGAAAATTTCACGGTAGCTCATCCAAAACTCAGAGAAGTATTTGAAGTCTTAATGCGGACTATTTCCGAACCCGCAGGAGCGTCTTTTATTTTTATTTATGGTGCTAGTGGCGTAGGTAAAACAACTCTGAGAAAGAGAGTCGAGCAAAAGTTATTAGAACAAGCATTACCAGACTTAGAAACTGATAGAAGCAGAATCCCTGTTGTGGGAGTTGAAGCGGTTGCACCAGAATCAAGAAGCTTTAACTGGAAAGACTATTACACTCGGTCTTTATTTGCCCTTGAAGAACCCCTAATAGACTACAAGTTTGACTATGGAGTAAGAGGTATTTATCGCGATAGTCGTGGCGAGTTAGTTGTGGAATCAAAAGTAGTTGCTCCTGCTTTACGCAGAGCTTTAGAAAGTACGTTACGTCATCGTCATCCCGATATTTTTTTCATTGATGAAGGACAACATTTAGCCAAAATGTCTAGCGGTCAAAAGCTACAAGACCAGCTTGACTGTTTGAAGTCTTTAGCTAATATGACAGGCATTCTTCATTGTCTAATCGGCACTTATGAATTACTTACATTCCGTAATTTAAGCGGTCAACTATCCCGTCGTAGTGTTGATATTCATTTCCCTCGTTACAAACTTGATAATTTTGACGATATTCAGGCATTTAAAAGTGTTTTACTGACTTTTCAATGTCAAATGCCAGTAGAAAAAACACCCGATTTAGTTCCTCATTGGGAATATTGCTATGAAAGAACTTTAGGCTGTATTGGTATTCTCAAAAATTGGCTGACTCGCGCTCTCAAAGACGCTCTAGATGAAGACGCAAATACTGTTACTCTCAAACATCTAGAAAGAAGGGCTTGGTCTGTCGCTCAATGTCAAAGAATGTTCCAAGAAATTCAAGAAGGTGAGAGACAGTTAACCGAGACAGAAAACGATATTAAAAGCTTGCGTGCTTCTCTTGGCTTAGGAGGTACAACACCTGAACCTGTACCTTCACCAGCTAAATTAGACTCATCAAAAAATAAAGCTCATAAAGGCAAAAAAGTAGGGCAAAGGAAACCGAAGCGAGATTCTGTAGGTTTAGAAGATGTTGGCTAATAACCAGTTATCCATTTATAGTTCTTGGAATATCGCATATCCAACTATTCCAACTCGCAGTCGTCTATTTCAGTTAGAACCTATTGGAATAGGAACACCGTATGTTGAAAGTTTGACCAGCTATCTTACAAGATTAGCCCAATGTCATAATGTGCTGCTGGGGGATTTGGTTGCTAGAGAAATCAAAACCATCCTACCCAAAACTTATAAAAGCAAAGATTTGTTTTGTACGAAGCACCCCAGTGGTACTGCTAATAGTACTGGAAAAGTAGCAAAGTATTTGTTGTTGGCATTAGAAAAATTGACACTGAGAAATGATTTGGAAAATTTAACTCTGCTTAAATGGTCGCCAGTTCTTTCTCAGAGAAATTTAATTAATCCTGTAAAAAAGTGGTGTTCGGTATGTTATCAAGAACAATATGAAGGAAATAAGCCGATTTACGAACAGCTTCTTTGGTTCTTCAAAACTGTTGATGTTTGTCCAATTCACCAAACCTTCTTACAAACTAGTTGTCCTCATTGCCATCAGCCAATTCCTTCGTTAGCTAGAAATTCAAGACCTGGGTATTGTAGTCATTGCGAACAATGGCTTGGGTCTAATCAAAGAAAAAACATCACTCCAACAGAAGACTGGGATCTTTGGGCCGCGAACAATGTAGGCGAGATTTTAGCTGCGAACTCTCGAATATCTGAGCCTCTTCACAAAGACAGAATATCTAATTCATTCCAAAAATGTATCGAACAAGTAACAGAAGGCAATATTACAGCTTTTGCACGTCTCACCAAGTTTTCCAAAAATCAGGTTTGGGAATGGGCTAACGGCAAAGTAACACCTCAGTTAGATGTGCTGTTAAAAATCTCTTATCTTATGGATTTGTCTCTTTCAGATTTTCTGACTAAAGATGACTTTAAAGTCAATTACTCTTGTACTACTAAATTAAGTGATAAAAGAAAAACAAATAGAGGCAAACAAAAATTTAATTATCTACTGGCAGAAACTTCACTCAAAGAGTTTGGATCAGATTCCTCTGCAATTCCTATGTCCCTTTCTGCCATTGCCAGACAACTTGGATATCATCGAAGAACGTTAACCAATAATTTTCCAGAGCTTTGCAAGCAAATTTCTGCAAATTACCTTGAATACAAAAAGAGTCTGCGTATTCAGAGAATAAAAGAGTGCTGTTTAGAAGTCGAGCAAGCAGTAATTAAATTAAATTCTGAAGGGACTTATCCCAGCGAAGCTAATGTTTCAAAAATACTTTCTCGACCTGGAAATTTACGCGAAAAGGAAGTAAGAGAAGCCTTGAGTAAGGCAAGACAAAAGCTTGGCATGAATAAATGACTTTCTGGAAGCATAATCTTGCCACGTCTCTTTGGAAGCATAAAGCTTCCTAGACGGCAAAGTTATGGGTAAAGTCACACAAATAATTAGTCACTGTACACAAGGTCTAATGGGTCGCCCGGGATTCGAACCCGGAGCTAATCGGTTAAAAGCCGAGTACTCTACCGTTGAGTTAGCGACCCGCTAGCAAGTTTATTTTGCTCACACGGTTTACCAATATAACACCCTTTTTAATAAAATACAACCCAAAAATTTAGATGGCTTGCAAAGTTTGTTCTTTATAATTAACTATCTGCTGTAATTCTTGAGACAGCCAGGAATAATACTTAGGATATATAGGCAAGCGAGTAACTAATTTCCAACCAGCGGGTTCTAAAATCTTTCTTAGTAATTGTGCAGTAGGATGAAGATAGTCTGGATTAACTTCATCTTTAGGGCTAATACC
>JBFRWE010000374.1:0-8744 GCA_051439345.1 Xenococcaceae cyanobacterium
ATCATGGCTGGTTTCGATGATATTGTCAAAAAAGCTTTTTATATGGGAGTAGGTTTCGCTTCTTATGCACAAGAAAAAGCTGGTACTACTATCAATGAACTGAGAACTCAAGCCCAAAAGCTGGCAGATGAAATGATTGAAAGAGGGGAGATTAGCACTGAAGAAGCTCGTAAGTTTGTAGATGAATTAGTTCACCAAGCTCAACAAGAAAATGTTCAAGCAGCTAAAAATTCTCAGGCAAACCAACCTCGTCGGATAGAAATAGTCTCTGAAGACGAAGATGCATCTGGGCAAGCAACCCAAGCAAAGCCCAATAATATCGACAATTTGAAAGAGCAAGTACAATCTTTACAAGAAGAATTACGTCGTTTAAAACGGGAATAATAATTAATTCACTTGGCTTCTTCAAGAGGCAAACAGAAGATTTTTAAATATCAACTAAAATTATGGATGACTGGCAACAAAACTGGTGGGAAATACTAGAAAAAACTGCATCAGATGTTGAAAATGTAATTGAAGATATTGGTGCAGCAGTAGAGTTATTTACTGGTGAGATAGAAGAAAAAATAGAGGATTTTGCCGAACAATTACAAGATTCATTTTTTTCTGATATAGATAGATTTATAGAAGATTTTTTTGAGACAGTAATTGATGTAAGCATTGAAACAGAAGTAATAATCTTTGACAATCTTGATTCTCTAGACAATTTGGATGACTTTTCAGAAGAACTAGATTTTAGTGGTATTTACAAAGAAAAACCTAATCTAGATAAAAACCCAGCTTGTATTGGTTGCAAGCATTATCATGGTCGAGTATATAATGGCAATCTACTTGTTTGTGGAATACACCCCTATGGTTGGACTGACGATAATTGCCCAGATTGGGAAGATAAATAGGGCTTAGTGAAAAACTCAAGTTTGAGGATATAATCTTGGGAAAGATAATAGCTAATAGCTATTATCTTTTAGCTTTGCGCTTCCTCTAAGACAACACTTAACAATTAACAAGGGTTTTCTAGTTAATGAAACACTTTTTTCTTGAATTGTAATTTGCCTAAGGGAGAATTACTATAAACCGAAACCACTTTAACTAGACAATTTCCTAACATCATAAACTTCCCCCTTAACTGCTGCTGCTACCACCATCGCTGGACTCATTAATAACGTTCTTCCTGTTGATGAACCCTGACGACCTTTAAAATTGCGATTAGAAGAAGAGGCGCTAATCTGATCCCCTTGTAGCTTATCGGGATTCATGGCTAGGCACATAGAACAACCAGGTTCACGCCATTCAAAACCAGATTGTACAAAAATTTGATCTAGTCCTTCTGCTTCTGCTTCTTGTTTGACTCTTTCTGAACCAGGTACAACAAAGGCTTTAACTCCTGCTGCCACCTGTTTTCCTTGGGCTACTTTAGCTGCTTCTCGAAGATCGCTAATTCTGCCATTGGTACAGCTACCGATAAAACAAACATCTACTTTAGTTCCTAAGATGGGTTTACCTGGGGTTAGCTGCATATATTCATAGGCTTCTTGCGCGATCGCTCGATCGCTTTCGGGTAAAGTTTCAGTAGTAGGGATCGTTTCACTTACCCCCATGCCTTGTCCTGGTGTGATCCCCCAAGTTACTGTAGGTTCAATCTCCCCAGCGTCAAAAGTAACTACATCGTCATAAACGGCATCTGCATCACTAACAATACTCTGCCACCATTTTACTGCTTGTTCCCAATCTGCACCTTTGGGAGCAAAGTCTCTATCTTTAAGATAGGCAAAAGTGGTTTTATCAGGATTAACGTAGCCACATCTTGCACCACCTTCGATGGACATATTACAGACGGTCATTCTTTCTTCCATACTCATGGTAGCAAAGGTACTTCCTGCATATTCGTAAGCGTAGCCAACACCGCCTTTTACCCCTAATTTACGGATAATATGCAGAATTACGTCTTTGGCATAAACACCAGGAGGTAATTCGCCGTTAACTTCGATTTTGCGGACTTTTAATTTGGATAAAGCCAGAGTTTGAGAGGCTAATACATCCCTTACCTGAGAAGTCCCAATACCAAAAGCGATCGCGCCAAAAGCACCATGGGTAGAAGTATGGGAGTCCCCACAAGCAACTGTCATACCTGGTTGAGTCAAACCTTGTTCGGGAGCAATAACATGAACAATACCCTGACTACCAGAACCTACATTATAAAATCTAATTCCGTAATCTTTGGTGTTTTGTTCTAGTGCTTGGATCATCTCTTCTGCCAAAACATCGGTAAAAGGACGTGCCTGATTTTCTGTAGGAACAATATGATCTACCGTAGCGACAGTTCGTTCGGGAAATAATACTTTTAGCTTCCTTTCTCGCAACATAGCAAAAGCTTGGGGACTAGTTACTTCATGAATCAAATGTAAACCAATAAATAGTTGAGTTTGACCAGAAGGTAATGTCCCAACAGTATGTAGATCCCAAACCTTATCGAATAATGTTCCCTTACTCATTAAATTTAATCGATCGCTGCTAATTAAACTTGCCAATATCTGTTATCTATCTTACAGTAAACAACGCAGTTGAAAGCCAACGTCATTGTTATGGGTTGATTGAAAACTAAAAGCAGCAAGGCACTTAGATCCCAAATGTGTTCTTTTTTATCTTAAAAAAAATAAAGTTACCTGTTTTGATAACAGGTAACCTAATAGCTTACTAAGGAGGAATGAAAATGGATACGAAAAATCCTTTGGCTAGGATTACATATCTAAATCTAAGGAGTAGAAATTCTCTAGGGTTAGAGAACTTATTTTTAATGATAGTATTTTCTCAATTGCTTTGTCAATTTCTATAGATTTTTATATATATACACTATAGGAATATTTCTTTTTACCAACAAAATTTGCTACCAGTTGTTTAGATATTGTTGAGATCTATATTATGTTGATTTCTCCACCTAATAAGATAGAGTTGCGTCGATCGCTATTACAAAAAAGACTTTCTCTTTCGCCAACGCAATGGCGGACAAAAAGTGAGCAAATTTGTGAGCAACTTCAGTTTTTCTCTCTCTATCAAGAATCAAAAACTATTCTGGCTTACTTTAGTTTTCGTCAAGAGCCAGATTTGAGTATTTTATTCACAAGTACGGATAAGCAGCATCGATGGGGTTTTCCTCGTTGTGTGGGCAAATCTTTAATCTGGCACTTATGGCAGCCAGGGGAGGAACTAGTTCAAGGTAAATTTGATATTTTAGAACCTCTAGCAGATGCACCTACTATTTCAGCTTCAGAAGTAGATTTAATTTTAGTTCCTTGTGTGGCTAGCGATTTTCAAGGTTATCGCTTAGGCTATGGAGGAGGGTTTTACGATCGTTTGTTAACTTCTCTTCCCTGGAAAAATATCCCTACAGTAAGCATAGTTTTTAAGTTTGCTTATCTTCCTACATTACCTGTCGATCCTTGGGATACTAAGTTAAAGTATACTTGCACAGAAGAAGGAATACACTTCAACCAAACAATAAGCTACAAGAATTAGATTTAAGCTTTATTACACAAACTTTACATACTATTCCCCAACAGGAATAATTTTGGTAAATTGTACGAATAGTACGGTTAGATACAATACGTCTATCGTCTAAAAATAATTAAAACGCTAGTAGCTTCTATTATCAAACAAAAATGAGACATTTTCAGGACGAATGGATTCAAGAGTGGTGCGAGAATAATGGTTGGACGGATCTATTTAGGGAACGCTACAACTTTTACTGGGCTTTTCCACCTGGAGCAGTAATGCCAGAACCTATTCCTCAAAAAGCATTGAGAATAATTAAGACAGAAAAAGGACTATGCTCAGAAGAGAGAACATGGTTGATCTTAGGAGTAGTAGCCAGCATAACAGCAGCTATCCTAACTTATTTTCTAGCTTCTCCCATGCCGCTCGTTTTGGCTTTTGCTTTTGATGCCATTCTTGTTGCTCAACTAGAAGTAGAAGAAATTTAGTATTGCGGTAGTGCTATATCATTACTTATGAGGCACTACCTGATTATGAATTCTGGTTAAGTGCAAAGTATAATTTTTCCCTCGATCGCTATTAATGCCAATTCTCAACAGCTTAGTTTTATACCCCTGGATTTTCTAGGTGGAGCAAGGCGATCGAAAGGAATAAAAGACCTAGTTAGTTAGGAAGTACAGAACTGCAGTCTTCGCTCACTTGGATGCCAACTATAAGTGCTGCGAAGACAAGGACACGGGTGGCGAATTCAATTCGCTACCGTGAGTTGTCCGCTTCTTCTTGGGCGGGGCGTTGTTATTGTCCTCAAATATTTCTTGTTTTGTCTAACCAGAGATATAGATTTGGACTAATCACTTAATTTTGACTAGAATTGTACTATATTAACGTTGCAGCTTTAAGGGTAAATGTGGAAAACTGAAAGTATCACAATATCCATTTAAAAATTGTCAACAAATGAAACTGCCTGCAACAATTCCCCTAAAATTAGCAGAAAATATTAATATTTATCAGCTAACAAAGCTGTAATCTCTCAGTTTGGTGTTTGAATAGAGTTTTATATCTATGCTTAGCTATAATCTCTAACTAATTAGTTGGTCAAAACAACTGAAAACTAATAGGTAATAGCATTTAGCTAAAGATAAAGTATTTGAAAGAACTTTTGTTAATTAGGGTCTAAGACTTATCCTCAACAAAAGGAACGAAAACTTTAATAGTTTTTTAAACAGTTTCAAGATTTATTTCTGCTAGTTATTTTTTATTTACTTTACCCAATAAAAAATAATAACCAGTATAACTAATGTAACAATCATAAAGCCTTTGTGTGCATAATTTTAGGATGGGTATAATCTAGCTATAAAATAATATTAGTCACTAGATAAGAATAATATCAAGTACTGGATATATCTAAATAAATAATACTAATTCTTAATAAAGAAAATGAATGAAACCACTTCTCTTAATTTTCAACAACAGCTAGAAAGTATATCTCTAATTTTGGAACATTGGCTTCCTGTTTTAGAGGAAATGGAATTAATCGAAAAGAATATTGAATACTTACCCCATGAATTGGAAAAAATTAGAAAGTATATCCATATTTATAATCAAAGTAAAGATCGAAGTAGCGGTCGTAATCAATTAGACTCATTTGCTTTTCAGCAATCAGCCAATAAAGAAAGAATTTTATATCTAAAACTACAACACATACTAGAAAGTTTGGATGAAGAAATTCCTCATTTAATGTTCTTAGAAGAAAAAATTAAAAATGTAATTTGTTTGCGGGAAGTAACAGAAGCTTTGCAAGAACACATCCAAACTAAATCTAATGCTAGTTATCTTCCTGATTTTCCCGTTAGAGAAAATACCCAGCCAATTAAAGAGCTAAACAAGAAGCCTAAGGGAATATGGCAATCTATTGGTTCTTTTTGGCAAAATCTTATTAATCCTAAACGCTTCAATAAGCAAATGAAGTTTGTTTGGTTTTTTGGCTTGATCTTAATTTGGAATATAGCTTCTAACTTTATTTATGCTCATGTAGTTGATAACAATAACAATCTTGATACTCAAGTAACTAATATGGAACATCGTCTAGAAAATATCCACATCCATAGTTTTCCTAATGTTATAGATGAATAATTATAAAGTATTCAAAAATGATTCGAACTCAAAGAATCTGGGATAAAAACTTTTGAGTACGTTCTTCTTGAGGATTATTAAAAAACTCTTCTGGGGGAGCTATTTCTACTATTACTCCTTCATCCATCAAAACTACTCTATCTGCTACTTCACGGGCAAAACCAACTTCGTGGGTGACACATACCATAGTCATGCCCGAATCAGCTAGATTTCTCATTGTATCTAATACTTCTCTAACCATTTCTGGATCTAGAGCAGAAGTAGGCTCATCAAATAACATGATTTTGGGTTGCATTGCCAAAGCACGAGCGATCGCAACTCGTTGTTGCTGTCCTCCTGATAATTGACCAGGATATTTATAAGCTTGTTCGAGAATACCTACTCTTTCTAGTAGCTGCATAGCAGTTTCTTCAGCTTTCTTTTTTGACCAACGACGTACCCAAGTTGGTGCTAAGGTAACATTTTTCAGGACAGTTAGATGAGGAAAGAGATTAAACTGTTGAAAAACCATCCCCACTTCTCTTCTAATCGCTTCAATATTTTTAAGATCGTGAGATAATCTAATCCCATCAATAACAATTGCTCCTTTTTGGTAAGGTTCAAGAGCATTAAAAGTACGAATAAAAGTGGATTTTCCACTTCCCGAAGGACCCATAATTACTACTACTTCCTGTTTGTGGACTTTGAGATCTACTCCTCGCAGGACATGAAAGTTGTTGTCGTACCATTTTTCTACTTCTTGAGCAATGATAATAGGTTCGGATGTGGAAGATGGTTTTGAAGTCATGAAGTTTTTTTAGTATTAGTCTGCATTTGAAAGCAGATTGATGTAGATTTTTTAAGAATAGTTATTAATATTAGTTTTTCTTTGCAGTAATCAATAGTAGTCTTGAGAAATTTTTAAGTCTTTTTCTACTTGACAGAGATATTTTATATCATCAGACTGGGGTTTTATGTTCACTATAGAAACAAAAACTATCCCTCAAACAGCAGTCATCAAGGATATTCAATATGATCGCAACAGCCTCATCTCTCAATAGCTTGGCAGTAAGTAGAGATAATTTACCTAATATTTCTGGTTGGGAAGCAGAAATTAACAATGTAGTTAATCACAACGAAACAATATTTTTGTCTAAGACTAATCTTAACTTAGATAATATTCAGGCTGGATTTGCTTGTGCTTTGCATATGCACCAACCAACTATTCCCGCAGGTACAAATGGGGAATTAATTTGTAATCTTCAGTATATGTTTGAACATCAAGGCGAGGGAGATAACCACAATGCAGGAGTTTTCGCTTGGTGTTATAGCCGTATGGGGGATTGGATACCAGAACTCGTTAATAATGATTGCAATCCTCGGATCATGTTGGATTATTCGGGTAATTTGCTGTGGGGGTTACAGCAAATGGGACGTAATGATGTAATTGACAATCTGAAAAAAATTACTTGTGAACCCACCTACCAGCCTTATGTAGAATGGTTAGGAACAATGTGGTCTCATGCTGTAGTTCCTTCTACTCCTATTCCCGACATTAAGCTACATATTCAGGCTTGGCAACATTATTTTGCAGCTATTTTTGGTTACGATGCTCTTAAACGGGTTAAAGGCTTTTCTCCTCCAGAAATGCATCTACCTAATAATCCTGATACTCTCTATGAGTATATTAAAGCCCTCAAAGAGTGTGGCTATCGCTGGTTATTGGTACAAGAACATTCGGTAGAAAGATTGGATGGTTCGGGAATATGGCACGATGATAAGTATCTTCCTAATCGTCTAGTTGCTCGTAATTCTCAAGGGGAAACGATTAGTATTACTGCTTTAATTAAAACTCAAGGTTCGGATACTAAGTTAGTTGCCCAAATGCAGCCTTATCATGAAGCCAAGGGTAGAGGAAAACAACAAATCGGTAATATATCTGTACCTTCCTGCGTCTCTCAAATTGCTGATGGGGAAAATGGCGGAGTGATGATGAATGAATTTGCTCGCGACTTTCAACCTGTATGGTATGAGATTCAAGATAGTAGTAGTGTGGTTGGGTTTAACGGCACAGAATATATTGAACTTCTAGAAGCAGCAGGAGTTAAGCCAGAAGACTATCCTGCTTGTCAAGCAGTGGGACAACACAAAATTTGGCAAAAAGTAGACCCTGATAAAGCTACACCAGAAGCAGTAGCCAAGGCTATTCAAGAATTAAAGGAAAGCGATCATCAATTCCACATGGATGGTGCATCTTGGACAAACGATTTAAGTTGGGTTCAAGGTTACGAAAATGTTCTTGAACCGATGAATCAACTTAGTGCTATGTTTCATGCTAAATATGATGATGCAGTAGCCAAAGATCCTACTGTGACTAAGAGTCCTGAGTATTTAGAAGCTTTATTGTATGTATTGCTGGTGGAAACTAGTTGTTTCCGTTACTGGGGACAAGGTACTTGGACAGATTATGCCAGAGAGTTATATCGAAGGGGGGAAGAGTTATTAAAATAGTTAGCTTGTAATCTAAGGTGGGCGTTGCCCACCCTTAGCAAAATTCAACAAAATCTACTCACAAAATCTACTTCCATCTACTACAATCAACTGGTTCTTTGGGATCGGAAGCTTTATCTAGTTTGAGTTGTTCTATGTATTGCTGATTAGCTTGTTCATTGACTATCCATTTTGCCTGTTCACTATCCCAATTACCTTGGTAAAAAGCTGTTTGCCAATGACAGGCTGATTTAATTTGAGTCGGTTTTAGATGTTTAGTGTTCATCAGATAGGCAAAAGAGAGGTTGGCACTCTCAAGATTGGCATTCCTGAGGTTAGCAAGAGCTAGATTGGCATTTTTGAGGTTAGTGTTATTGAAGTTAGCATTGGGGAGATTAGCTTCTTGGAGATTAGCATTTTCAAAGTTAAGTAACATTAAAGTTTCCTTAGCCTTAGCCAGTTTTTGGATAGTGGAAATATTGCTACTACAATATTTCTGTTCGTTACAATCAAACATTAATTGTTAAGCAGCATCACTTTGAACTTCTCGCCAAAGAAAGTAGCCAGTGCCAAATGTAACGAAGAGGGAAAAAATAAGCAAAGCTAGACGATAATACTTGGGTCGATCGAGACGCTCGAAGGGCGAATCTTCA
>JBFRWE010000375.1:0-18447 GCA_051439345.1 Xenococcaceae cyanobacterium
GTTGAGTCATGACACCTTTAGATGAACGCTAGTCTATCGCTCTGTCGTTAGAGATTAAGGAACGGGTGAAAAGGTTTATAGCCCTAGTGTCTCTAACCTTACAAGCTCGCTCAAGATTCTCGAAGCAGTAAAATTCAATTCCCAACTCAGATTGATTCAACCGATCTGAGCTTGATTTTTGGTAGCTACTCTCATTGGTGTTTTCTTGGAGTTCAAAATTCGTTGTCGATAGTATTGGTAAGTTGACTTTACCGAGGTTAGTTGCATCAGTAATAGTAAACCAACCAGACGATGATAGCTAAGAGGAAAAATATCGAAAGTAGGAAGACAAAAAATCAAAAATATTCCTACTAAAACTTTTCCCAGAGCATCATGTCTTCTGATAACCAAAGCTAGAATGGCTAGGGGAATTGCTAATACATAATGATGTACCCAAACTGAGGGAGAAATTAATAAAGCTAAAGCTATGGCATCAATGGAATGACCATACATTCTAAATATGTCAACCTGTGCTATGTTTTCTGGATGGAGATTTAGCTTAGTCAATGAATAATAATATTTTTCTCGTTGCAGCAAACGAAGGATTATCCAGACAAAAATACTAAGAGCCGTCAAACTTACTAGGAAATTCGCTAATTCTTCTGCTTTGGAAAGATCGATAAGATAAGATAGATTGTAGAAAAAACTGTAAAGACTGTTATTTCTAAAATTGGTAGGTTTTTCAGTATCGGTTATAAAATATTCGCTAAATTGTTGCCATTCTAGCCAATTTGTTCCTCCCCCTGTCTGCCAAAGTAAAATAGCAGTAAAACCAAGAATTGTACCGATAATAGCTTTCCATTTTCTCGTAATACTCCAAGGTAGTAACAGAATTATCGGATAAATTTTTAAATGAATACCTACAGATAAGATCGAGCCACCTAGAAGGGGATAGCGACGCAAAAATAAGATACCTAAAAGAAAAGAATCCAGAATATATAGATTAATTTGGTTAAAGACAATAGTTCTTTTGAGAGGATTACTAAAGAGTAATAAAGCACTGACAATAATAATAGCTAAACTCTGCTTTACTCCTAGATGTCTGGTTAACTTATAACAAAGATAATAAGTCAAAAGAAACATAAAGAATTGGCAGCATTGGAATAAATAAAAAAGAATATATAAAGCATTTTCTCGATCGATATAATTCTGGATCAAGGTCACGATCGAACCCATAAATTGCGCCATAAAGGGAGGATAAATATAAGGTTTGACGACTGCATAAGGATTCCAACCATCAAGAAAAGCAATAGTTCCTTTTTCATAAACTCGATAATCTGCACTAATAAGTGGATTGGGATACTCAGAAATAACTGCTAGTAAGGATAAGCTAGTTATCAGGGGCAACAAAATAATAATTAAATTATTGATTGTCACCTTAGGCAGCTTTTTTATTTCCCACCAAGCAATTGCTGACAAAAAAATAGATACAAAACCACCAAATAATTCAAAAGGTTTGTTTTCATATCTATAGTATTTCTCGAAAAAGAAAGGTATATCTGATTTCCAGATTATAATTGGTAAACAAATAGCAACAACTGCTAAAAAAATATATATTAAGCTGGTAAAAAACTTATGTTTAAAATTGACTATTTTATTTTTTTTCATAACTTTAGAAATACCAAAAACAATTTCTACTATTTGAACGTAGCAGGTGCGTTATTCTTGGGTAGCCATTTGGCTAACTCAGCTTTTTTATCAGCGTATTTTGGTTGTTCGGCTACATTAGTCCACTCCATGGGGTCGAATTGGTGATCGTAAAGTTCTTCAGAGCCATCTGCATAGTGGATGTAGCGAAATCTTTCAGAACGTACACTATGATGTACGCTCTGATTTTCATCAATCCATTCATTACCAAAACCAGCCCAAGTAGTTATGGCTGGAAGATTCCAAGCTGCCGAAGGATTTTTCAGGAGTGGGACTAAACTTTGACCACTTATATTATTTATCTCAGAGGGTGGATTCAACCCACATAAATCGATTAAAGTCGGATAAATATCAAGGAGGTTAACAGGTCGATCGCAGTTACTATTAGATTGACTACCCTCAGGCATGCTTGATGTTCCTTTAGGGACAACAAAGACTAATGGTACTCGCGTTGCTTCTTCCCAAAGAGTAAACTTACTCCAATGGAGCTTTTCCCCCAGATGCCAGCCATGGTCTGACCACAGCACAATAATAGTATTGTTAGCATAGGAGCTTGCATCTAATGCGTCAATCAATCTACCAACCAAAGAATCAACGAAGCGGATCGAAGCTAAATAAGCTTGTACACCCTGACGATGTTTATCGTACTCACGAATAGCAGTATATCTATCAAAAGGATCGACCATGTTTAAACCCACAGGGGGAATATCATCTAAATCGTCTTCTTTGATGATGGGAAGTTCAATCTGGGCAAGGGGAAATTCTTGGAAATACTTCTGGGGTAGATACCAGGGGGAATGGGGGCGGAAGAAACCGCAAGCCAAAAAGAACGGTTGATTGTGTTGTTCTTTAAGCTTGGCAATAACCCAGTCACAAATCTTGGCATCTTGCATATCTCGATCTTCCACTGGGAAAGATCCCCAATCGTCAAAGCCTATGTCGGGAATGCCACTAAGAGGATGATTTTCTGGCCATAAGTCCGCACCGAATGATTTTTCTAGTCCAAGTTTTCCCTTAATCTTGTGCCAAATTCTCTTTTCATCGCGAGGGCGGAATTCATCACATCCTGCATATTCGGGAAAAGTATCATGATAAATTTTGCCAGCACCGAAAACTCTATACCCATTCTGCTTAAAAAGCTGCGGGATGGTCGTGGCATCAGGCAGAGCAACACGCCAAGGCTGACTGTTACCATAAACACCAGATAGATAAGGTGGAATCCCTGTTAACACTGCGGTTCGGGAAGGATTACAAGAGGGTATGGGGCAATAGGCTCGGTTAAAAAGTATACCACGCTTAGCTAATCGATCGATATTGGGTGTCTTTGCCTGGGGGTTTCCACCAAGTACACCAACCCAGTCATTTAAATCATCAATACTAATAAACAAAACATTGGGTTTTGTACTAGATTTTTGTTGACAAGCAGTCAAACCATAAGTTGTGAAGAGGGAAGAGCCAGATAGAAATAAAAATTTACGTCGGCGCATGGTCAAATCTTTTTTTTCATGAGGATTAAGAACATAAGCTTAAACAGCTCGATCGAGATCGAGCTGTTTTGGGTTGTACCTTGTTAAAATAACCCTTTTATTATCAACAGCATTAATTGTCTGGGGATAAATCCAGACTGGAAAGGCTTTAGATTTTTGATACAATCTACTTTTTTTAGGAATATTTTTACCCGAAAAATTACTAGAAACTGGCTGAATAGAAGAATAAGATTCTCTAGAATTGCTAGATATAAATCGACGGTAGCCCATAAAATTGACCTAAATAAATTTAGGATTTCTGACCATGATATTTTTGCAGCAAAACTAGAATAGATAATAGATGTTGTTAGAAAACCACCTATTGTGATTTGCTTAAATAGGTTGTCATACCTATTCACTTAGTTTAAAGGTTTTTCCCTTAACTTACTAAGTATCTGTGCAGAATAACTTGGGATTAGTTTCATTTGCTCGAGAGCAATTCGCCATCTCGCTTTTGTCTCAAACTAAGTCAACCATCTCCGAGACACCAAGCAAAGAACAATAATAATAGTATGGTTAAACCAATCCCGCTTAAGGAATTAAGAGACTCAACTAAATGGACTGGAATAAATACTAACACCTCAGACAAAACCCAGTTACCCAATAAAAGAAAGCTCAAAATTAAAACTAGAAGCATATCAATTAATTAATCTCATTGCCGACAATCTTTACAAAAAAACTAAATTAAAATAAGCAAAATAGTTGATAATACGTAGTTAAGGGCAGATGTTAAATCATTAATAAACTTGTGCGCCCAAGTAATATTCAGTTTTTATCTTGATTGGTCATTTGTCATTTTTACTCAAGATTATTATGCAGGAATTTACCAGTGTCTAAAGTAAATACTTTTAGTTATGTATCAATAGTCCTGACACTATTGATTATGCCATTGACAAGGGCGATCGCCCAAAACAAAGATTTAAATAGCCTCCATTTAGCATTAGGACTAAACCAAACTACTGCGGAAGTAATCGGCTCTACAGGGGGTGGTTATTCCTTAGCTTCAATAGTCAATCAAGATTTCTATGGTAATCATTGTATGGGGTATGGAGATCCAAAACCAGATCATATTATGTTGTTAGAACAGGATTTTCCTCGGCTCAAATTAAAAGTTAAAAGTGGAGGAAAAGATACGACCTTAGTTGTTAAGAGAACAGACAATCAAGACGTTCGTTGTGGCTTTGGACAACAACATAATAGAGATGCAGTTATTAGTGGTCGCAATTGGAAAGCTGGACAATACGAAATTTGGGTAGGCTCGATGGAACCTAATCAGCACTCAAGCTATAGTTTATCTGTTCAACCATAAATCTCGAAATTAGTGAGTGGTGAGTAGCAAGTGTGGATTACACGATCTAATCACTAATCGATAACTTAATAGTTTTTAATAAAAATATTGCGGATTATACGAAATTAGTCTGATTATCAAAAGACACTAAGGGCGATAAGATATTTTAAAATAGACAAGAACAAAGATAAGAACTGCCGTGCTGTCTTCACTTATTGCCGATTTTCAGATTATATTCGAGCGCGACCCTGCTGCTCGCAACTGGTTAGAAGTACTTTTTTGCTACCCAGGTCTACAAGCTTTATTTTTTCATCGTTTTGCCCACTGGCTATACCATATTGGCCTTCCCTTCATTCCCAGATTTATTTCTCATTTCGGTCGCTTTGTAACAGGAATAGAGATTCATCCTGGAGCGCAAATTGGTAAAGGAGTTTTTATCGACCATGGCATGGGAGTAGTCATAGGAGAGACTGCCATTGTTGGCGACTATTCTCTGATTTATCAAGGGGTTACTCTTGGTGGAACAGGAAAAGAGACAGGAAAACGTCACCCGACACTAGGAGAGAATGTAGTTATAGGTGGGGGTGCCAAGGTACTTGGTAATATTCAAATTGGTAATAATGTTCGGATTGGTGCAGGTTCAGTAGTTCTACGTGATGTTCCAGCCGATTGCACGGTAGTAGGTGTACCTGGTAGGGTTGTCTATCGTTCTGGAGTTAGAGTCAATCCTCTGGCTCATGGTAATTTACCAGACTCGGAAGCTAATGTAATTAGAGCTTTGGTAGACAGAATTGAATTTTTAGAAAAAGAGGTCAAGTATTTAAGAAAATCTCATTCTCACCATGATTCTTTGGTGACGGAAATTTCACCCAAATCTGATCATCAGGAATTTGACCGCGATTTGAGTGATAGTTGCTTGTTGAGCGAGCGAGAAATTCGCGAATTTCTCGAAGGTTCTAATTGCCAATAAACTAAATAGAATTATAATCGAAATATAATGGGGATTGGCGATTGAGCATCAACAATCTCTGTTTTTTCTAAACTATACTTTTATCGAGCAAATAATACTGAATTGAGAGCATATTCTCTAATTACCATAACTAACTAAATTAACGATTTTTGTCTTGGGTTCATTTTGCGGTAAAGTCTAGATTTAATTCATGACTTAATAAACTTATGCAAAGAGCAATATATCGTATATTAGACGCAAATCTAGACCGAGCCAGAGAAGGACTCAGAATTATTGAAGAATGGTGTCGTTTCGGTATCAATAATCAACAATTAGCCCAAGAATGTAAACAACTACGTCAGGAACTAGCTCAGTGGCATAGTGCAGAATTACGCCAAGCTAGAGATACTCCAAGTGATGTAGGCACAGAACTTTCTCATCCTCAAGAAGAAAAAAGAGATAGTATAAATAGTCTTTTGCAAGCTAATATTTGCCGTACTCAAGAAGCATTAAGAGTACTAGAAGAATATGGCAAACTTTATCAACCACAAATGAGTCTAATTTGTAAACAGATTCGCTATCGAGTTTACACTTTAGAAAGTAATCTTCTTAATAGCGATCGCTTAACAAAATTAAAAAATTCTGCTGTATATTTGATAACTTCACCTTCAGAAAACTTACTATCAATTGTTGATGAATCTTTAAAAGGAGGTGTGACTTTAGTTCAATATCGAGATAAAGAAATAACAGATGATAATGTTCTTCTAGCTCAGGCTCAGCAACTTTGCCAGTTATGTCATAAATACAATGCTTTGTTTATTGTTAATGATCGCGTAGATTTAGCATTAGCAGTAGATGCAGATGGAGTACACTTAGGACAGCAGGATATCCCTATTGCCTTAGCCAGGCAAATATTAGGTTCTGGGAAAATTATTGGTCGCTCTACTACTAATCCTGAGGAAATGCAAAAAGCGATCGCGGAAGGAGCAGATTATATTGGTGTAGGGCCAGTATATCAAACTCCAACTAAACCGACTAAAGCAGCAGCAGGTTTTGAATATGTCCAGTATGCTGCTACCAACTCTTCTATTCCTTGGTTTGCTATTGGGGGAATCGATTTAAATAATCTTCCTAATGTCTTAGAAGCAGGAGCGCAACGAGTAGCAGTAGTTCGCGCTATTATGCGAGCAGAACAACCAGCCTTGGTTACTAGGCAATTTTTCTCCGTTTTGTTTTCTAATTCTTTTAATTAATTTAAGTAACTATCATGTTTGAGGCTACTACTACAATTACTCTTAAAATTAATGGTGAATCTCATGCTTGCAATTCACCCCTAAAATTACCAGAACTACTAACTCAGCTAAATTTAAATCCTCGTTTGATTGCTATAGAGTATAACGGTGAAATTTTGCATCGACAATATTGGTCTGATACCGATCTTCAAGATGGCGATCGCTTAGAAATTGTCACTATTGTTGGGGGAGGGTAATTCTTTTCAAGGGTATGATTTTAAGATTTAAAGGTTGAGATGAGCAGAGGAAGCAGCGGTGGAAGCCTCCACGTCGGCGCAAGTAGATCGAGGCTTAAGCTAATCCTTAATTTGACCATTAAGGTCAACTTTTCAGAAGATACTGAAATTAGAAGACATTAATTATATTTCAGTCTCATTGGAAAACATTTAATATTTAAGGATATGTTGAATAGACAAAAACGAAAAAATAAATTTTGGGTAAAATCCCTTCTGATCGTTGGATTAGTATTAACCTTTTTCTTGACTAATACCCACGATGTTTTAGCTGCTCGTACTGGGGGAAGGATTGGTGGTGGTTCTTTCCGTGCGCCCACTCGTACTTATTCCGCTCCTCGCAGTGGTTATCGCTCTAGTCCTGGTTATGGTTATCCAAGGGGTGGTGGATTTGGTTTTCCTTTCCTACTTCCTTTCTTTGGATTTGGTGGATTCGGAGGCTTGTTTTCTATTCTAATTTTTATTGCGATCGCTAATTTTTTAGTCAGAAGCTTTAGTAGTATTACATCGGGAGGAGATTCTGAATACGTCGATCGTTCTCAGGTTTCCGTGGCTCAAGTACAAGTAGGACTATTATCTACTGCTCGCGAACTACAGCAAGAATTAAATAATTTAGCTCTTACTGCTGATACAAGTTCCGCTTCTGGTAGAGTCATGGTTTTACAAGAATCAACTTTAGCTTTGCTCCGTCATCCAGAATATTGGGTTTATGGAGCAACAGAATCTCAGCAAACTAATGTAGATGCAGCAGAAGCAAAATTCAATCAGTTGTCTTTGACTGAACGGAGTAAATTTACTACCGAAACTCTATTTAATGTAGACAATGTGATTAGACAAGAAAATCAAGAAGCTTTACCAACTGCTGAGGGAGAGTTAGCGAATGCTAATAATCAAGAGTCGGGAGAATATATTATTGCGACTGTAATTGTTGGTACTCTTAGCAAGTTAAAATTGCCAGTAATCAACGGTACAGATGACTTACGCCAAGCATTACAACAGATTGGCAGTATTGGTAGCGATCGTCTTTTAGCAGTAGAAGTTCTTTGGACTCCTCAAGCAGAAGGAGATGCTTTAACAACTAATGATATTTTGGCTCAATATCCCAATTTAAAGTTAGTTTAATTAACTCACGCTTGCACCCTAACTACCTCCTGCTGAGCGAGGTGGCAGAATGCGGGCTGACTTTCCGTTCAACTTTCACTAAACTTATGCCAAGGTGGTGTAAAGGGGAAATAAGTTCCTTGTTTTCAAAACTTAAACTTTCTCTTTTTGTAAACGAGCTTTAATCTTGCTTAAATGAACTATAGTACTGATCGGAGAGCGTGGTTGAGGTAGTTCGGCATTAGGCCACTCAGGAAGGTCGTTACAAGGGCAAGCTGTAGGTTGTATCCCTAGTTCAATAGTAGGAACAGGCATATTACATCTAGCGCAGGCAGTTATATTCCAAGCAGGAGTAAGTAAATCTTCTATACTTTGCTCCGTACCTTGGAGATAACAATCTTTACCATTCTTAACAATAATTGTTTGCCAACAATCTTCAAATTCTGGAGAATAGCGATCGCCCTTGATAACGGGTTGAGGTAACAATTCCCTGTTTTCTTTGCTCAAAAAAACTTGTTTCCCAAGCTGAAACCAATAAGCCAGATAAATTTTTATTTGTGATTGAGATGCCATTTTTGCTGAATCCTTTGACTAAGTAGGTCAACCTAATTATTTGTAGGATGAGTAGATTGATAGCGAAACCCATCTATATATATATTTGATGCTGTTTTCAATTTTGTTAGGTTTAATCCTTCTTCTGACAAAAGGTATTTTGGGAGACAAACCCCAGACTGCACTTTCGCGCAACCCAACCTACAAGATATTTTTAGTTTAAGTAGGTGGAACTGATGATTATTTAGACAGTTCTATTCCCTGATTTTAGTTTAGCTCGAAATGTTCGTAGACTTATCAATTCATAATTCATAATTTACATTTGCGAGTGCCTTAATTTACGTGCTTGTCTTAGTTCTTTGTCTACTTTTTCTCTCAGGGGCTATGGTAACTTTGGTGAAAACTAACTACTAACTACTAACTACTAACTACTTATTCCAATCCTAATTCTCGCTTAAGTAGATCGATTGACTTAGCACTAATATAATTTTCAGTACAAATTACCTCAGGAAAACGAATTAAATCTTCTCTAATATCAGCGATCGTCTTTTTGACAACTTCATAACTAGCTGGATCGCTAACGATAGTATGTGCGCTGCGGATAACCGCTTTTAATCGCTTTTCATCTTTAGCTGGTGCAGTCAAAACCAGTAAATCATCTCCACGCTGACTTTTAACTACACTTTCGGCGATGGCTAAAGTTCCTTTACTAAGGCTCACTATAGCAAGGCAAGCTTGAGATGGTAGTTTTTGGATTATCTCTAACTCCTTCAAATAATTATAGATATCCACAAGGATAACCCGAAAAGATTTAGGCGGTACAATCTCTAAAACTTCTTTAATAAAGTAGCGACTGGTAACTACTGTACCTAAATTATTATCTTTCAGCTTAGAGGGTAATTCTTCTAGTAAAACTAACTCAACAGGAATGGCTAAAGATTCCTGTAATTCTTGTTGCATTAATTCTCCTGCGCTAGTATCTCGACTAGGTACTGTGACCAAAACCCTCTGACTGCAACGCACTCGCCAATCAATTTCCTCTAAAAATAATTCTTTGATTTTGGGTAGACTACTACCCAGTTCTAATAGTTCATCAATACTATCTTTGATCAAATTATTCTGAGCTACTAAAGGTGAATCTGATTCAAGCTCATTTTCTCGTCCTTGAGATTTTACATAAATACCTGAACCCGCGATCGATTCTACTAAACCCGTTTCTTCTAGTTGCTGATAGACTTTGCTGACGGTATTACGATGCAGACCTGTAATCATCGCTAATTGTCTTGTACTCGGTAAACGATGACCAGAGGTATATTGTCCTGAAGCGATCGCAAACTGAATCTGCTCAAGTAGTTGCCTAGAAGCAGGAATATCACTATCGGATTGTATTTTGAAGTTCAGCATCTTCTTATGGCAGTTTTCCAAAGTAATAAGCAAAATAAACCAGAAAAGGGCAGACATAAAGTATGCCCTCATCTTAACTAATAGAAGTTAATTCTTATTAAATTAATATTAAGTTTCTGAACTTGTGGGCTTACTAAATGTGGGAGAAAGATAAGCCACTAAAATACCTAGTAAAAATCCAATAACATTACGGAATAAAGGTAGCCAATCTGTAGTGCGAGTAACCACAGGTCCAATACCAAAAGAAATAAATAATATGCCCCACAAAGGTGACATAATTAATCCCCATTGCCAAGCTATTATTTGACCTTCTTGACGAGGAATAATTGCTGCCCCTAAGATTACGCCACCGATAATCGAACTAACCAAAGTAAGAATCCATTGCTCTTGAGGTAGTCCTGGAACTACATTACAACCGTCTTGTCGTAAACAGCCTTTAACAGTATCTAAAGCTGCGACGATCGCATTATTTTCCCCATTCTCTCTGACATAGTACATATTCCCAAAGCGGGCTTGTAATTCAATCCAAAAAGTACGAGGCAATAATTCATAAACGTCATCGCCAATACTAAAGGCCAAAAGATTACCACCTCTACCATCAGCTACAAGTAAAATACTTTTAGTATCTAAACCCCAATATTTTTTCACAGCCCTACCTGGAGAGCGATCGTATTGAGTAAGAACTCGCATTTTCCAGCCAGTTTCCGCTTCAAAATTTTCTAATTCTCCTACCAAAGATTTTTCCTGAAGAGTAGGTAAAAAATTAGCTAGATCGACAACGGGAGTTTCTATATCTGGTAATAATTCTGGATTGTTGACAGCCCAAGCTGGGGGAGTAAATAACCAGGTAGCTAAAATTATTAAACAACCTCCTAACCCAATCACAAATCGTTGCCTAAAACTATTTTGCATGATGTATTTAATTAAAGATTTCTGAATAAACAATTGCTGTTCCCTAGGAACTATGAGTTTAATTTACATTTGTTTACTTTATTTTAGGATGAGTTAGTCGTTTCGCTCTAATCCAAAATGCAAAATTTTGCCTTCTTTGCTCAAATTAGATCTGTACTGAAGAGAATTCTATTCAACGTGCAGAAGGATACTTACTCAAAATGTTCATCCAGGTTGTGTTGTTGTCGAGCAGAAATTAAATCATTAATATTTGAGGAGTGGGAAGAAGAAAAACGTCTTTTTTTAGCTGGGCTATTCCAGACTTTCCAGGCTGCTTTGACTCCCACAATTAAGCTGTGGGTAGTGCTTTGAGCTTGCTGCGCTTGTTTTTTGACATTACCCAAAGAGCGATCGACTTGCTTAACTACACGACCAGCACTTTCTACCCCTTGATTAATCTCATCGCTAAGTTCACTAATTTCTAAACCTGTCAGACGAATAGCTTCAAGGGTAGGAGGAAATTCTCGATTCAGAGTATCAAATAGTTTTTCTGCACTACGGGCAGCCCTAGCTACTTCTTGTAAGGCTGGTAGAGCAGTAATCAAGACAGCAGTGAGGCTGATTGCCACTAAAAATAAAGATAGTCCTAGCCAGAATAAAGAATCTCTCACGCGCTTTGTTGGTAATTTATATTAATCGGCAATAGAAGAGTTTAAATCTCGCTCTTGATGATCGAGTTGTTGAACTTGCTTAATTTCTATTTGACTGGCTTCAACTCCTGCTGCAATCGCTTCTTTGAGTCGAGCTAGAGTTTCGTCCCAATTCCTTAAAGTGGAGTCAGACAAACGATCTGCTTGCAGCTGAAGACTAGTAGATAAATCTTCAGCTAACTCTGGTAAAGCATCTGCTGATTTTTTGAGCAATGCCCTTGTTTCTCGACCAGTACGAGGGGCAACCAATAGTCCTAAGACAGTACCTACCGCACTACCAATAGCTATTCCCCCAATAAATGCACCAACCTGATTTGATTTTGACATTTTCTTCCCTTTATTCCCATCTTAATATTCCTATCATAAATTTTATGTCAACTCACTATTGGAATTGCCACCCAAAAGCAACCAAGCTTCTATAAAGTTACTCTTGACAGATTACTACGAGGATCGTAGCTGCGATTGGTACGAATTTTTTCATAGTATTCTTTTTCGATCGCACTAATTCTTTTAGGAGTGGTAATAATAATTGTGACTAACTGATCGCTTCTTGTCCCTTGAGGGGAAGACCATCCTTTCCCTCTCAATCTTAGGGTTTGACCAGAACGAATCCCTGGCGGAACTTTCATTGTCACCATACCATCAGGAGTAGGTATGTTAATTGATGCCCCTAAAACGGCTTCGTCTGGTGTAATTGGAATTTCACAAACTAAATTATCTTCTTCAAATTTAAAGAAAGAATGGGGTTGTAATTCAACATTAAGATATAAATCCCCTCTTTGCTGACTGTAGGGAATTGACTTCCCTTTGCCACGAACACGAATACGACTACCTTGTTTTGCTCCTGGAGGAATCCGAAATTCTACAGATTCATTACCCAAATTAATCCGTTTAGTTGTACCATGAAAAGCATCGGCAAAACTAAGGCTAATGGTCGTTTCTCGGTTATAAGCAGCAGTCTGATTACCAAAACTGCCAAAATCGTTAAAGTTACTAGTATTAGTATACGAACTGCTTCTCCTACTGGAATCGCCATAACTATAGCTGCGAGAACTACTCTCCCCAGTAGTAGAAAAGCGACCTAATAACTCATTAATAAATTCTTCAAAATTACCGTATTGACTGAAATCAAATCCATTAATGTCAACATTAACTCCACCATTCGACCATTGCGTTGGTCCACTTCCTGCTTGCTGCCAATATTGACCAAATTGATCGTATTTGGCTCGTTTGTCTGTATCAGACAAAACTTCGTAAGCCTCACTAATTTCCTTAAAGCGGGCTTCTGCTTCGTTATTACCTGGATTGCGATCGGGGTGGTATTTTAAAGCAAGCTTACGAAATTTTTTCTTGATTTCTTCTGGACTGGCTGTTTTACTCACCCCCAAAATAGCGTAGTAGTCTTTAAAGTTGGTGGATGACATTGATGACAATCTCCTTGAGAATGATTGCGGACTAATGGTTTCAAACTGACCCTAGTATTTGGGCTTAACAACACAATAATAAACCAACTATAATACATTATTATAGAGTTATATTTAGAAGTGTAACCTGCAATTAAAATAATAGAAATTTCCAAATACCTTAGTTAGATTCCCAGCCCTCAAATAAATATTTGATTGGCTAGGATGATAACTGTCTATTCGGTTTAAGTTATGTACATAACGTTACTCTGTCTCTTAAAAACAGAGTAACGCAGAGTATGATTAAGCTAAATAACCGTATTGTCGGGAATAGTTGTATTTTTAATCACAACTACAATACCATTACGGATATAGAACCCTTCACTCTCTTTTTCTGCTTCTTCTACTCTATCTTTATTGACAATCTGTACATTACGACCAATGCGAGCATTCTTATCAATAATGGCACGACGAATAGTTGTGCCTTCCCCTATCCCTACAGGAACACCAAATTTTTGTGAACCTGACTGCCTTTCTGCAAAAGGTTCATAAAAATCTGCTCCCATAATTAAAGTATCTTCGACTGTAGCATCAGCTTCTATGCGAGTACGAATACCTACGACAGAGTGATTAATACGGCAGCTTTTTAGAATACAGCCTTCACTAATCATCGATTCTGTTATATGACAGTCTAGCAATTTACTAGGCGGTAAATAACGAGAACGGGTGTAAATAGGAGCTTTTTCATCATAAAAGCTAAACGGAGGCTTGGGCTGTTCGGTTAAAGCCAAATTAGCGTTATAAAAAGCTTCAATTGTTCCAATGTCCTCCCAATAACCTTTAAATAAGTAAGCTTGAACATTATGATCTTTAGCAGAAGCGGGAATGATTTCCTTACCAAAATCAGTTTGTTCTAAATTTTGCTGTAGTAGTTCAACCAAAACCTCTTTTTTAAACACATAAATCCCCATAGAGGCAATGTAAGGACTAATTTGGGCTTGTTCGGGATTAAGACCTAAAACAGTAGTATCGACCTGCATTTGTTTTAGGGCTTCTCCTTTTGGTTTTTCATAAAAATCGACTACCCTACCCTGGTTATCAATTTTCATTAAGCCAAAACTAGAGGCTCTTTTTTCATCGATGGGTACTACTGAAAGAGTAATATCAGCGTTGGTTTCCCGATGACGCTGGACAAATTTACTGTAGTCCATCCGATAAAGATGATCTCCTGAGAGAATCAAGTATTCATCAACATCCCACTCTTGTAATAGTCGCAGATATTGTCTTACAGCATCGGCTGTTCCCTGAAACCAGCGAGTATTATCAGCAGTTTGCTGTGCTGAGAGTACCTCAACAAATCCCTCTCTGAATCCAGAAAAATGATAAGTACGGTTTAAGTGCCGATTCAAAGAAGCTGAGTTGAATTGGGTTAAAACGTAAATCTTGACAATTTCAGAATTAATACAATTGCTAATTGGAATATCAATGAGACGGTACTTACTGGCTAATGGTACTGCGGGTTTTGCCCGCAATTTAGTTAGTGGATAAAGGCGAGTACCTGCGCCTCCTCCAAGAATAATGCTTAATACTCTTTTCACAAGAAACAACCTCTCGACTGCCTGTTACCTCTCAAGTTCAAGTTTATCTGACTGTGGTACAGATTAAGCCAAACAGTGAAATTGGTTTTGCTTATCTTGTTGGTTCTTGGGATTGTTAATAAGTGTTAATATAATCTTAACTCTAGTTCTAAGCGATTTTGCTCGAACTTACATCCAAGTGGATTAATTGAATAAGCATATCATTATGTCATCCGAGGCAAAATTTCTTCCTCCTAAACTTGAGCGTATTGTTGAACGTTTTAAACGTCGCTCTAATCCTAAGCAACGCTACGAGCAACTACTTTGGTACGCCAAAAAATTACCAGCAATGTCAGAAGAAGGTAAAATTCCTGAAAATAAAGTTAATGGCTGTGTTTCTCAGGTTTTTATCACAGCCAACTTAGAGGAAGGTAAAGTTTGGTATCAGGGAGATTCTGATGCTCAATTAGTCAAGGGGTTAGTTGCACTGTTGATTGAAGGACTAAATGGCTTAACTCCACAAGAAATTTTGCAGGTAACACCAGATTTTATTGAAGAAACTGGCTTAAAAGTTAGTTTAACTCCTTCTCGCGCTAATGGCTTTTATAATATTTTTCAAACGATGAAGAAGAAAGCCTTAGGATTTGATTTGGCTATGTCTGGTGAAAGTTGATTAGAATTCTGGTCCAAATCAAAAATCTTGGATGAAGGAGAAGTCAGCAGTTCAGGAGTCCAGAATTTTCGGGGTTTTTGAGCAAACAAACAGCTAATGAAGAAGCTAAATTTCTTCGCCTAATTTAGTTTGGGAAATAGAACGAGTACAAGACCAATTGCTAGGAAGAGCAGAGGGCCATCCCATCCTTAATGCTTCTGGACAAATAGTCATAACTGTTAACTGACAATCAATTAATTGAAATCCTTGTTTCTCACATTGTTTTAAACTGTGTTTCAAAATCGAATCGTCGTTAAATTCGATCGTACTATTACACTGGATACAAACAATATGATGATGATGATGAGGATAGGGTTGGTTGAGTTCGTAATGTTTATGCCCTTCTGCTAACTCTAATTCTCGTAAAATACCCATTCGTGCCATCAATTTGACACTACGGTAAATTGTTGACAAACTAATCGACTCTCCACGTTTTTCTAAGACGTTATAAATTTCTTCTGCACTTAAATGATTTCCTCTGGGTAAATTTTGGAAGAGATGTAATATTTTTTCTCTTTGAGGAGTCATCCGCCAACCTCTGGCATTGAGTTCGGCTTTTAGAGAACTAGCTGTATAATGAGGCATTTTAACTGAGTATTTAATTAATTATGTCTTAATGACAATGATAATAATCTTCTAAGGTATTTGCAACAAACGTAAATAATTGATAATAGTTTGTTACCTCGATCTCAGGAATTCTCTTATATAATTATTAACTAATTCTGGTTGTTCTTGTTGTACCCAATGACTACAATTGGGGATATATTTGACTTGCAAATTACTTACATACTCGTCTGTATTATAAGTTAATTCTTTACCGAAAACAGAATCTTTTTCTCCCCAAATCATTAGTGTGGGAATAGCGATAACATTCCAGGATCGCTGGGTCGAACTGAATAATTTACGGAAAATACAACGATAATAATTGAGCATAGCTGTTAATGCTCCTGGTTGGGCTGCTGCTTGTTTAAAAGCGTTTAAATCTTCTGGAGTAAAAGCAGATTTATCTATTGCCATATCTGTCAAAGCTGAAGCGATCGCCTGATAATTATTCCTCTGTAAAACTATTTCCGGAATTAAGGGTAGTTGGAACAAGAAAATATACCAGCTTCTGAACAATTGTGGGAATGTACGTAGTCCCTTCAAAAATTTAGCGGGATGAGGTAAATTTAAAACCACTAATTTTTCTACCATGGTGGGATAAATATAAGCGAAGTTCCAGGCGATCGCTCCTCCCCAATCATGGCTAACTAAAATACAATCTTGATAACCTAATCCCGTAATTACTCCTTCGATATCTTTGACTAATTCTTGCATAGCATACGCTTCTACACCTTCTGGTTTATCGCTATGGTTATAACCCCGTAAATCGAGAGCAACTACTCGATAATCTTGGGCAAATTCTGCTATTTGATGCCTCCAAGAATACCAAAATTCTGGAAAACCATGCAGCATCAGCATTAGTTTTCCTTGCCCACAAGTAACGTAGTGTAAATTAATGTTGTTAGTGGGGATGAAGTTATGTTTCCAATGGTCGGGTATTTTCATTAAACTAGTCTTGAAAGTAATGATGTTACCATCGTAGAAATATTCGATCGTCTCTACAGAAATTTTTGGCTGACTAATTATGACTAAAGTTTACAGATTATACATAAGTTTATGGAGCGGAATATTAACAATTTACAGTATGTTTGTATCTTCTTAAAATATGTATACTTAAGGATTTCAAGTTTTTATGAGTGCAATATTATAGTATTCTAATCTAAAGAATATTTGCTCAAAGCAAACAGGGAGCTAAAACTGAGATTTTATCCCAATCTGCTTTTTATACATCTTTTTAAAAGATATACAAGAGCCAAGCAAAATTTAGGGGTGCAAACTATCAGGTATTGCTAGTCCTAGAGTTGGTAACTTGATTAAACTATTTATATTACTTGATTAAACTACTTATGTTATTTTTATGATTTTGACAACTTTGTTGATGTTAGTAGGTGGACTGATACTTCTGGTAGTTGGTGCAGAATTATTAGTAAAGGGAGCATCCAATGTAGCTGGAATATTAGGGATTTCACCTCTAATTATTGGACTAACAGTTGTTGCTTATGGCACAAGTGCCCCAGAAATGTCTGTAAGTATTATGTCTAGTTGGGCTGGACAAGCAGATATTGCTGTAGGTAATGTTCTTGGTAGTAATATCTTCAACATTTTATTAATTCTTGGTTTGTCTGCTTTGGTAACGCCACTAGTAGTAGCAAGGCAAATAATTCGCTCTGATGTACCAATTATGATCGGGGTATCTATCCTTCTATTAGTATTTGGGCTAGATGGCAAGATTAGCAGAGTAGATGGAACTATTTTTTTTATCGGTGGTATAGTTTATACTTTTTCTTTAATTTATCAAAGTCGTAGACACAGCCATGAAGGCGATCGCGATGAATTTGCTGATGAATACAGTTTTTCTGGTGAGAGTTCACCACAAATTTGGTTAAAAAATGCGCTATTTATTGTTGGTGGTTCAGGTTTGTTAGTATTAGGTTCTCGCTGGCTAGTAGATTCGGCCTCAGATATTGCGAGAACTTTGGGAGTCAGCGAACTCTTAATTGGTTTAACTATAGTATCTATGGGTACTTCTCTTCCAGAATTGGCAACTTCTATCATGGCAAGTATCCGTGGAGAGAGAGATATTGCGGTGGGAAACGTTCTTGGTAGTAATATTTTTAATATTTTGGCAGTTTTAGGAATGGCTGGTATGCTTGCCCCTGATGGTATTGTGGTTGCGGATGCTGCCATTGAATTTAATGCACCAGTAGCTGTAGCTGTAGCTTTTGCTTGCTTGCCTATTTTTGCCTCTGGTAGCCAGATTAGTCGCTGGGAAGGATTATTATTTACTTTTTATTATTTTGCTTATACTAGTTATCTAATTTTAGATGCCATCGATCATGAGAGTCTTCCTCTTTATAATACTGTAATGCTTTTTTTTGTAATACCCCTCACTGTAATCACTTTGCTAACAGTAACATTACAAGAACGTAACTCTAAACGAAATAAAATAGGCTAGCTACATTTACTGGAAAATTTTTGCCAAAAGTTATACCAATTCAACACATGATTGTTTATTTTTTA
>JBFRWE010000376.1:0-6459 GCA_051439345.1 Xenococcaceae cyanobacterium
TGGTTGGGTTTAATCCAAGGTGCTTGGTTGGCTTTTGTCCCTTCAGCTTTGGGGATTATTCTGACTGGAAGTTATGTATTAGTCTGGGAAAATTCGCAGCGCAACCAGAAAAATGGTTATTAATTTATTGATTAAGAATTGTTAATTATTGCCAGATGCTGCATATGCACAATCTCCTCGTCCCAGAAGCAAAGGTAATGGAAAGTTTATCTAATACAGAAGATAACCAGCATCAAATCACAATAAGATTATGATTCTAACTATCTGGCGATCGCCAAAAAAATTTTGGTTGATTTTACTAAGTATAATTAGCTTGATTAGTATATCTTATTCAGTAGTAGCCCAAGAAGTAACAAATTTACCCCCAGCACCTTCTACAGGTACACCAGACGATTCTTTTTCAGCAGGAGGTACTCGGAGTGAACCCAACAGTAATCAAACTTGTGATTCTACTAATTCATCTCTAGTTTATTTACTCGATAGTGGCATTAGAGACTTCACTGTATCTGCTCATCCCATCTTTTGGTTTTATAGTCCTTACACTGTAGGGGAAATTGGTCATTTAGAATTTACTCTAGCTGAAGTACAAACTACTAAGACTATTTATCGTACCAAAATCGATCTTCGAGAGCGATCGGGTATTATGGGTATTGCTCTACCTCAAGAACAAAAATATGCTTTAGAGCCAAACAAAGACTATAGCTGGAATTTACAAATTTATTGTTCGCCCACAGAAGATAAACCAGATATATTTTTTGAAGGTTGGTTAAGACGTTTACCCGTAACTTATAGTTTGAAACAAGATTTGGCAGCATTTCCTGCTCAGCATTATTCTGTCTATCTAGAAAATAATATTTTGTATGATGCTTTAACTAATTTGGCACAGCTACGACAAACAAAACCCAACAATTCTGAAATAATAGAAGCCTGGAATCATTTACTTACAGATTTGGGTAAAAAAGATTTAATCCAACAACCAATATTGGAAGCAGTTATTTATTCTGCTCAAGATGAATAGAATTTTTGGTTACATGGATTTTGTTTAATGAAATGATTCCTAAATTTTTAAGCCTTCGCTTTGGCTTGCTTGAATTTTTTGACAGAATCAATTAAGTTGCCTTGAAAAAACTGTCGATCGATTCGTGTAACTATTCCTTTAATATCTTTTTCCTCAAAGCGATTAACAATTTTTTGAATGCCTTTAATCAAATCATGTTCACCTCTTTTGCTTAATAAATCGATTGTTTCTAAGTAGGAGTATTTTATGCCCTCATCTCCTATGTAGGCACCATTAACGAGAATCTCTTCTGAAAGATCTTGACGGAGAAACACTCTAGTTTTTTCTAACATCCCAATCGCTTTTAAAGCAGTCATGGTTCGCAAACATTTTTCACAACGACCACAGTTGAGAGCTTCGTATTGATTTCTAGTACATACTTTCAAATTTTGTAGACCAATATTCCATTCAGCTACTATTTTAGTTTTATCTAATCTGGATAACAAAACACTGTCATGACGAATTCGCAAATTTTGACTGCTGTAATTCAAATCGAGAAGGGGATGAGTACCGTAGGGAACGACAAAAGGAGCATATTCACTTGAAGCAATAGTGACATCACTCAATCGCTTTGACAAAGCATGGGCGACAGCAGAAAGTACTGCTGATTGAAATTCATTGTGCCAAAATTCCAAGCTGCGGTCTAAATCGCGAATGTTTGTATAAATAGGAATTAGGTTAATCCTAGCATCGATCGCCAGTTCGGAAAGTAAGCTTAAATGTTTACCTGCCAACTGACTATCCATTTCATGTCCTTCAAGACCTAAAATCAAAATTCCATCTTGGAAAGAGCGTGGATGTTCGAGAGGATAATTAAGACGGTTTACTCGCAGAGTTGCTAAAGAGTCAATTCCCCCAGAGAAGAAGAACCCAGATCTAGGAGCCTCAGATAAAGTGAAATCAGACTTAATTTTAGCTTCGATCGAAACGAGATTACGATCTCCTCCATACCATTTTTGCAACCATCTCATCGCCTCTATCAAACCAGACCGCAATTCGGGACAGATTTCTGCATCTAAGTAAATTCGTTTTTCCCCATGGCGCATTGCGGGAATAATACCAGCCACTAAAAATGCCTGAGGTTCACAATTAAGATCGTCAGCAAATTCTGCTGTAGTTTCAAAGTAAATTTCTTGAGGCGATCGATCGCAGTTTTCCCAAATTACTGTGGCAGCAACTCTGGATAAATTATTTTTATGTTCGGTTCTAAAATTATTAATTTTCATAGGATTAGCAAAAATATTAAACTCTAGAATTAATTTGATTAATTTGTTTTAAGTGTGGATACACAAATTTGATAAGTAGGGATTTGTAATCTTCTTTTTTGTATTTTGTTTAAAAAATATTGTTTTTAAAATTAGCTATTTTTTGCCAGAGAGGGTTTTTCCATTCAAACATCCAATTTTTTCTAGGCTTTGCCCCCCAAGCAGACTTGAATTGTTTTAAAGAAGTTAATCCTGCCGAACCACCAAAATCAAAATATACTGCACCACTTTCACAAGCCCAACGAATCGCTTCGTCAAATACGACTCTCATGGGATAAAGATGAGAATAATTACGATCGCTTGTTCCTTGCCAATAGTTGACACAACATCCGTCTTTATAAAACAAACCTCCTGCAATAATTTTGCCTTCACTTTTAGCAACCAACATTTTCATATGAGGGCTAAGTTTAATCATGTTAAGAAATAGCTCTACAGGATAAATAAATTTATATCCGCCTTTATTTTCAGCAAGTTGAGTATGAATTTGATAGTAATCGTAAACTTCGGCTGAATTAATTACTTCTGTCACCACGACTCCACGACGCTTGGCTTTTCTAACCTGATTTCTGATTGAGGAACTATAGCCAGCAAAAATGTTTTGATAATCGTTGTTTAAATCCAGTATATGAGTAGGGGTAGGTGAGAATTTTAAGCCTAAGGATATTAAGCCCTTAGCTAAGGGTTCTTGATCGAAACGAACGTTCCAGGTAAATTCTCTTGTTCTAATTCCTGTTAGGCACTTCAATATTTTTTGTAAAGTAGACTGTTCTAATTCGTTTTCCCAGTTAGGACTAGCATATTGACCAAAGGGAGCGAGGTCAATAATTCGTCTGCCAAATTTGTCCCATGATTGAACTGCATACATGGTTCTGGGCGAACCAGAACCGATTACAGGGATAGCTAGAGGACTATAATTGCTAGCAAATTGATATTTTGTTGACACCAGGGGTTGATAGTCTTTACTAAAAGATTTCGACCATGCTTCAGCAAAGTCAAAACTCGTGCAGAAAGTTTCATTTCGGTTTGTGGGTAAGTTTTTATTCGCAACTATCATTTGATTAAGTTCAATTTCCATAAATATTGGTCGATGTTCACGAAGTTTGTTTAGGGAGAAGTTTTAATTAATTGAGGGGAAGTATCGATCGCAGCACCAATTACGGCATTAAAATAGTCAGCAGCATTGGGAGCATTTTTTTGCTGTGGCAGTCCGACAATAACTAAATTGTGTTCGGGAGATACGATTAGTTCTTTTCCTCTATAGCCAACACCATTAATTGCTTTTGTCTGAATGCTAGGATGGGTCTTGTGAGCAATCCACCAACCAAAAGAATAATTACCCTGAAGTTCTTTGGTTATATGATGCTGATTTGACATATCATTAGGACCTCGATCGTAATTAGCGGTTGCTTCCTCAGGAATTTGATTGCTATACAAATCTTTAACAAAGGAAGTAGGTAAGATCTGAGTTCCATTCCAATTTCCTTGGTTAAGAACTAAATGTCCAATTCTTGCTAAATCACGGGTACTGATGGCAAAACCTCCACCCCAGCCACCCCATTGACCTTCAAAAGTGACGGGATCTTGTCTACCAATATGCTTCCAGATTGCTTTTTGGAGAACCTTACGAGGGGATTTTGTCTGAAAAAAGTTGATAGCTAGATAGTTGCCATAAAACTCGATCGCGTTATTGTTATAAGCGTAATGTTTACCAGGTTCGTGGGGAGTTAAACCATAATCACTGGTCATGGTCATAAAATGCCGAAACGTAGCTTGAGGTTGACTTGGTACATCTGAACCAGGTAGTAAGTCATCGTAGTCAACTTTTTCTGGTTGTAGTAAAGTAGCAAAAACTAAAGCAGTTAAAGATTTACCAATAGAATAGATATGAATTGGCTCGCTAATATCGCCTTTAGCGTAAATTAGATTACCGTCTTTAACTACGACTAAAGGACCTTTAAAATTTTTAAAATTTGCCTCTAATTTATGAGCATCTAAACCAACTTCTTCTGGAGCTTTTTCTTGCCATTGTTCTCCAGGAAACCCTTCTCCTGCTTGTACTATAGTACCAGTATCACAGCTTGTTAAGAGAGTGAGTACAAAAGCCGAGGCGATAGCTTTTAGTTTGTGAGTAAGTTTTGTTTTAATCATAATAATTAGGAGTAGGGGCGCAAGGCTTGCGCCCTTTTATTTAGGGGTGCAAGCCTTATGTCCTGACAGTTGATTTACGCCTTACTAAGACTGCCCAATCTTGATTTTTATCTTGGGGTGGGTTGCCAATAGATTTAAAGCCAGCACCAGTAATAGATTTAACTGAACCTTGTTGCAATTCTCCGCCTTGCCTGGGGTTATACCATTGCACTGTATAGTTGCCCGCAGGTACTTCTAGCTTAGTAGAGTGACCTTTTTTGAGATAAATAGCATATACTTCACCGACTTTAGCTAATACATAGGCATTTTTATCAGTTACAAGAGCGTCGTTAGGGGACATCTCCCAGAAAGGTAAATAGTTGTGGAAAAACTCTAAAGCATAGCGTGTTAAATCCCAGAGTCGATCGCGATCGCGCCAATCTTCACTATTAAGGTCATGATGCTTAGAATAGTAACCAAAGTACCACTCTATACCGCCACCACCAGCCATCAAATTACCCCATAATGCTTCTTTTCTTTCTTTGTCATGGTTGGGGCTATCTTTATCTGATTTTACACCTCGTCCCGCAGGACCAAACTCATCTAAATTAACGATCCAAGGGCGATCTGCATTACTAGAACGAGCGCGCCACTTGAGAGTTTCTGGGTGAGTTTCCTGAATTTTTGCTAATTGTAGAGATGTCCCTTCAAAATCGGGAAAACCTAGGAGAGGATTATAGACTTTATCTCTTTCATCAATATTGGTATGCACAAAAATGGGATGGTGGTAAGGATCGTGTTGCCGAAAATAGGTAGCAAAATCTTGACGTTGTGCATCTGTATTGGTGTTTTCTTCCCCTAAATTCCAAATAAGGGCAGGATGATGGGCAAAACGGGCAATTAATTCTCGATAGTATAATTTACGTTGTTTGCCTAATTCTCCTTTATCTAGTAACTTATCGTTTTCTATTTCTTGGGTAACTACATGCAGCATCAATCCTAAACGATCCATATGAGAGAAAACAATTTCCCACTGATCTAATTTGCTACAGTCAAAGCGATCGCGTTTATTTTTGGCAATCCAAGGAAAGACATCATCGCCATCTCCTTGAACATTCATAGTTAAGAAGTAGACCACATTCATCTTCTTACTGCTCAAATAATTTAGTGCGCCAATGATATTTTTGCCTTTATCCCCTTGCCAGGTTGGATCTTTCAAATGCCAATCTTGACTATGAGGCTGATATTTATGGCTAACAGGAGTATTATCGAATTCATAATATGCTAAAAAGTTTTCGGGGCTGTTTGTTCCTCCTTTGAGAAAATATTCCCCTGTTTCGGTGAACTGAAGGTAATGCTTATCGACATATTTCAGTAAGCCTTGACTACGAAAATCTGGTACATTTTTATTGCTAGGAGTAATAGTAAATGAACCTGTAACCCCGTCAAAGGCAACTGACTCTCCTGACTCTGTTTCATCAGCAACAGCAATCCATTTTCCCTGACGAAAAGAAGCTTGATAATTCCATTCCCCTACTTCATCAGGCAGAAAATCAACCCGCCATTTATTACCGCGATCGCTACTAGTTTCCGCAGCATTACCATCCGCAGCATAGTAACCTGGAACTGTATAGCTTTTATCTTCGTGAGTAAAGGTGACATCGAGGCGATAATCGGTAAAGGGATTAGGATTAGCTTTTTCCGCAGTATTAAAACCTGGAAAAGTTAATGTTACCTGATGCCATTTTTGTAAATCTCCAGAGACAGCAACCTGACTAAAATCAATTCGCTCGTTATTGCTATTGAGATTACAGGCAGATATTAAGATTAAAATTGTGAATGTTATTAAACCGAGAAAACGAGTAATCATGATTTATCGGTAGGGGCAAACGGCCGTTTGCCCCGACTAGGAATATTTTTATTTAATATAGATTTTACAACCAAATAAACAGGAATATTTTAACCCATTATTTATAAAATTTTGGGAGCAAAATAGATACAGTCTCTTAT
>JBFRWE010000377.1:0-4455 GCA_051439345.1 Xenococcaceae cyanobacterium
CCCAAGCTAATATACTAATGACCAAAAAATCAGAACTGTTAGAAGCGATCGCTGGTAAAAATAGAGGCTTATTAGCTAGTGAAATCGATAATGTTAAAGTCCTTTCTGCCATACAACAATTAGAAGACCAAAATCCCACTCCCAAACCTCTAGAAGCAAAAGAGCTACTAGAGGGTAATTGGCGTTTGTTGTATACTACCAGCCGAGAAATTTTGGGTATCGATCGCTTTCCTTTATTAAATTTAGGACAGATATATCAGTGTATTCGTACTGCTGAAGCCAAACTATATAACATAGCAGAAATTGTGGGTGTACCTTTTCTAGAAGGTTTAGTCAGCGTATGCGCTACCTTTGAACCAGTTTCTGAACTTAGAGTTAACGTTAAATTCGATCGTTCTATTATTGGCTTACAACGTTTTATTTCTTATCAATCTCCCGATCAATTTATCAAAGAAATAGAAACAGGTAAAAAATTTCTTCCTCTCGACTTTAGTATTGCCAATCGAGAGAGGCAAGGCTGGCTAGAAATTACCTATTTAGATGAAGATATGCGTATTGGTCGAGGAAATCAAGGAAATGTCTTTGTACTAGCGAAAGAAAAAAATAATATGAGTTAGTTTTTCTGCTCGAATGTTCTCTCAAAAAGCGATCGCTTTTTGGTGCAATGGAACAGAACAAAGTCGGGTTGAGTTGTTGACCCTTGCGATCGTCGGTTTAAGCACCTTCCTTTAGGGCTAGGGCTGTTTCATTCTCGATTGTTCGCTCCTTTTATACGTAATCAAAGTACTGACTCACCCTTTTGTTAAAAACCTAACCTTGTGAGGATCCAGAGACGCGGAGATCGATGTGTAGCAGTATCTTGGGGAATTGGTATGAGTATGTCAACAAACTGTCACGGTAAAATTACTTTTTTGTGCTTACTATATTTTTTACCTTAGACATAGTATATTATAAATCAAGATTTTTTATCATTTCTTTGTATTTTTTAAATAATCGAGATGTCTCCACTAAAAAGGAATCGGAGAATAAAGGCGCTTAGCTATCATGAGTGAGCTAAAACTGACAAAAACTGGAATTTTAACCATTTTAAGTTCTTAAAAAGAGAGCTAGCTAGTAGCCAAAAGCTGAAAAATACTATTTATTACTTCCTAAATAGTGATAAAACTCCAAACAATAAAAATTGATTGATTTTATCACCGTTCAATTGTTCTAATTTTGTTTAAATCAATGATTAGTATTCTTATAGTTGACGATCAACAAACTATTCGCGAGCTATTAAAGGTAAACTTAGAGCAGCACAGAGATCTACAAATAGTAGGATTTGCTGTTAATGGCAAGGATGCGATTAAACAAGTACAAACCCTAAATCCTGACATAGTACTCATGGACATTAATATGCCTATTATGAACGGATTAAGGGCTACAAAAGTAATCAGTAAAAGATTTACCGATACTAAAGTCATAGTATTTACTACAAGTGACAATGATAAGTACCTTAATTTTGCTTTAGATGTGGGTGCGAAGGGTTACTTACTAAAAAATACTTCCAATGCAGAAATATTAAAAGCAATTTACCATGCTAAAAAAGGATATTTTTATTTAGAAAACAAACTAGTAGAGAAATATCTAGTTAAGTTAGCCAAGGTACAGTCAGATCTCAGTAATAGTTTTGGGTTGAAACAATTAATAACAAATCAATCCCAAATAATAGATGAAAAGCTAGATAGCAGCAGATTCTTTGCAGAATTACAAGAAAGTAAATTTAATTTCAGAGATGTAAATAATCGTATTCGTAATCTAGAAAAGTTAATTCTATCTATCAAGAAAACTTTAAATGTATTGATAATATCTTTTACTGTTACTTTACTGTTTGTTTTCGGATTAATTGCCACTAGACCATAAATTGCTGACGTATTTCATGGATTCTTATCTCTTAAGAATCTCCTAGCGAAGCAGTGCTTTAACAAGGAGAGTGTCAAGTCCTAGTCAAGATTCAAATTGTAGGTATCAGGTTTTTGATTAACCCGATACCTATGGAGCTTCATTTCTAAGAAACTTTTCGACCGAAGCGACGATCGCGTTTCTGATAGGATTCTAGAGCATGGAGCAACTCTTGCTGATTAAAATCAGGCCAAAGAGTGTCAGTTATGTAGATTTCTGTGTAAGCCATTTGCCATAACAAGAAATTACTCAAGCGCATTTCTCCACTAGTCCGAATGAGTAAGTCAGGATCGGGACTATCAGAAGTATAAAGATACTCAGACAATAAACTTTCATCGATCGCTTCTGGTTTAAGTTCTCCTTGCTCAATTTTTTCTGCTATGGTGCGACAAGCCTTAACAATTTCTAGACGGCTACCATAGTTAATCGCCACATTAAAGTAGACAGCTTGATTATTCTTAGTTGTTTCCATAGCTTGGTACATTGATTGCTGCAAAGATTGAGGAAGAGGCGAGAGATCGCCAATAAAGCGAATACATACCCCTTCAGAATTCATCTCTGCTAACTCTTTCCGTAACAATCTTTCAAACAAAGCCATCAAAAAATCTACTTCTGTCAAAGGACGACCCCAATTTTCGGTAGAAAAAGCGTAGGCGGTAAGAGTTTTGATTCCCCAATCTTTACAGCATCTTAGTATTTCCTTAAGAGTATTAGCTCCTCGTCGATGTCCTTCTATTCTGGGTAATCCCTTATTTTTTGCCCAGCGACCATTCCCATCCATAATGATAGCTATATGCTGGGGTAATTTCGTCAAATCGTTGCTAGGAGTAGATATGGTAGATATTAATTGCGCGGTCATAGAATTTTGCTAGTTAATAATCAGCGACTTTCAAATGTTGTTTATTGTGACTCAATAGTTATTTTTGTAGGTGAAAAATTCGATAGGAGAAGCTTCAAGCTTAAGAATTAATTGTATTGTTCCCCAAAAACTGTGATGAATTAAAATCAGACTCATCAAAAACTTGTTTTAAGTAAGTAGCAGTCAAATTATTACTCCAATACTGCATACGCTGAAAAACACAAATGAAAGTGTAGATTAATTCTAATTTGCTGTTCTCATTAAATGAGATTATATTGCTGATAATCTTACAAATCTGTTAGTAGTCTGGCTTTCCTGAGCATAAATCTCAATACAGTTTCTTCTTTGGTAATAATATCAGCCACCCCTCCCATGCCCAACTGTAATGAACATTCCTTGTTATGTTTTTTTAAAGCAAGGCTTTCTGGCTCGATGATAACCTCATAAAAATTCGCTCCTAGAACTTGACCAGCAGTACTACTGGAACTGGATTCAACTTGAGGAATAGAAGCATCAGGAGAAATGTCAGTAACTAATCCTTTGAGAGTTCCATAATCTGGATAGGGACAGGCAGATATCTTAGCTTGGGCTGTTTGTCCTATTTCAAGATTGCTGATTTCTTGAGCAGGAACTAAAGCCTGTATCGACAGAGATGTATCACTAGGAGCAATATGGGCAATTTCTTCTCCAGGTAGTACGGTTTGACCTGGGTTTTTCAATTTTAGTTTAAAGAGAACACCATCTGCTGGGGCTTTAATGGTGGTTTGCTGAAGGTCTTTTTCCAGTTGTTGTAATTCGCTAGTGTAACGCTCTAGCTGATTTTTAACTTCTATATTTTGTTGAATCAGAGCTTCCTTTTCGCGCTTTAAACTAGCCAGGGTAGCCTTACCAGTTGCTTGTTCTTGAGCAATATTTTCAGTAGCGATCGCTACTTCAGCATTACTAGGATTTAGGGCTGCTTGAACATTTCTAACTCTTGCCCTAGCAGCAGCTATGGCTTGTCTTCGTCTAGCTATCTCTCTTTGTTGTCTTTCTATAGCAGCTTGTTGAGCTACTACATCTTGTTGACGTTGTTGAACTGTTAGTTGAGCTTCTTCTAGTTGATTTTGGGATAATGCCCCTGATGCAGCGATTTGCTGATAGCGGTTTTGTCTGGAAAGGGCTGAAGCTAGGGAAATTTCAGCCGAGCGAAACTTAGCTTGGACTGAAGTTAAATCTGTTTGTGCTTGGTTTAATTCTTCCTGAGCCAATCCTAGATTAGCTTGAGCTTCTCTTACTTGAGCATTAGTAGTAATTTGTCGGTCTTGGTATTCTCGATAACGTAGATGGAGTTGAGATTGAGCAGAGGCAACAGCACGGTTAATTCGCTCAGTTTCCGCCGAAATGCGATTATTTTGGGAGATGATTTGGGCTTGAATTTGCCTTAGTTGGAGGTTTGTTTGTTGAATAGTATTTTCTAGTTGGCTTCTTCTAGTTGCTAGGCGAGAGTTATCAATAACAGCAATAGCCTCGCCTTTTTTAACAACTTGATTTTCCTTGGCACGAATATCAATAATTGTGCCTTGGGTTTCTGCTTCGACAACCTTTAAACCACTAGCAGGACGGATTTTAGCTTGTGCCTTAACAGTAACATTATAGGGAGTAAAAGCAGCCAG
>JBFRWE010000378.1:0-10613 GCA_051439345.1 Xenococcaceae cyanobacterium
AAACTTAGGGATAAAAAGATGACTGAATTTTCGAGAAGTTTAGCCATTGTCATTGGCATTAACGAATATCACCATGGGATCGCCAACCTCAAAACTGCTGTTGATGATGCCATAGCGATCGCAACTATCCTCCAAGACAGTTATCAATATCAGTTAATTCATCCTAGTTTCAAGACTGGAGTAATAATAGATCGCTACGCAACCCAAGCGAGTCTTAAAAGTTTATTTACCGATCTGCTGCCCCATCACCTAAAACCGACAAAAAGCGATCGCCTGTTAATCTATTTTGCAGGACATGGTATTGCTCGTAGTAGCGATCGAGGATTAGAAGGTTATTTAGTACCCCAGGATGGAGATATTAATCATGCAGATTCTTTAATCAGAATGGGAGATTTAAACCATTGGTTATCCCAATTGGAATGCAGACATCTGTTAGTAATACTTGACTGTTGTTTTGCAGGTAGTTTTCGTTGGGCGAGTACTCGTAAATTAATTCCTATTCCCCAAACTATTCATTGGGAGCATTACTATCGTTTTATTAAATATCCTGCTTGGCAAGTTATTACCTCGGCTGCTCATAATCAAGAAGCTCTCGACTTTCTCAATAATCGCGATTTGGATACAGATAAACAACATTCACCCTTTGCTGAAGGATTAATTAAAGCCTTGGGCGATCGCCAGGCAGATTTAATTGCTGATGGAGTCATTACCACTCCCGAACTCTATTTATACTTGCGCGATTACGTCGAACAGAATTCCCAGGAAAGACAGACACCAGGCTTTTTTCCCTTAACTAAACACGATCGCGGAGAGTACATCTTCAAATTACCAGATATCGAACCACAACTTAAACCCGCCCCCAAACTAGATAAAGAAAACAATCCCTATCGCGGTTTAGAATCCTTTGAAGCCAGACATTCTCAGTTCTTTTTTGGCAGACAAGAAGTTATCGAAGATTTATTTGCTCATGTTACTTCACCCCAACAACAATTAACCGTAGTCTTGGGCATTTCAGGTTCAGGGAAATCCAGTTTAGTCAAAGCGGGTTTAATTCCCTATCTACAAGAGCAACAAACAGATAAATGGCAAATTGTCCCACCCATGCGCCCAGGTGTTAATCCTTATCGTTCCCTCGCTAAAACTTTGGCATCTCTTACTAATAGGGAGACTGGGAGACTGGGAGACTGGGAGACAAGGGAGAAATTTATCTCTGCCATTCAATCTTGGAGTCAACAAAACCCAGAGAAAAGACTTTTAATTGCGATCGATCAATTTGAAGAATTAGTCAGTATGGTGAGTAAAGTACACCGAGAAGCAGAATCAGCTGAACCATGGGCACAATTTATCCAAATATTAGCCGATATACTGCAAAAATGTCCCCAAGTAAGCCTAATTATTACTCTCCGCTCCGATTTTGAACCAAGATTTCTCAATTCTGCCCTACAAACCCATTGGGGAAATGCTCGCTTTGTAGTGCGTGCTATGCGCCCTGATGAATTAAGAGATGTAGTCGAAAAACCCGCTACAGAAATGGCATTGTATTTTGAACCAGCCAATTTAGTCGATCGTCTAGTGGATGAAGTAGCACAAATGCCTGGGGCTTTACCTCTACTTTCTTTTACCCTCAGTGAAATGTATATAAATCTCCATCGTGCTTGGTTAGAAGAAGGGCAACAAGAGAGAGCTTTAACCGTAGATGCTCACTTTGAAAAACAGGGTGGAGTAGCTGGCTCTCTAACCAGAAGAGCTAATCAAGAATATGATAATTTACCCGATGATGCCCATCGTCAAACTATGCGCCGAGTCATGTTGCGGATGGTGGAAATTCAAGGAGGGGAAGCGATTAAACGCAGGGTATTAAAGCCCGAACTTATATATGCTAGCGAAGCAGAAAATAAAAGAGTCGATCGAGTATTAAATTGTCTCATTGCAACTCGTTTAATTGTCACTGGGAAAGAAACCGAATCAGATCGCATTTACTATGAACCTGCCCACGATTTTCTAGTAAGGGGTTGGGATAAATTACAGGATTGGTTACAACAGGGAGAACAACAAGATAATTTAGTTTTACAGCATCTTTTAACCCCCGCAGCTTTTGAATGGCAAGAAAAAGATAAATTTAGACATTTCCTCTGGAATGCTAACCCTCGTTTAGATTTGCTCAAACAAATACTCAATTCTGAAGATAATTGGTTCAATCAAGTAGAAACAGAATTTGTTAAACTTAGCGTCGCCCGCAAAAAATTCAATAGTCGTTGGCGTTGGGGAATTGCGATCGCTGTAATTATACTCTTGAGTACGGGTTTAATTGTAACTTTGTTGTCACAAAGAAACGATAAAATTTCTCAAAGTAGGACTTCTCAACAATCTGCCAGAAATAATTTAAACTCTGATAACTCTCTCGATGCTATGCTTGATAGTCTTCGGGCGGGTAAAACTTTACAGCATCAACTTCTAACCCTACTTAAACCTAACCAACAGCTAAAACAACAAGTAACAGGAGCATTACAATGGTCATTCTATCAAGTTAAAGAACTGAATCGGATGCGGGGTGATACTGTACCCACTAGAAGTGTTTTTAATCCTCAAGGTAATTTACTTGCTAGTGCTGAAGACAGTGGCATGATTCGTCTTTGGAATTTAGAGGGCGAACAATTAACTAACTGGAAAGGAGATAGTCAAAGAGTTTGGAAAGTAGCTTTCAGTCCTCAACAAGATTACTTAGTTAGTGGTTCAGAAGAAGGAATGATTCGCTTTTGGAATCTCGAAGGGCAAGAATTAATTAGCTGGAAAGCTCACCCAGGAGCGGTTAGAGATGTTAACTTTAGTCCTGACGGGCAATTAATTGCTAGTGCGGGATCGAATGATGGCACTGTCGGTTTATGGAACTTAGAGGGAAAACTCTTAAAACGGTGGAAAGCCCATAAAGCACCAAACAAGAATGTCAGCTTTAGTCCCGATAATGAGTTAATTGTTACAACAGGAGGAGATAAAACCATTCGTCTTTGGAATCTTCAAGGTAAGCTATTAAAGCAATTTCCCATTCATTCTTGGAAAGTTATATTTAGTCCTGATGGTAAATTCTTTGCCAATGCAGGAGATGATGGTGTTATTCATCTCTGGAATCGAAACTATGAGTTAGTAAAATCTTGGCGAGCAGACAACCAAAGACTCTGGAATGTAGCTTTTAGTCCCGATAGTAATTTCATTGCTAGTGCGGGAGAAGATGGCTCTGCCAGGGTTTGGAATCTAGAAGGTAAACAAATATCAGAATTCAAAGGTCATGATAGTCCTGTAAGAAGTGTTAGTTTTAGTCAGGATGGCAGATTTTTAGCGAGTTCAGGAGATGATGGTACTACCCGTATTTGGACTCTAGAAGACCGAAATTCAATTAGTTGGCAAGGAGATAAAAGTACCTTACAAGATGTCAGTTTTAACCCAGATGGTAGATTAATCGCTAGTGCAGGAGAGTCAGGAAAAATTAGTTTGTGGGATTTACAGGGTAATAAATTAGCTGATTTCCCCAAACATAATTCAGCAATACGCAGTCTTAGTTTTAGTCCTAATCGTCAGTTAATTGCTAGTGCTAGTCAAGATGGTGTTGTCCAGATTTGGGATTTACAAGGAAAATTATTAACCAAAATATCAACTGAGATTACATCTCTAGAAACCATTGTCTTTAGCCCAGATAGTCAGTTAATTGCTACAGCAGGAGTGGATGGCGTAATCTATCTCTCGAACTTGCAAGGTAATTTAGTAAGTGAATTGTCAGGACATCAAGGTTTAGTTTACGATCTCAGCTTTAGTCCTGATGGGAAAACTTTAGCTAGTGCTGGTCGAGATAGCAATATTCTTATTTGGAATTTGCAGAATCAGAAAGCGATTACAACTTTTAGCGATCATATTGGGGAAGTTTATACAGTAGCTTTTAGTCCTGATGGTAAATGGTTAGTAAGTGGTGGACAAGACAGCACTATTCGCCGTTGGAATATAGAAGATAATTCTACTAAATCTCCCTTTCATGTCTATCAAGCTAGAGTAACTTCAGTTACTTATAGCCCTGATGGTAACACCATTATTAGTAGCGACGATCGCGGAGCGATTCAGTTATGGGATATTAATACTGGAGAATCTTTAGCCACCTGGACAGCCCATCAATCTGGTATCAATAGTCTCAGTCTAAATTTAGAGGGCAACTTACTAGCTACTACAGGAGAAGAAGGGACAATTAAGTTATGGCGCATTGATTCTTTCGCTCGGTTAATGACTCAGGTTTGTGGTTTGATGCAAAATTATCTGCAAAATAACTCTACTATCGAGCAACGCGATCGTCTTCTTTGTTCTGATTCATCTCTACTCACTCCTTGAAATCTTGTCATCGTAAGTAGAATTTAAATTAATTAATGTAATGCTAGTGAAGACAACCCATAATGAAAAATCAGGCATTATCACTACTAAAAAAGGCGATCGATAACCCTGACGCTAATTTTAGAGATGGACAATGGGAAGCAATTGCGGAATTATTACAAAATAAATCTCGATTGTTAGTGGTGCAGCGAACAGGATGGGGAAAAAGTTTAGTATATTTTATGGCAACGAAGTTATTCCGCGATCGAGGAGCAGGTATAACTCTTTTAATATCACCTTTATTGGCATTAATGCGTAATCAAATTGCAGCAGCAGAAAGAATGGGAATTAAAGCTGCTACTGTCAATTCAAGTAATCCACAACAATGGCAAGAAGTTGAAGCGAAATTACTGGATAATCAAATAGATATTCTCTTGATTTCTCCTGAAAGATTGGCAAATCAAGCTTTTTGGGAAAATACTTTGTTACCTTTATCGGGAAATATTGGCTTATTTGTAGTTGATGAAGCCCATTGCATATCTGATTGGGGGCATGATTTTCGTCCTGACTATCGACGCATAGTTAGAATTTTACAAGCACTTCCGCCCAATATTCCTGTTTTAGCCACTACCGCTACAGCTAATAATCGAGTAGTAGACGATATTGTCAATCAACTAGGTTCAAGTCTGAAGATATTCAGAGGGACTTTAACCAGAAATAGCCTACAACTGCAAAATATTTATCTTCCTAGTCAACCACAAAGAATGGCTTGGCTGGCAGAAACTTTACCTCATATTTCTGGTAGTGGAATTATCTATACTCTAACTGTTGCAGATACTGAAAGACTCACAGGCTGGTTATTATCTCAAAACATTAGTGCCAAGGCTTATCATAGTCAATTAGAGCAAGAAGTAAAAGAAGCATTAGAAGACCAACTTTTAAATAATGAAATTAAAGTTTTAGTTGCAACTGTAGCTTTAGGAATGGGTTTTGATAAACCTGATTTAGCCTTTGTCATTCATTATCAACGTCCTGGTTCTGTAGTTCATTATTATCAACAAGTAGGGCGAGCAGGTAGAGCAGTAGAACAAGCCTATGGTATTCTCCTTAATGGCAAAGAAGACGATGAAATTACTAACTATTTTATTAACAATGCTTTTCCTCCACAAACACGTACCAAAAAAGTTTTAGAAGCACTCAACGAAGCAGAAGATGGTTATTCTGTACCTCAATTACAACAACAATTAAATCTCTCTAAGGGCAAAATTGAGAAGGTATTAAAATTACTTTCGTTAGAATCCCCTGCACCTGTAACGAAGCAAGGTTCAAAATGGTATGCCACGGCAATTAATTATCAGCCAGATACTCAAAAGATCGCAGAATTAATCAAAATTCGTCGTCAAGAACAAGCACAAATGCAAGAATACATGGAAAGTAGCGAATGTTTAATGGCTTTTCTGGCAAATGCTTTAGACGATCCTCATCCTCAACCCTGTGGTAAATGTGCAGTTTGTCTGAGACGCAATTTATTACCAACTAATTATTCAACAAAGACAGTCAATGATGCTATTCTATATCTTCGTGGTAGCGATCGCATTATTGAGCCTCGTAAAAGGTGGGCATCGCAAGCATTACCAACTTACGGGTTTTCGGGAAACATCAAACCAGAATTACAAGCAGAAATAGGAAAAGCTCTATCCTTATGGGGTGATGCTGGTTGGGGAGAATTAGTACAACGAGGAAAATATCAAGATAATTATTTTGATGATAACTTGGTACAAGGAACAATAGAGATGATTCAACGTTGGCAACCTCAACCTAAACCAACATGGATAACCTGTGTACCTTCTTTAACTCGCCCTAACTTAGTATCTAATTTTGCTCAAAGACTTGCTGATAAATTGAACTTACCTTTCAAAACCGCAGTAATTAAAATTCGGCAAAATAGACCTCAAAAACAAATGAACAATAGTTATCAACAAACTCATAATTTAGATGGTGTATTTGAGATAGATACCAGCCAAATTAACTCTGGTGCAGTATTTTTGGTTGATGACATGGTTGATTCTCGTTGGACATTTACTGTAATTGCTGCACTCTTACGTAGTGCTGGTAGTGGTACAGTTTTTCCTGTAGCATTAGCACTTAATTCATTATCAAGTTGAATAATATATTAGTACTAACTTATTGGAATTTGCGATCGCAATCATGAACAATCATATTCTCTCTTGTAATACTCAAGCCATGCTACTCTTATGTGCTAGTTTTGGCTCATCCCGAACAATAGAGCCAAAACCTTTAAGCTTGGGAGAATATAACAATCTAGCAAGTTGGTTACATGAAAATGACTTAACTCCCCAAGATTTACTTGATTCAACAATTCAAGATAAACTTCCCCAATTAGAAATTAACCAATTAGAATCTCATCGTATATTAGCCTTGCTCAATCGAGGTGTAATGTTGGGTTTAGCGGTTGAAAAGTGGACAAATCAAGGATTATGGATAATAGGAAGAGGAGATCGTGAGTATCCTCAAGCTCTTAAAGACAGATTAAGATATCAAGCTCCTGCCATCTTATATGGTGTGGGAAATCAACAATTACTTTCCCAAGGAGGTTTAGCAGTTGTTGGCTCTCGCAACGCAGACAATACAGCATTAGAGTATACGGAGAGACTTGCTTACAATTGCGCTCAACAAGGAATACAAGTGATTTCGGGCGGTGCAAAAGGAGTAGATCGAGCTTCTATGCTGTCTGCTCTAGAAATGGGTGGTACGGTGATAGGAGTTATGGCTAATAGTTTAGCGAAAACAGCTATAGATAAAAAATACCGTACCAGAATCCAAGAAGGTAAGTTAACTCTCATATCTACTTATGATCCTGATGTTGGTTTCAGTGTCGGCAATGCAATGGGAAGAAATAAATATATATATGCTCTAGCTGACTATGCTTTAGTAATTAGTTCCACTGCGAATAAAGGTGGTACTTGGGCTGGTGCAACAGAAGCATTAGCCAAAATCAAAGATGTTCCCGTTTTAGTCAGAATCGAAGAAAATACAGAATTAGGAAACCAAAAATTATTGGCAAAAGGTGCAATTCCTTTGAAAAAATATGCTGAAAATCTTCCATTAAAAGATATTTTAAGTAAAGCAGTATTAGATTTCTACAATCAAAAAAGTTCCAAAATGATAGTAGAACAACCTTCGCTTTTAGATAATCTTGCCAATCCCAAATATCCTAATGATTTAACAGAGCGAGACAATCAGACTGTACAGACAAAAAATAGAATTAATGAGAAATTTATTGCTAATCAAAAACAGAGTAGTTTAAGCAATGAAGATTATAAAAAATCTCAACAACAGCAACCATTGCTTGAATATAAACCACAAGATATATATCAAGCAGTATTACCTTTTATCCTACAACAGCTAAAAAAACCTAAAGATGATAAAGTCCTAGCTCAAATATTAGAAGTACAGATCGGACAAATGAGACTTTGGTTAAAAAGAGCCGTAGCAGAAGGACTAGTTAAAAAAAATAGCAAACCCGTAACCTATGAAGTAATTCAAAATGATAATTTATCATCCCTATATATGAATTAGCCAGTAAATTGGTTCAGCTTAAAGCCTCAAAACCCGAAACAATATCTAGTAATTCTTCGGTGATAGTTGTTTGACGCTGATGATTAAACTCTCGATTCAGCTCAGTTAAACGTTCGGCAATATTTTTTTCCGCCATTTGCATTGCTGTTAGACGACTAGTATTTTCGCTTTTTAAAGATTCTGCACAAGCACGATAGAGAGAGACAAAGAAATACTGACGAAATAAAGCTGCTGCTAAACCCTCTTCATCCATGGTAAAAGTAGGTAAACTTTTAGATTTCCATTGCTTCTGTTGTAAGCTGTTGAGCCAGGCTAAATTGAGAGGAAAAATTTGTAAGTCAGTAGGACGATAAGTAGCACCACTAAGGATTTGATTATATATAACTACAATTTGTTCTACCTGGTTTTCCCGTTGCCATCTTTCTAAAATTAAGACAATTTCTTGAATGGCAGAGGTAATCCCCTCCAGAGAACTAGGTAGAGTAAAACAATCTGCACATTGATGTCCTGCTGCCTCTAAGCGATCGTATACTCTAGAACCAATAGCTAAAATAAGCGATCGATCGGCATTAGGATGAGAATCCATGAGTTTTTCTTGGGCATAGCTGGTAATTCGTTCATTAAATTGACCGCACATCCCCCAATCAGAACCAAAAACGACTATTCCCCTAAGGCGATGAGCAATAGCTGTTTTTCTCAATAAGACTTCTGGTCGATTTTTCAGGAGAATTTGTAATCCCAATTCCAAGGTGCGATTATACTCGCTCAAAGATTCTACTGCTTTTTCGTACTGGCGAATACTCACGGCTGCCAAAGCTTTCATCGTTTTAACTACAGACTGCAAATCATCTGCTACAGCAATTTTGTGTTTCAGTTCTTCAATAGTTGCCATTTTGATTCAACTAAAAAACTATTTAATATTTTTTTTCAATTCTTCACAACTTCTTCAAATTTCAGAATTATGATTTGTACCAGATAAAAGCAGAACCCAAGGAAAATTATGTCATCGAATTGGCAAGCAGCGACTATTAATACTAAACCTATCTCCAAGATGTTGTGCTATTACACTAATTCTACTCGTCAAATGCAGATTATGAGAGTAACTAATAGTGAGGATTTAAACCTAGAAAAAATTGTCTTTCATCAACAAAGAATTTTATTTGAAGCAACCGCCGAAGGACTGTTAGAAATTTACACCAGTCAAGCAGGGAAAAAAAGGATCGCCCAAATTATTCCTTGTCAAAATCTGCAAGTCGATCGAGTCGATCGTCAAGAAACTACTATGGAAACTCTCACTTTACCAAAAAATAAATCTGCTTAGTCGCTTTTGTTTCATTATATTGGAGGGGAATAATTATGAAGATTTTTACTCGTTGTCCTTGTTGCTCGAACATCATGCTTCACCATCTCGATCGGGATAGAGAGTACTGGTTTTGCCGTGAATGTTGGCAAGAAATGCCAGATTTAGAAGTTATCAAAGAAAACAGATATAATCAACAAAATCAGATCGTCAATTTATCCATTGGATTGTCAAAGCGTAAAAATCCAGTACTGATATAAGTAAAATAACTAAGTAACCCTCTACTATATCACTCATAAGCAGAAATTAATAAGAATGTCTGACAATGTCAAAAAATATCCCATCAATAGACAACAATCAGACCAACATCGTCTTAATTCAAAGTTAAAAGAGCGGTTGGGATACTCAGGTATCTACTCTCAAAGAGATCCTCAGCAATTTTTTCATCATCTTTCTACTTTAGAACAGCAAAAGTTGCTGAAAGAACTTAAAGCAATGTACTTTCAAATTATCGTCGATTACTTTACCAATGAATCCGCAATTAACGAGCAGATCGATCGCTTTGTCGAAAAAGCTTTTTTTGCCAACCTTGCCATTGATAAAGTTGTAGAAATTCATATGGAATTAATCGACTCTTTAGCTCGTGAGCTAAAGTTTGAAGGCTTACATACAGAGCATCTCAGTGATTATCGTTTAACTTTAATTGATGTCATTGCTCATCTGGGAGAAATGTACCGTAGTGTACTCACCGAAAACTTTGTCATTTCTGATTGTGCTAGTGATTAGTGTTTAGAAATTCTAAGGATAAAGCTTTGCGTACCGCGTAGCGTATCTCTTCGAGATTGCCTTGACTCAATTTTTCACCAGCCTCAATTTTTTGACATACATCAGGTAATTGTTCTATCACAACTTTACGTACTACCTTTTCTAAAAGCTTAATTTTTTCTACAGGAACATCATCAAAAATCCCTTGAGTAACGGCGAGTAAAATAGCTATTTGTTCAGCCACAGGAATAGTTTGATATTGATTTTGTTTGAGAACTTCTCGGACTCTTTGCCCCCTGGCAATACTTTTTTGCGTTGCTTCGTCTAATCGCGTACCAAAACGAGAAAAAGCCTCTAATTCTTCAAACTGAGAATAGGATAAGCGTAAATCTCCTGCTACGGCACGATAAGCAGGTAACTGAGTTTTCCCACCAACGCGAGATACAGATTTTCCTACATCAACGGCAGGTAAAATACCTTTGTGAAATAAGTTAGGAGTGAGATAGATTTGACCGTCGGTAATCGAAACTAGATTGGTAGGAATATAAGCTGAGATGTTTTGTGCTTCGGTTTCTACTATGGGTAAAGCTGTCAATGAACC
>JBFRWE010000379.1:0-4822 GCA_051439345.1 Xenococcaceae cyanobacterium
GGAGTTTTTGGTGGGCTAGTAGAAGTAGTGCTTCTTATGGTGGGAGTTTTTGGCAAGTAGGATATTGGTCAACTTACGATTCAGCAACTACAACTACTGAAAATAGTTGGGAGTTTTTATCGCCAGATAGTAAATATAGTGAAGTCTTTAGCCAAATAAGTAATTGGATTAGTAGTTTCTTCGCTCATAGTGATGGGAGTAGTTCTTGGGGGGATAGTGATTGGAGTGATAACTCCTGGTCTGATAACTCCTGGTCTGATAACTCCTGGGGTGACAATGATGATGATGATGATTACTATTCAGATCAAAATCATGAAGATGACGATGATGATGATGATGACGATGACGATGATGATTAAAAACTTGCAACCGAATATTTTCTCAGACAACAGACAACAGACAAAAAATACCCCTATAAGCCTTTGAATTTGGCTTAAGGGGAAAGTATCTCGGTGGTGATTCCTATGTAGTGAAAAATTTCCAGGTGTAAATTTTTAACTTAAAAACTATAACCTAAAGAGAAAGTAACACCATCTTCTTGTAGACTATCTCTATTGACTTGGGTATCCGTTAAGGGAATTCCATAGTCAAGACGAGCATTAAATCTGTCTCCAGCATTGAAGTTCAAACCCATTCCTACTGAAATGAGAGAATCGATATCTATAATGGCATCTTCTCCATACCAAGGTAAGCCCAGATCAAAGAAAGGAACTAACTGCAGGACACCATCCAGTTTATTAATTCTTAGTATAGGAACTCTAAGTTCTGCAGAAGCAAACATTCCACTCTCAGATAAGCTTAGATCTTGTCGATATCCTCGGACACTGGTTGCACCACCCAAGCGAAATTGCTCTAAAGGAACTAAGTTATCAGAAATTTGGAGCTCGCCTCTAAGCAGAAAGAGAAAGTCATCATCTAACTTACGCACCCATTGAGATTGTCCTCGCCAAGCAAAAAAAGTACTATCGGGAGCATTCTCATTAATGGTGGCATCAAAAATATCTAGACCAAAACTAAACTGCGAGCGCAATGCCAAAAAGCTATTATCGCTTCTTTCTGTATATTCTTGGAAAAAACGCAAAGCACTAATATTGGTATTCCCTGACTCGTCTGCGCCTAGAGAAAGAGGGAAAGGAATATCTAGTAAAGAAGTCTCACTATGTTGACGCGAAAAACTTAGTCCCAAGGCTAATTCACGATTGGATTTATAAACAATTGGCTGTCGAAAACTGAATTCATAGTAGTTAGACTCAGTTTCAATATCTAGAGGAGTAAAAGGATTTTCGACAAGCTCATTCGAGTTAAAGCCATAGGCGAAACTAATCGTGCCATTTTGAGCATTAATGGGCAAAGCATAAGCAATATCCAATCCATTACTACCTTCGGTGTTGGTATAGTTTAACTGCGCCTTGTCGCCAAATCCTAAAAGATTAGAGTGACTCAAATTCAGATTGCGACTATTAGAACCAATAGAAGGGGATTTATGGTTATTTAATGAGGATGAGAAAGTAAAAGCGTTAGCCTCCTGAACTTCGATATCTAATCTACTCATGCCAGGAGTTAACCCCGCCGATAATTCGGCTGAAACATTTTCGATTAAAGGATCGAGGCGTAATAATTGTAAACGTTCTAAAAGTTGTTCTGTATTAATGGGAGTAGGCAAGGATTTTAAACGAGAAGCAATATAGCGAGTGCTTAAACGTTTGTTACCAGTTATTTCAATAGTTTCAATTCCACCTTCTAATACTTCAATCTTAACTACACCATCTTGTAACTTTTGGGGTGGTAAATAAGCTCCAGAATTTACATAACCATTATCTACATATAATTTAGAAATCGATGAGCGTAATTGATACAGTTCTGCAAGAGTAGCTGATTTTCCTGTTAACTTTTGGGTTAACTGAGTAATTTCTGTTTCAAACATACTATTACCAGAAACTTCAATTGTTTTTACTTCAATCGGGCGATCGCTAACAGTAAAACGAGAGCTTGGCAGATTTTTGGGAGCTTTTTTGCTCTCTGTTATCAAAAACTCTGTATCGGGTAAAGAAATAGTAAGGAAGGAATTAGCAACTTGATTCGATGAATCCGTATTTTCTGTCAGAAAAGTAGAATCCTCAGCACTCACAATAGTTTGTGCTAGAGAACAATCAGCCCAACCAATGATACTAGTAAGAATAACACTTAAAATAGATTCTATCTTTAGACACTCAGCAGATAATTTTGATTTCTGTATTTGTAAATTTAGCAAGTTGAAATTATTGCCGACCGCTAAAATAATACCAGACTTAAAACCACTCTTTAATTGCATAAGAATAGGTGTAAGTTGATTAGAAAGATATCCTATTTTAAGAGTTAAACCAACTTTCAACCTGAGTGTTTTTAACTATAAATAGCTTAAGTATCCATTTAAAAAATATCAAATATACTCAAGTGAAAGACCAAAATAAAAGTAATAATAGAGTTCAAGTTAAGCCAAATAGATATTAAATTTTCTTACCATTTTTGATAACTAAATAGAATTGGGTAATTCTCAAGACAACAGTAGTTATGAATCTTAAATCTAAGCTCAAAACAAAGTGGTTTTGGTCTGTCTTCCTAGTAGCATTTTGTCTTTCAGGCTTGACTATTGCCATGAGCTATTTGAGTCTATTTCAGTTATTGGAATGGTTAACCTATGACAGTTGGTTTCGTTTCCGTCCTCTAGAAACTAAAGATACACGTGTTGTTGTAGTTACAATTAGTGAGTCAGATATCAGCGAACTCGGACAATGGCCAATGTCCGATCACACTTTAAGCAAATTAATTACTAAAATCAGCCAACAGCAGCCTAGAGCCATAGGTTTAGATATCTATCGGGATTTACCCGTTCAGCCGGGAACAGCAGAATTAGAAGCAGTTTTTCGTTCTACACCTAATTTAATTGGGGTAGAAAAATTAGTTGGCAAAGGAGTAAAGCCGTCACCAATCTTAAAACAGCAAGAGCAATTAGCCTTGGCAGATTTGGTGAGGGATGCAGATGGCAAAATTAGAAGAGGTTTACTGGCAGTAGAACTCGATAATGGTCAAATTCAATTGGGTTTGGCTACCAAGGTAGCTTTAATGTATTTAGCAGCAGAAGGAATTGAGCCAAAATCTGTTGGCAATACGGGGAAAATATCTTTAGGAAAAGCGGAGTTAGTACCTTTTAGGAGCAATGATGGTGGATATATCCGTGCTGATAACGGTGGCTTCCAAATCTTAATAAATTATCGGGGAACAGAGGCTAGTTTTCCGCAAATTTCCCTAATTGATGTCTTGAATAGGCAAATTCCAGCAGATTTGATGAACGATCGCCTTGTCTTGATTGGTTCGATCGCTCCCAGTCTTAATGATTTTTTTGCAACTCCTTATAGCAATTCTCCAGCCAATCAATTTCACGATTTACCTGGAGTCTTTGTTCATGCTAATTTAGCCAGCCAAATCTTAAGTGGAGCTTTAGAGGGACGTAATTCAATTCAAACTGTCAGTGAACCTTGGGAGTGGATCTGGATTTTTGTCTGGACTTGTAGTTTATCGCTCGGTAATCTAGTTTTACTCGATCGCCAATTGCATTCTCGAGCGGCTTTATTGATTATATTTATCTCAACTTTATTGTTTATAGTTATTCCAGGATTAGCTCTGATCGGCATCGGTTATCTTTTATTTTTAGGCGGTTTTTGGCTACCAGTAATTTCTCCTTTATTTTCTCTAACCCTATCAGTAATAACCATAAATTGGTATTACAATTACAGTCAAGAAAAGCTGGCCTTAATTGATAGCTTGACTCAAATACCCAATCGTCGTTGTTTTGATGAATTTCTAGATAAACAGTGGAAGCAAAGTAAGGTCAAGCAGCTAAGTTTATCTGTAATTATTTGCGACGTTGATTTTTTTAAACAGTATAACGATACTTACGGTCATCAAGCTGGAGATTTATGTCTGCAAAAAGTAGCGCAAACTTTAACTCAGTCTGTACGTAATAGTGATTTAGCTGCTCGTTATGGTGGTGAAGAGTTTGTGATTGTCTTACCTAATACTCCTTCAGAAGCAGCATTAACCATTGCTCAAAGATTTTGCGATCGCCTCAAAACTTTACAAATTCCTCACCTGAAGTCTCAAGCTGGTGATTACGTAAGCATAAGTTGTGGTGTTGCTAGTGCCAATTTTGATTTAGTTAATACTCCAGAAGAATTAGTTGCTAATGCTGATAAAGCTTTATATAAAGCCAAAGAACAAGGTCGCGATCGCGCTATTTTGTGGGATGAACCTTCAATTATTGATTAGATAATTATGCAACCAAAATTTGTTAGCAAAAATTACTGATGTCAATAGGAGCGATTCGCAACTATACTACTACAGAAAAAGTTCAAAAGCATAAATTCAAATTGCCGTTTTAGGATTAAACCATTGTCTCTTCCGACACTTGAAATCACCAATTTTCCTACAGATTTGCGAACAAACAATCTACCAAATCTTGAGGAACTTGCGTGTTCGATCTGTAGGGCATTGAGTGTTTATCCTCACTTTGTTATTGTCAATGGCTATCCTCCCATTAAAGATCGTAGTAACTTGGTCAATTTGTCTAAAGCTATTTATGCTATTGGTTCGGGAAAATCTGTTTTTGAAAATCGAATAAGAGTATCTTTCACAGAAGTCCATATCGATCTAACTAAGGCTACAGAAAAAAAAAAGTTACTCAATATAGCAGAACTCACTTGCCTTTAGAACCCCACACCGATTCAACCTACATGAATATACCTCATAATTTGGTTGCATTTCAGTGTATTGTGGCGGATAAGGT
>JBFRWE010000380.1:0-8942 GCA_051439345.1 Xenococcaceae cyanobacterium
TAGAACAAGGGCAAATTCGCTGCGTTATTGCTACTTCTGCCTTGGAAGCTGGCATTGATATCGGTAATTTAGATTTTGCCCTAGTGCGTGGTTGGCCCAATTCATTACAGGCTTTCCGACAACGTATTGGTAGAGCAGGTAGAAACAGAAAAGGGCTGGCTATTTTCCTTCCCATTCAATATTCTCCTTTAGATTGCTACTACGCCGAACATCCCGAAGCTTTACTCTCAAGTAAAGTAGAGCGAGTTAGTTTTAATGCCAACTATCCTATAGATTTGGGTAAGCATCTCATGTGTGCAGCCGTGGAAAATGGCTTTAACCTCGAACAAGCACAACAGTATTTCAGTGCTAATAGTATTCCTTTGTTGCAAGCACTAATGGCACAGGGCTACAAAAAACCTGAACAAATATAGACAGTCTTATATTTAAGTTATCGGTTGGAGACGTTAAGCTATCGGTTTACGAAGACTGTCTATATTTGTCTATGTTTCCTCTCGGGGAGTATTGCATAAGAGTAGAGAACGCCTATGGGCTAAAGGATTTCCCCATCGGGATCTTAATTTTCGTGGTAGCACTAGTAGTCAGAAAATCAGTTTAATCGATCTCGAACAAGGCGAGATTGTCGAAGAAATAGACGCAATAACCGCACAGCGAGAAGTATTTACAGGAGCTATTTACCGCTATCAACACCCAACTGAAGCTATGATTGTATATCGTTGTGAAGAACTAACCTCCGAGCGAGCAATCTTAAGAAGAATGGAAGATACCTCCCTGTATACTAGAGCCGTAACAGAAATTGAAACCAAGATTACTCAAGTTTTAACTAAACCTTACGAGTTAACTTATTCATCAGATAACTCATCACCAATACCATTAGCCAAACTAACTCTAGCATCAGTAACTATTTCTGAAGCTACTATCGGTTATCAACTCCTACAAAGAAAGTACGAACTTACTTGCCTAAATCGTAAATGCCTTAAATACAAAGAACCTCTGCATAATCTCGATCGTTGCCCTTTCTGTCAGCAAAAGACTAAACAAGCAGAACTTAGTTCGCTTTTGGATGAACTTAGCTTTACCGAACCTTTGACCAATCAGCTAAATACTATCTGTACCCAAATTGAACTCAAGGGCGATTTTTACCAACGTCTCCAACCTACCATAAATAATATTAAGCAAGAATTACAGCAGCAGTGCGCTTCCTCTCATTTTGTTTGGGAATACCCAATCGAATTTATGGTGCTGCATAGCTTCGGTCACTTAATTCTTTCTGCTCTTCCTTTATTAAGAATGGGTGCAAAGAGCGACCTTAACTTCTTAATCGATTCAAACCAACCAAAATCATTCATTGGCTATTTCTATGATACTAACGAAGGTGGCAATGGTGCATCTGAAACTGTTTGGCGATTTCTTCAGCAGCTAGCAAACAAAGGTGCGACTTTAGCTACACAATGTAACTGTACTAATGGTTGTCCTCGATGCCTTCATCATACCAATTGTCCAGATCTCAACCAAGGATTGTTGAAACAATTGGGGATTGCTGCAAGTGAGTTAATAACTGCTGAAAACATAACTGAAGGTTATGTTAGCCACGATAAATGACTTCATTTGATTTATACAACAGCTTATTGCACAATTAACACCTCTCAAATATTCATTGGGTTTCCGTTGGTTTTCCGTTATGATTAAGTTAGGAGGATAAAACTATGCTACAAACCAATCGTAGATCTAGACTATTTAGTTTGCGCCTTGGTCAAACCTGGAAATCATTTGAAAAGTTTCGCACCGAAGGAGCAAAGGCACTATTAGCAATTAAAAATGGTGCAGTGGCTACTCTAACAACAAAAACAGGGCAATATCGCATTATCGAAGAACACGACTTCCAGCAGATGTACGGTTTAGCACGGGATGTAGATCGACTTCGTGGTGGATTGAGAATGGTTACAGTAGCCGTCCGCGCTGCTCAAAAACACCCCGACCGTGAAAATCTAGAAGTATTAGCCGAAGCAGTTGCTATGTTAGGAGAGTTGCCAGAACTCCCAACCAGAGATAGTTTTGAGCCTTTGATGCCTGAAAATACAGATTTCGATGACGATGATGATGTCATGCTCGCCCCCAATGAAATCGAGCGTCCTTTTGATGATAAAACTTTTAATAGGGAGGATGGTTTTAATTGACCGCAATCGATAAAACTCCAGAGAGTCTAGAAGAATTAGAGGCTCGTCTCCAAAACCTTTCTCATGATATCGGGCCACTCTCAATTATTCAATCTTTTGCTAAAAAAATCGGCAAAACTAAAGCACGGCAAAAACTCTTTAATACTCATGGTGCATTAGTCCGCTCTCCCATAGAATACCAAGTATTGCTAGACAAAGGTTTAATCGCTCCAGAAGAAGATCCATTCATCTTATTACAAGGGGATATTATAAGTTCTGATGCTGCTTACTTTATGGGAGAACGCATCACAGGTACGAAGTTTATCGTCGCTAGTTCTACCTGTGACCTCGTACCCAATCGCCGTCAGTACGCTACCCTACTGCGATTACAACCAATTACCGTTGATAATCCTTATGCCAAACAACTTCTGGGAGAGATGCTTAAGTTTACCTCGACCCAAAGAATGTATCTTCCGCCATTACCAGGAGATGTAGATACTGTTTTAGCCAATGCTGTCCTTTTTGATGGATTAGTGCAAATAAGACTGGAAGATTTATTAATGTCCACACGCCATGCTAGTTTAAGTTTGGTAGGATGGCGTATTTTTGGTTCGATCGTGCGTACCATCATGGTTAGGGCAGGAGAAAGTGAAGTAAAAATGAGAACCAGTTTTCAAACCCAAACAGAGTAATAAATTTAATTACTGAAATAATTGATATTTGCTTTAATTTCTTAGCTAACGCCGTGAATAGCTGTAAACAAGGTTTTTACAACTATTCATGGCAATTATTACCTTAAAAGAGCTACTCTCCCTCAATAAACAACGTTCTTCTCGTCTTTGTAACTTTCAGCCTTCAAAGAACTCGATACAACAACAGCAATTTCAATTACTGGTCAGACAAAAACAGATGGGATTAAACATTGAACCCCTTCTCAATCCCCAGCTTACTCTTTGGCTCGAACAGTTGGAAAGTTTTATTCCAGGAATATTTGAACCCCGTAAAAAAATCTATCTCAATACTAGATGGAAAACTCAACTACAGCTAGATGCGATAACTTATTGGCTTGAAGTTCCCATTAATGCTGGAGTAGTCAAAAACAAAGTCCGTCTTTATGAGTGGAGAATCGGGAGTGTTGAACTTAACTGGGGAGATCGCATCAAGCTTTGGGTAGCCTGTCGGTATCTTCAATATCAACCAGAAGATTTAATGATAGTTATTTGTGCTTTTTCATCTAAATACAAAGGTCGTGTTAACAAAATTCACTGGAATAAAAAAGATTACTACAAGATCGAGCAGTCACTAAAATCTTTGCTAAGAGAAGATAATTTAGAAGTTTCTTTAAATAAAGTAGCTCGATATCCTAGCTACATCACAAATATAGATGAAATTGACGAAATAAAGTTATAAAAAACTATATTTTAGATTACTTTCCAACAATATTATAGTGACGCTCTTTTGTCTATTAATTTAGATCACAGCTATTCTACCGATCTATCAGCAAAATTACAGATAAGATGCTTATTTATGACATTTTTAATCTACACAAAATGACCCTATATAATGATAAATACGTATATTCTGGTAAAGCTGCTACTATTCTTGACGTAAGTACCAAAACCTACCCCTGTTAAGGTGAGCGTTTGTACTAAGACAAAGCGATCGCGATCGATGGCATTCTAAAAGAAACTTGGTAATCGGAGATTTTGTTCCATGATTAATGCTATCTTCTCTCAATTTATCGAAGCAACTCCTATAACGGTAATGGTTAGAGGAATTATGGAACGAATTTTTGAACCGACTGCATTAGATGAACTGTTTGAAACTCATACAGTTAAGCAATACACCAGAGAGCTACTGTTTTCTAATGTGGTTAGTTTAATGAGTTTGGTAGTCAGTGGAATTCATCCAAGTGTCAGCGCAGCATACAAAGCATTAGAAAAAGATTTAGGAGTGTCACGTCCTGCGCTATATGGCAAATTAAACGGGATGGAGCTAGGTATTTCTCAAGCATTAGTACGATATAGTGCTTCAAATCTCGAATCACTCATCTGTGAATTAAAAGTAAATCAAACAAAACTACTAGCAGGATACGAGATTAAAATTGCCGATGGCAATCATTTGAGTGGAACAGAGCATCGATTAAAAGTTTTGAGAAATAATTTAGCTAAAGCTTTGCCTGGAAAGTCAATTGCAGTATTAGATCCACAGAAAATGTTGGTGACGGATATCTTTCTCAATCAGGATGGTCATGCTCAAGAAAGAACAATGCTGTCTTCAATTTTAGAAACAATTCAACCTCGTACCGTTTGGATTGCTGACCGTAATTTCTGCACTCGTCAGTTTTTATTTGGCATTGTTCAACGAAGCAGTGATTTTATAATTCGCCAGCATAAAAGCTTACCCGTTCAAGAAATATCTTCCCTGGAAAAAACAGGCGAAACTAAAACTGGGGAAGTATTTGAACAGCAAGTTCAAATTACTGACTCTCATGGTTCAAACTTGCAATTACGTCGAGTCGTCATCCAGCTAAACCAACCCACAAGACATGGAGACAAAGAAGTAGCTATCTTAACTCATTTGCCTCCCTCTGTGGCTGATGCTCAGAGGATAGCAAAGCTTTATCTCAAAAGATGGAATATTGAAGGAATGTTTCAAGTAATTACGGACACATTCAACTGTGAGTTAAACACTTTGGGCTATCCTCAAGCTGCTTTATTTGTGTTTTGTGTGGCAGTGGTAGCTTTCAATATCCTCTCCACAGTTAAGGCTGCACTCCAATCAGTTCATGGTGTCGGCAAGGTAGAAGCTGGTTTGTCCGATTATTATCTAGTCGAAGAAGTTCGAGCTACATACAGAGGCATGGCCATCGCTTTGCCTACTCCACTGTGGTTGCCCATAACTCAAATGACCCTCACTGAATTTGCCCATACTTTAAGACAGTGGGCAAGTTCAGTCCATCTTAAACGATTTTGTTCTTCTCCAAGACAAAAGAAAAAGCTAAAACCAAAACCAACTTACGACCCCAAGCATCCTCATCGCTCTACTGCTCGTCTTCTTCAGCAGCATAAACAGTACAAACGCTCACCTTAACAGGGGTACCTCTATAGTCCCCACTGCATACTGCTCTCTCAAAAGTGCGATCGCAATTCATGAGTTGACCAAAATAATTACGCAAATACGCACTTTTATAACGACCAAGGGACTTATTGACTATTGATTGAGCCAGACTTCAAATTGTCCAGATGGAACTTGATAGCCTGCTTTTGAGAGATTTATCAATTTAAAATTCGTAGTGATATTTTTTGTTTTTAAAAAGCCTTCTATGTTGCTTTTCAAGTCCTCGGCACTTTTTCTGTCTGATTCACTGGAAAATCGGATATCATCTTGCATAATGCTGTTTATCTGCTCAATTCTAGGAGTCACAACCCCTTGATTTTTGAGATGAGTTCTAAGCTCTTCTGCAATCTTTAGATCTGTTTTGTATTGGATATACGTAAACTTGACATCAGAAGGGAGAACATCGGCAATAACTTCTGCTGTTTGCTCAATAACTTCTGCATTTTGCCTTTGTTCTGCTGTAATTTCACTTGGTTGAACCTCTTCTGTGTTTGGAAGAGAAAGTTTCTTGTTGGAGGGTAATTCATTAAGAGCTTCAATAGTAATAGCAGCAACGATATCTTTTCCCGTCTGAGGCTTCCTTTTTTGAATAATTATTGAAGCTGTCGATGAATCTAGTTTTCTTTGATTCTGAGCTTGACCTGAAGGAGTTCCCTGGACAATTCGCCCTTTTAGAACAACTTTAGCTATATCTACAACTTGATCGGACTCCTCTTCACTCTTTGGTGGCGATATAGCGGCATCCAAAGCAATTAAAGCAATATCTTGTCTCTTTTCAGTAGTCAGGTCATCGAGCAAAGAATCTACCAGTTGACCTTTCTGTAATGACTGAGAAATGTTATTCCCAACAACTCCTATGACTATAGGAATAGCTACTAAGATAATTTTGCCCACTAGAATATCTAGTATGTCCCAAATGTCTCTATTAGTATCTTTTGCCATGATGACTAAAATGTTATGTAAAATTAATTTTTCTCTGAAGTGATCGCCTACTTGTGGAATGCAGAATTTTCATCTCTTTGACTTTTCAAATATTTTTTTATAAGTTCTACATCTGACACTTGAAGAACATCTTGTAAGTATTCTCGCAAAGCCATTAGGATGAATGCTGATTCGGCTGATATAAATACATTAAGGTATAGCAAAATAAGATAAATATTATCAGGAATGCAATTAAAACTTAAATTTTCTAGAAGATATTTACTGTTCAATTGACGCAGAGCGATAGAATTAGTTGAAAGTAAATTACTGTGTGAGAGGCATTTCAATCCATTGTCTGATAGTAAAATCTCTCCATTTTCTACACTCAAGAAATCTGAAGAAGGCTCAAACAAAATTTTTCTGATAGATGAGTCCAATACCTCATGATAGAGAAGGATAGATGCTAAAGAAAAGAAAATCAGCAGAAGAGGAAGTAATGTAGAAATTATTTTGAGAAACTTTTTTTGCCTGCCAAAAATAACAAAAGCAATCCAGTGACGAGTGTAAAAGATATATCCAAGGATAAGGAAGCAAAATAGAGAAGTGTAGACTGAAAGAAATCCTTTAAGTGAACCATAAACAGGTATTAAATTTAGCTGAGCTACAGGGATTGGCAGAACCGCAACGATCATTGTTGCCACGCTCATATAACTTTGAAAGAAAGCGGCAAATTGTTGAAATCGCCGTGACTGCTTGTTGCTGTCCATTATGCTAGTATTTCCCTTAAATAAAAGCTTAAAACCTCTCTAGTCTGGGCTGCACTACCTTTACTTCTACCGTACCCACTGCATACTGCTCTCTCATTAGTAATGCGCTCTGAATCAGTAGAGTTTTTTATCCTAAAAGTAATATAGAATTGAGCAATTCTTCATCATTCAATAAAGATATTGAATCAACTGGATTTTCTGTTGTCAAAGGATTTTTAATGCCATGTTTTTGAAACACCCATTTATTGAATTCAATTTCCCAAATATTGGGTGGATCGATTTTTGCCCAATTTCGATACACATTTAAGTGTTCTCCATATAATTCATTAATCTCGTAAATAATGCACATATAGAGAACGGCACGAGCTATATCTCCTCGCGTCTTTTCGGGAATAATCCATTCATTCTCTCGATCTAATCCATAATCGCTGTATATCGGTTCGAGATGTACTGTATGACTTCTGATAATGCGATCGCCTTCTATATCAAAAGGAAAGTTACTGCGCTTGGTATTAATATCTCGATGACAAGCAGCAAAATTCAAGGGATTAACTGTAGAACCTCGAACAACGGTAGAAGGTTTATTGGCTGATTTTAAATATTCTTTCAGAAATGATTTGGGAATAATGTGTTCTATACTGTGCTTTTTCTTTCTTAAGAGTACATCAACGTCAATTCCTGCATAAATTGATCTGGCATAGTCGGCACTATCGTCATCAAAGAAAGCCCAGAAATTTTCATATTTATCATCCCCTCTCCAACTACTATAGTAAGTGTTACTTTCGTATACACCACCTGCAAGGTCTAAGAATTCATCTCGCTGCATAATAAATTTTTTATTCTTAAATTAGTTAAAAAATCGCGGTTGCACTACTTTCACTTCTAACGTACCTACCGCATATTGATCCTTAAGAAATACGATCGCTCTACTCAACCTACAATAACTAAACTTAATTCTATTCCCATTTAAAGCAGCCGTAGCCATTTGATTCGGTTCAAGGGGAATTTTGACATCTTCAGGAAAATCTACCGTTAGTTCTCCATTAAGAAATATGTCAGCATCAGGATAAGCATTACGTAGTTCTTGTAATGGTGCTACAGCATCTTCATCATTAAAAGTAATATTCTTAATTTCAGTCTTGGCAGCTTCCCCGACTTCAGTAGTCACTTTGCTTGTAATTATCTGCTCTCCAGTCTTATAAACACCTTGACCATCAGTAACGATAAACTCATTACCTTCATTGCCGATAATTAAATACTTACCATCGGCACTAGTTCGATCGCTTGTCCAATAACCTGTGATTCTCGCGTATACTTTATTGGTACTGGCGTTCTCATTATAGATTCTGACAATACCATCTCTCAAGCCTAGATTTTGTGAAACTTTCTGAGTTATACCCCCACCATTGGCTAGATAGATACCGAAACACAGCAGAGCGATCGATATTCCTAAAACCCATAATTCACCAGCCCCACCAGTTTTTAGTCTCCGCCGAGGATTACTAACACTAATTGCCCAAGCTGGATTGGGATAAAACAATTGTACTCCTTGCTTGGTAAAGGTATCGGAGAAGCAGGAGAGGAGATGACCTAATGGTAGGGCGATTAATGAAAAAGTTTGTTCTAGCAAAAAATGTCCCCCCAGTAAACTAAGGATGGCGATCGCTCCCGTGGCTAGCAGAGAATGAGTAATACTTCTGTGGGGGAATCTATCTTCTATCCAACTGCTTATCGGGAAGAAGATTTTACCGATGGTACTTTCAGTAGTATCTAAATCGGGAAGCTGTGAGCCAATGACAGCTAAACCTAATGGTAAAGGGTCGGCTGTTCCTAAGATTAAAGATGTTCCAGAGAGGGCGATCGCACTGTGCGTTATAGACATTAATCCGATAAACATTTTATCTATCCTCCTTGAAAACAGTAGTAATTGAAGTAGAGTTCGCTTGTACCAGTGTAGAGTTAAAAAGGGCGATCTGCA
>JBFRWE010000381.1:0-21722 GCA_051439345.1 Xenococcaceae cyanobacterium
GCAAGAAACTATAAAGATTTAATTGGTGGGATTTTCGATGCTATGTTGACCGTCACTCAACAAGATATTCGGAACTGGTTTACTCATTGTTGCTACTGTACCTCATGAGTCCGAGAAACGCTATATAACTTTTTGTATCGGGGCAGTCTAAAAGACAATGACAACCTGTGTCAAAAGACAACTTGTCAAATTCGGGAAATTTTCCTGCATAAAGTCGCGAAGTTTGACCTCCTGTCTTTTGACAACCAAATAAATTTTGGATAAAGATCATAAGACATTGAGGATGTTAATCCCGATCCTATGAACGCAACTCATTGGAGTAAAAAATCTCTGGCTCTAAAATCTCTTTGCCCTCAGCTAGTTGGATTGGGAGTTTTTTTGGTCTTATGGCAGTTTGGAGCGATGCACTATGGCATGGTGGTCTTACCCTCACCTCTAGAAACTTTGTCAGCCATTGGACGTATCGCAACAACGGGACAGTTAGGAGATGCTCTTTTAACTACCAGCTTTCACATATTTGCTGCTTTTACTCTAGCTGTCTTACTAGGAATCCTTTTAGGCATTATTGCAGGCATTCAATCTGGGTTTGAAAAGGCAATTAGTCCAATTATTAGCGCGCTCCAAGGTATTCCTCCCATTGCTTGGATTGTTCTGGCTTTACTTTGGTTTGGCAGTGGCAGTGGGACACCAATTTTTACGATTACAGTAACTACCCTACCCCTTGTGTTTCTTGGTACATTGGAGAGTATACGCACCTTTCCTACTCCTTTGTTAGAAATGGCTCGCCTGTTTCGTACTCCGCTAAATTTGCTTTTAACTGACCTTTATTTTCCTCATTTGCTTTCTCAGCTCTTTCCCTCTCTGGTGGCAGGACTGGGATTAGCATGGCGGGTAGCAGTGATGGCAGAACTGTTATCCTCGGAAGTAGGAATCGGAGCAGAGTTAAATCTGGCTCGCATTAACTTGGATACTGATGAGGTAATGGCTTGGATTGCGATCGTAGTAATTTCGATCTGGGTAAGCGAATATTTACTTTTGCGTCCCTTACGCCATCTATTAGAACCTTGGCGAAGTGTCTCTACGCTCCCAGATAATAATTAACATAAAACTGCAATTTTTTTAATCTTGTTAGCTCTCGATCGCATTGACTTCCAATATGACCATAGCCGAATCCTCGATGGAGTCAGTCTCACTTTAGCACCAGGACAAATTCTCTGTTTGACAGGACCTTCTGGCTGTGGCAAAACCACTCTTCTCCGAATTGCTGCGGGTTTAATTCAACCGAGTGCTGGTATAATTAATAACAAATTTGCTGGCACTGCCTACGTTTTCCAAGAACCCCGACTCCTTCCCTGGCAAACCACTCAAGAAAATCTTACTTTTGGACTCAAAGCCAAAGGTATTCCTAAACAAGAGAGAACGCTCTCTTCTAAACAGTTAGCCCAACAACTGGGTTTAGAGCAAGTCCTTCACTATTACCCACACCAACTTAGTGGCGGAATGCAGCAGCGTGTAGCTTTGGGTCGAGCTTTGGCAATTCAACCCGATTTGCTGCTACTAGATGAACCTTTTAACGGCTTAGATGTAGGTAGAAGGAGGGAGTTTCAAGCCATGTTACTCCAACTATTAGGCGATCGCCATTTAGCAGCTTGTTTAGTTTCCCACGACCTAGCTGAAGCTGTCCGCTTGGGCGATCGAATTCTAGTTATGTCCCCCTCACCTAGTCGCATAGTACATCAGTGGCAATCTCAGCTACCTCCTACTGCCAGAGATGAAGCCTATATCTATCAGGAAGTTTCTCAACTTCTTGCTCTTCCTGATGTTAGCAGGTGTTTTGGCTTGAAGAATATTTCCTCTCAATCTAACTTTATGAGGTTTTAATTATGCTTGCCTCTAACCGTCGTCGCTTTTTACGATTCTTGACAGCTACCACAGGGTTAACTTTAACTTCTTATCTCTGGGGATGTAATAGCTTAACTTCTTCTCAATCTGAGAACCAACAGCTAGAAAAATTAACTATTGGGGGTTCTCCTATCATCATTACTGTGCTGCTGGCATACTTATCTGAGCAATCACAGATTCAAGCCTTGGCACAAGAAGTTGATTTTACCCTTTGGAAAACTCACGATCAACTCCGCGCCGAGGTAGTGTCCACTCAACTGCAAATATCAGCTACTCCTACCTCCCTAGCAGCAAATCTCTATCAACGAGGTGTCCCGATTAAGTTACTAAATGTTTTAGTCTGGGGCGTATTAAATCTTTGGAGTGAGAATAAAAATATCAGCAGTTGGGAGGATTTGAGAGGCAAAAAGGTCTTGATTCCCTTCCGAGGAGGACTACCAGCACAGTTATTCTTTTACCTCGCTAAGGAAAATGGTTTAAATCCAGAACAAGATTTAGACATTCAATATACAACTGATTTTGCTCAAGCGGTTCAGCTATTGTTAGCTAAACGGGGAGATGCTGCGCTTCTGGCAGAACCAGCAGGAACAGGAGCAGAAATTCAGGGAGAAAATCAGGGTATACTTGTGCGCTCGGTGTTAAATCTTCAGGAAGAATGGGGCAAGGCAACAGGAAGAAAACCCCGCATTCCCCAAGCAGGAACTCTAGCTTTAACTTCTTTAATTGACGAATATCCAGAAGTAATTGAAGCAGTACAACTAGAACTTAAAAATGCCACTACTTGGGCAATTCAAAATCCTTCTGCAGCAGCCAAACTGGGGGCAAAATATCTCGGATTGAAAGCACCAGTAATTGAAAAATCTCTGGCAAAAACCCCCCTAGAGATGGTTACGGCGGTTGAAGCTAAAGAAGATTTGGAGTTCTGGTTTGCCCGTCTGATGGAGCAAAATCCCAAACTATTGGGAGGTAAACTGCCTAATGCTGAGTTTTATTATGGCTAGTAGTCGATCGATCCTGAACTCAAGTTAACTTAGATGAATCAGGCTTACGCCCAAAAGTTCCTAGATAACCGACAATAAAAGGCAACCATAACCATAACCTTTCTGTGTCATTTAAGTACCAAGTATTAATTCCCAATGCTTGGCGATAGGGTAAAGCAAAATAAATAAATGCAGAAATACTCAGTAAACGCACTCCCCAATTTTGAGTAGCTACAGCAAAAGTGATAATCCAAGTAAAATACCAAGCGTGAATAATAGGCGAGAGAGTTAGTAAAGAGAAAAAATATCCTTCGCTAAAGGCACGAAAACTAGTCTTTCTTAATAAGAATAGTACTGCTATGCCTAAAGGTAGAGCAAAAATAGCGTTACTTTGTGCTGCTGGCTGCCATACTTTACTTAAGAGATAGGGGATTAATTCTGCACTGCGCCCATGACTAACAAAAGTTGAACTTGTAGGTATTAAAGGACAAGAATCTAGACGACAAAAAGGTAAAGCAGTTAGAAATAAAGGTAAAATACCGCCAATAACCACCACAAAAGAAAGAATCAAACTAACTTTACGCCAAGCTCGCCAGACAATAAAACCTAATATGGGTAAAGAGATCCATTTAACTGCTGTTGCCACTCCGATGAGAAAAGCAGTTCCTAGCCAAACGAAGATTGGCTTTTTTTGTTTTTCTTCCCTCGATTCCCATAAAAACCAAGCAGCAACTAAAGGTAAAATAAACCAGCTATCGTAATGCGCTCCTCCAGCAAAAGAGTAAATAACCAGAGGATTCCAGGCATAGAGAATACTTTGACTATAGCTAAATCGACGAGTTAATAACCAACAAACTAACAGATCGGCGATAACAAATGCGATTTTAAACAGAATAAGATGGGGGGTAATCAGTGCTAGGCTACGAAAGCCTAATTGAGTGATGGGTGGATAGATAGCAGAAACTCCCTGATGATTAATTAAAGACCACCATTCTGTCCGATAGGGAATTAAATCTACTGCATTAGGAGCGAAATCGTAAGGACTGAACCCTAAAGTTTGAATATACCCTTCCCAGAGATAACGCCAAACATCATCCCCTGGATACATAGGTAGAAGGAATAATCTGGTCAGAATAGCGATCGACCAAAAACACCAAACAGTTACAGAACGTAACAGCCAGGATAAAATAAATCCCCCACTCATCACCCCTATACCTAGCCAAAATTGGAGTACTGCTTCTGGTTGACGAAAATCACCATGAGGAAAAAGATAAATTGCACCTAGGATTAGCAATATTCCACTCAGCCATTGCCAAAACTTTTCTCCTACTTTAATCAAGTGCATAAACCCAAATTATTACCTAATACCCACTACCCACTACCTACTACCTACTACCTACTACCTACTACCCACTACCTACTACCTACTACCTACTATCTATTACCTCAAACTTTTTAACCATACGCTTAAAGCGATGCCAATACAATTTACCTAAAGTGCCTAAAATAATTGTCCCCGCTTGGATACTGCCAGAAATAGTTCCAGATATTTTCGATTTACCTCCTTGCCTGGGATGATAAATAACAGGTATTTCCACAATAGATAATTTTTCTTCGATCGCTCTTACCTGCATCTCTACCGTCCACCCAAAACCACGATCTTGCATCTCAATTTTGGCTAAAGCTGAACGGCGAATAAGACGTAGAGGACCTAAATCGTTGTACCAATATCCCCAACCCCAACCAATTAGCCAACTAGCCAGACTGTTACCAAAGTTCTGTACTGGGGTCATAGCTGCTTTTCCCTCTGGGGTAGAGCGACGATCGCCTATAATTAGATCGTAGCGATCGCCCAAACGGAAAAACTCTGGTAAGCAAGTAAAATCGTCGCTACCATCCCCATCACAAAAAAGTATCCAATCAATTTCTGCTGGTAAATTTTGTAATCCGCAATAGCAAGCTCGACCATAACCAGGAATTGGCTCGAATAATACCTCAGCACCAGCTTCCCTAGCGCGAGTAGCACTGCGATCGCTACTGCCATTATCTACTACTCTGATCTTGTTTAGACCATACATTTGCAAAGAAGAGATAACCTGGGCAATAGTCGTTTCTTCGTTACGGACAGGAATGATGGTCAGAATATTGTTCAACTGAATGTCTAAAATTTTACTGTTTATTTCGATCGCTTATCTTAATTTAGAAAAATTAATTTTGCTCTAATAATTTTGATTTAAGTTACTGAGAAGATGTTTAAAAATTAGATAACTTAATCAAGATTTCTATGTTCGAGATTTTGACCATGAATATAACTCATAGTTTCCAGTCTCAGTTAATCTTGGGATTTACTTTTCTTAAAAATGAAGACATAGTTTCCCTAATTCATCCTGCATTGGCTGTGGCTTTTGTTTTTCCTTTGATTGGGATAGTAACAAATTTTGCTTGGCAAACCCGTCAAAGAAGATTGGCAGTTGCCGAAGGAGGTAAAAGTAAAATCCCTCCAGTAGTGGGCAGAGAACACGTACAAATCGGACGTTGGCTTACTGGTAGTGTAGTGGGAGTAACTTTAGTTGCTTTAGCTTATTCCGTTGTGTTTGGTTTTAATGGTTTTATTGACCAGCAAGAAAAAGGTAATTTAGATAATTTTCAAGTTATCTTTGTTGTGTTAATGTTTGTAGCTACTATTGTTTCTCTGGTTTTACTGTATCGTGCCAAACCAAAACTGTGGCGAGCTATTTTTGCTACCCTCTCAGGCATGGGTTTAGTAATTCTTGGTAGTCAAGATGGAGTATGGCGGTTAAGTAACGAGTGGTATTGGTCTCATTACTATTTTGGGATTGCAGTTTCTCTCTTGATGATATTTTCTTTGGCAATTGTGGAGGATATTTATAAAGATCGGGCTAATCGTTGGCGTTATGCCCATATTATTCTCAATTGCTTTGCCTTATTATTATTTATTGGGCAGGGCATTACAGGAGCAAGAGATTTATTAGAAGTTCCTCTAAGTTGGCAAAAACCAGCAATTTATAAATGTAATTTCAATAAACAAGTTTGTCGAGTCAATAATTCTGATATTTTTCAAGATATACCCAAAATCGGTTAAGTATCTCAACTAATTCGCGATAATTGTTATTATTTGACTTCTGTCAAAGTAAAACCTCTATTCCTATAAGTACTTGAGTAGCGATCGCCTAATTCGAGCCAAATTATTCGACATTCAAGACAATCGCTACTTTCTATTTAGAACTTATGCCAGAGTTCTTACTACTGCTTCTTCTGAGGTAATCCCAACATCTGGTCATTACTTTTACCAGGAGCAATCATAGGATAGCAATTTTCGTCTTTGGTAACGCGAACATCAACTAAAACTGGCTCTTGACAAGCTAACATTTGCGCAATAGCATCTTTTAGTTCACTGCGATCGCGGACGATCATCCCTTTGATACCGTAAGCTTTTGCCAACAGTTCAAAATCTGGCATCCCTAATTCCATATTAGAAGAAGAGTAGCGTTCACCGAAGAAAGCTTGTTGCCACTGCCGTACCATTCCTTGCCAACCATTATTAATAATGACAGTTTTTACCGCAATACCATAATGCGCCAGAGTTCCTAATTCTTGTAAGTTCATCTGGAAGCTAGCATCACCACTAATGCAAATAACATCTTCTGTTGGTAAGGCTACTTTTGCACCCATAGCAGCAGGCATTCCAAAACCCATAGTACCCAACCCCGAACTAGAAATCCAGCGACGAGGACCATTTTTGAGAAACTGGGCTGCCCACATTTGGTGTTGTCCTACATCTGTTGTGTAATAAGCATTAGGTGCTTGATTGGCTAACTCTACAATGACTTCTTGAGGAGATAGACTACGATCGGGATGAGGCACAACTAGAGGATAGTCTTGTTGCCAAAGTTGGATTTTGGCTAACCAGGGTTTAGTCCGCTCTGAGTCGTTGGCAATATTTAGCTCTTCGAGCCTCTGCTCAATTTGTTGGAGTACTTTAGTTACATCGCCAACGATAGGTACTTCGGGAGGGCGATTTTTGCCTACTTCAGCAGGATCGATATCGATATGAATGACTTTGGCACGGGAAGCAAATTCAGCTAATTTCCCTGTAACGCGATCGTCAAATCTGGCTCCTACGGCAATGAGTAAGTCACATTCACTAACAGCAAAGTTAGCATAGGCTGTGCCGTGCATGCCTAACATACCTACAGATAAGGGATGATGTTCATCAAATGCACCCAATCCCATTAAAGTTGTAGTAACAGGAATTTGGAAATGCTCAGCTAGTTTTTTAATTTGTTCATGAGCATTAGCAGCGATCGCTCCACCACCGACATAGAGTAAAGGGCGATGAGAAACTCTAATTAAGTCTATAGCAGCATTAATTTGACGAGGATTACCTTTTACGGTAGGACGATAACCAGGCAAACTAACACTTCCAGGGTCTATAGGCGTATAGTCAAATTCTTCTAAACCAACATCTTTGGGTATGTCGATTAATACTACTCCAGGACGACCCGTACTGGCAATGTGGAAAGCTTCAGCCACAATTCTCGCCATGTCGCTAGCATGACGTACCACATAGGAATTTTTAACAACGGGAAGAGTAATCCCAAATATATCTGTTTCTTGAAAGGCGTCAGTACCAATAGCAGGACGGGGAACTTGACCTGTTACTACTACCATAGGAATAGAGTCCATTTGGGCAGTGGCAATACCTGTGACTAAATTGGTAGCCCCAGGACCAGAGGTAGCAAAACAGACACCTACCTTACCTGTGGCACGGGCATAACCATCTGCTGCATGGGAAGCACCTTGTTCGTGTCTAACCAAGATGTGTTTGATATCTCCCTTAGCCTCTGCACGGTATAACTCATCATAGATGGGTAAGATAGCACCGCCAGGATAGCCAAAAATGTATTCAACACCGTGACGACACAAACTATCTATAAGAGCAAACGCGCCTGTGCGACGTTGGGGAATTTTAATTGATTGTGAGCTTTTAGGAACGCTAGTAGAAACCACTTGACAAACCGTCTAACCTGATTAGATTATATTTTATATATGAAATTGTCACCTATGATGCAATAGATTATTAATAATTTAGGTATATTTAAACTTTCTTAGCTTAAGTGACTGCCTTTTTACTTAGATTTGCAATTATACAATTATTTTAATCAAAAAAAATTTGTAAAAATTCAGCTACAGAGCAGCGTATTTTCATCCCTGGACTTTTTACCCACCAACCCACCGTATTCTTCGGCGATCGCCATAAGTCTAGATGAGCTATTTCTGGATCGGCATAAAAGCTACTATCTCCTTGACCAAGTAAAGAAGAACTCCAGTGAGTAAAATAGTCATGGCTGAGACGATAAACAGGAAAATTCTTTACTGTTGGCATTCCCCAACCATCAAAGGCAAAAAAAGCTTTGACTTTTCCTCCCTTCTTTTGCCACCATAAAGCTGCACCAATTCCCCCGACAACACCAGCACTAAAACAGATCAATATTATAGGTGAGGTATTTTGAGGAGAAGGATAATGTTTGTTTAACCATTGATACACGGCTAGAGGAGAATAAGGAGCATAATTCTGAGTTGGTAAAATTAGCCACTTATGTTCGACAAAGCGATCGCTACTTTCCTTGAGATTATGAATAAAACTGTCAGTCAAACTAGGATTATGAATTCCAGGGCAAACGATTACATCACAGTTATTTAAATGATTATCAATAATAATTTTTAGCAACCTATAATGACTTTTACTTATAATAAGGCATTTATAACCATAGCTTCGCCAGAAATCAAAATATTAGTGGATTTTTATAGTCAATTATTAGACCAAGAACCTAATCCTTATATTCCTAATATTTATGCAGAATTTAATTTATTGGGATTGTGTTTAGGGATTTTTAAGCCAAAAAAAGAATCTTTGCTAGAATTTGCCAATTCCCAAAATAGTACTGTTAGTATTTGTTTAGAAGTCGAAAATTTAGTAAGCACAATAGAGCATTTAATTGCTATGGGCTATCCACCTCCAGGGAAAATTATTTCTGCTTCTCATGGTCAAGAAATTTATGCTTACGATCCTTGTGGTAATCGTTTAATTCTACATCAATCAAAGCCATATACGACTTCTCAAGTGCATGAATGAGCTCTGGTTTAATCTTAGTTTTTGTTGATAGTTGCTGGTTAATTGTTAATTGAAATGTGTATCACTAGTTTAAAGATTTTAATATTTATTGATTATTGGTAGCAAAATGTATAATCTAAAACATTTTTTGTTTTTTAACTTTTAATTAATTACAACCAGTGGTAGTTTGACATTAATAAGATATACAATTAGATTTATATTGCCGTTTTTTTGTGATACTCAAATTGTATTTTCATATACATTTGTATCTAGCTCGTAGCCAGAGGATAGTATATAATGACAGAACCTTTTAGATTTGCTGATACTCCAGTTAATAGTATTGAAGATTTACTTAAACTATGCCAACAGTTTCCTGATGAAGCTATCAATTATCTTATGAGAGAAGATTTTGAAAAATGGTTAGCTTATGTAGGCAAAACCGATTTAGCTAACTATGCACAACAGGCTCGTCAATCTTCTGTAAGTAATGAAGAGAAATTGCAGCTTTTTATCGCCAATTGTCAAGTAATAGGCACAAACACAGTCAATAAACAGCCAGAAAAATCTCAAGAATCAGCTAATTTTGTCACTAAAATTATTCAAAGTATGAAAAACCTTTTTGTCAGTAATAAACAAAATACTCAAGAGCAAAAATTATCAACAAAATAAAAGTAGTTAAGTAGCTGAACGCAATTAAATATAAGATAGATAGCGTTTTATTTCTCCCCTGCTTCCTCTGCTCCTCTGCTCCCTCTGCCTTCCCTCATTTTATAATTAATTACACCCACCTACTTATCAGTCAATTAAAGATTGCCTGAGAAATCTAATTTTATACAATTTTAAAATTCAAGGGTAAAGTTTGATATTCGTCTTTTTCCTAAGTAAACTTGGGCTAGATAAAAGCCTGGGGCAATTTCTCGCATTTCTTCTCTAACTTTTTGGAAGATAAACGAGGTTTGGGAATAGTCTAGGATGATAGCTTCTCCCTCGCAAAACCAGCCATCCCCTTTGTAAATTTCGCCTTTGAATGCTCTAATTCCGAAGGGAGGAAGTTTATTGAGAAAGAACTTTTGTTCTCGATAAAAAAATTTTCCTTGCCAGAAAAATAATTTACTGAGAAGTGCTAATATCTTTGCCCAGATAGTTCCCGCAGCAATAATAGCGATACCTTTGCTGTCTCCATTAGGTATTTCTCCTACTGAACCTTTTTTGTAGAGTTCGTCTATTTGAGCTTGAGACATCTTGAGTAAATCAAGGGGTTGTGATGTTGTAGTTGTCACTTGTTTATCTCCTTGTTTTTGCATTTTTGATTTGTGAACGAGTGCCAGAGTCAGCAGAATTCCTTCAATGATGCCAATAGTTAAATCTCCTATTCCTAAAGTTAGAAAACCCTTTGGCATATAAGCAGTAAACACGCCAATAAAAAAAGTTGTAGCGGGAATTATACGAGCAGCCACTAATAGCCAGGAATTAGCTAAATAATGAAAAGGATTGTTGGCAGCAGGAATGTAAAAGCAACTGAGTAAAACTAAAAGAACCGAGTAATTAAACAGCCAAACGGTAGAATCAGGCGAACCCAATTGTAAGAAGGTAATTAATTGATAGGGAATGACAAAAGCGCATACTGCATAAGTGAAATTTGCCAAAATACCAAACCAAACGACACGCTTAAACCAAACAGCAGATTTGTTCATGAATTTATTTGTTGTAGATTTAATTCGTTAAAAGCTAATAGCTAATGGCTAATTGTCAAAGTTGCTTCATGTATTCGACGAGAGCATCTTTATCTTGGGCTGGTAAGTCAGTACCATACAAATGACCACTATTACTATTACCTGGTAAAGTAGTATCGAACTTAAAGTATTGTTTGCCATTTTCTTCCGCTACATCAGAGACAAAACCCACCTTGTCGCGATCGAATACGTCATAACCACGATAGAATGTTTTGGGTCTTTGGGCTGGCGGTTCTAATAAGTCTTTTAAGGTTGGCACTGAACCGTTGTGTAAGTAGGGAGCGCGTAACCAAATACCATCGAGAGGCATATTGGCATACCCATTAGTTTTCTGGAAATGTCGAAACTGTTGGTCTTCTCCTTGATAACTAATACCAGCAAACAACGTCCTCTGATTTTTGAGGAGTTCATTGGTATAAGAGTCGAGACGACCTGGATCTGTACCAATTTCTTCTATAGGTGTGACTGTACCTACCTTTGCTCCATCAAAAGCATGACAGCTAGCACAGTTATTTTTATAGATTTGTTTTCCCTTAGCAGCCAATTCTGAATTAATTTCATAGGGATAGGATGGTGCGGGTAGTTCCCACAACCAATCAGCAACCCGATGAATGGCATCAAAATCGATAGTAGTAGGCGTAACCAAGGCTAGGGCAGCACTATTATTTCTTTCATTGACCGAAGTATTATTTCCATCCCAATGGAGTTGCATCCCTTCACGAGGTTTTTGTTGCCAAACGCTGGGAAAATCAGCAATACCATTAAGTTCTTCTGGGGGGATCTCGTCGGCAGGAACATCAAACTGACGAGTTTTATAAGAACTAAAAGTATCAACCCGTCCTGGGCCATAGGCTGATTGCTTATTTAAAAAAGCAAATTTACTTCTTTGAGTAATTAAGGCATCTCTGGTTTGGGGAATGGCAAAATAGCGATAAATCAATTTTTCTAAGGGGTTGAGATCTGCCCCCAGTGCCTCAATGGCGGGCATCATGTTATCGGCAGTAAATCGCTCATCGATCGCCACTTCAGAAAGAAAGCGAATATATCCCTCTAAATTAACCGTATTAGAAGGCATAGCGGTAATAATTTGCGGTTCACTCTCTGGCGTATCTCGCAGCGTCCCTGCATGACAAGTAGCGCAGTTTTGAGCCACGCGATCGAACCCTATTTTAGCTTGAGAAAAACCAATGGGTAAGTTGTGTTCTGGTTCTTGAATAAAGCCTAGAGAAGTATATCCCTCCCCAGGTAACTTATCGGCAAATACCACTGGTAGCACTTTCCAAACCCAGTAGGGAATACCATTGGCAGCCTCACCACCAATAGAGCCATATTTATAATGATCGTTAATATCTGAATACTTAACCGCACCATTGCCTAACAATAGCGGTGAAACTAAGTAAAGCGAAACTGCAACCAAAATAGCCACAATAACCCCGACAATTTTCCACCAAGCTCGCTTTAAATTAGATTGCTTAGATTCCTTAATTTCTGTAGTCACTACTTATCCCTCAATACTCGACAACTTACACGAACGTTTCCTAGAATATCCCTAACTCCGAACTCCGAACTCCGAACTCTAACTACATCGGTGGCAGATAAGGCTTAGGAGGCGGATCGAAGACTGTCATTACTTCCTCAGTCCTGGCTTTTGCTGCTTCTTGCATAGCTTTTTCTTGCTCTTCTCTGGTCAAGTTTTTAGTCGAGCGTTGGTAAAAACGGTCTAAGCTATAGCAGCCCATCGGTAGTTCTAGATATGCTCCCAGGCAGTCATTGCAATAGGTACAAGGTCTTTCGGCTATATCCATACCTGACTGGAATTTATTCACCAGATCGTTATTAGCCACTAAGGTTCTAGCCATACTCACTCCGTCGGTATAACCCCCCTCGATCGCAGCATTGATATAAGATGCTTGTTGAAATCCTCCCGTGGTAATAACAGGAATTTCTCGAAGATTTTGCTTAATTTCTTTTGCATCTCTTAGCACTGTACCTTGATGTTTATGTAAGAGTTGCTTAAATTCTTCTGTAGACACATGTTCTTTAAACAAGTCATCTAGCCATTTATCTTGAATCTCTAATCCCTTTACTGGCTGCTGGTAATTAGCTACTTTTTTGGGCAACCTTCTCCAAATTAATTGGAACAGGGGTTGAAGAAACCTATACCGAAATAGAATTAGGTTACGAAAGCTAGCTTTGCCACCACTAGATGTCATTGTGTCATAGGTGTAACGGAGCATCTCGATGGGGAAAGGACCCGAAGGCAATAAAGGGTGAGGAAAGGTACTACCACGAGAAACATGAATAGCATCCACACCATCTTCTTCAAGCCACTGACAAATTTGAATGGCTTCGGCAAAAGTGTTACCAGATCTTTGCCATGGAGGAATAATATTATTGAACTCTCTAACACTAATTTTGGCTTGGAAGTGAAATTTATCTCCTACCACTTTACGAATTTCTTGGACAATTTCTTGCAGAAACCGATAACGATTTTTCAGATCGCCACCATATTCATCTGTGCGCCGATTGATGGCTGAACTAAGAAATTGATTAATTAAGTAGCCATGAGAACTATGCAGTTCAATGCCATCTAAACCAGCTTCTTTAGCTCTTCCTGCTGCTTTAGCAAAGTCTTGAACAATCTCTTTGACTTTAGATGTTGGCATTTTGATGGCAGGTAGACCATTAACTTGATCTGCTTCATCTGTTGAGCTTGGTGCTGGTTTAGGTTCAATACCACTAGTCCGAGTCAAAGTATTTTCAATTCCTTCTATATCTCTTTGACGACCAGAATGACTTAGTTGAAGAATATATTTACATCCATATCTATGCACTGCTTCCCCAACAGTATGCCAAAAAGGTATTCTTTCATCGCAGTCTATGGTAACGACATTGGGAGTAATTCTACCTTCTATGGAAATGGGAGCATAGGAGGAAATAATTGCCCCAACTCCTCCTTTAGCAAACTTGTTCTCCCAATTGACACGAGCTTGAGTTCCAGAGCCATCGTAGTTATCCCAACGTCCAGTAACACTAGAGCGAAAGATGCGATTTTTAACTGTTAAATGGCGGAATTTCAATGGTTGAAAAATAAGATTTTTTTCCATCTGAAAACATCCACATGAATTATATTGTAATTTAAATTACATTTTGGGTTTTTTGAGTTTTTAAATTAGTTATTTTACGCTTCTACTTTATTACTACGAGATATGATCTTGTTTTATGCAAAATGATTTTTTCTTGTTGTATTTCTTTACATAAACTAAAATTTGTCAATACTGTATCAGGCTTGTTTTGATGGCTATAATCTTTTAAAATAAGTATCTTAAGGTCTTTTAGTCTATTTGTACTTCTGGAGCAAATGCTATTGTTGAAACATAAAAATATTAATATTTTTATGTTTCAGTAGAAAAAAATATTGATTTGGCTCTAGTTACGTCTCTTGACAAGTAGCTAAAAAGCCTCAAATACTACATTATGTATATTTTAATAATTAATATTAATTTTTTTGTTTATCAAAATTAAAATATAGCTAGGAATTAGTTATAAGAGAAATAGAACTTTTTTCTACAAAAAAATTACTTTTTTAAGGAGAAGTATATGCTCAAGCTACGTTTAGGCATAATTGTCTGCGTGCTAGCGATCGCTTTTATGCTAATAAGTTGTTCTCCCTATGAATATCAATCGACATCAGTCGAACAATTGAGAGAACTAATTGCTGAAGCAGAAGCGGGAAACAACGCCGTTGATATTGCTCCATCACAGTCTGAATCACCAGCTAATATGGAAGCTTCTAGTTATGCCAATTTGAACTCAGGGAAAACCACTCAAACCCCTGAATATAAAGACGATGAATACGATCGCGACTATCTTGGCTACGTACCTCCAGAAAACTATGGTAATCTGACTGAGGCAGAAAAACGCGGTTTCCAAACTTGGTATTTTTGGACTGGTGGCAATGAGAAGTTTTTCCGTAACTTAGCTAAAATTACCCATGGAGAAGCCGACTTTTTAAGTTTGTTAGATGCTCGACCTGATAGCGATCCAGCGGATGAATCTAACCATTATCAACGCAATGAGCGTTTTCAAAAAATTGGTACGATAAACGACCCTGGTTGTAGGGCAGCTAACAAACCAGACGAATATGGTTTATGGTTAGATCAATGCGATCAAGACCCCAATTCAGTCGGCGTTATGGGAGCGCGTAAGTTCCCTAATCCTAATTTCGACCCCGAAAAATGGGATGTTGCCCAATATTACGCTCCAGGAGAGGCTAAAGCTCAAATTGAGCCTCCTTATCGTATCGGTATCTCTTGTGGAATTTGCCATATTGCCTACAATCCTCTTAAACCCCCTAAAAATCCAGAAAACCCGAAATGGGAAAACATTGTGGGAGCATTAGGTAATCAATATCTGAGAGAAGGACAATTATTTGGTAGTACTCTCCCTGAGACTGACTTTCGCAAACAATTGATCAATAGTCAGCCTCCTGGTACTTCTGACACATCCCGAAATGCGACAGATCATATTGATAATCCCAATACTATCAATGCCATCTTTAACCTGCCAGATCGACCCAGACAAGAAGAAGTAATGAATGATGGCACTACCCAAAAAATCCCTCACATTCTTAAAGATGGTGCGGATTCTGTAGGTGTGGCTTTAGCGTCCGAGCGAGTTTATATTAATATCGGCTCCTGTTCCGATTATTGGCTAACTCTTCATGACCTCGGACTGGGGAGAACAGCCCAAAAACCCTTTGATATTGCCACTGCTGAGAAAGAATGTGAATTTTGGCCAAAAACAGAAGCACGGATGCCAGATGCAGAAGCCTTCTTAAATACTATTACACCAATGTATCTAAAAGATGCACCAGGAGGAAAAGCTTATTTAACAAAAGATAAGGAAGTACTAAAGAAAGGAAAAATTGCCTTTGCTGATACTTGTGCTAAGTGTCATTCTAGTAAACAACCACCAGCAGAAGTAGCTGCTGACCCCGAACAAGCTAAACAATGGTATCGAGAATCAGTTCTCAGTTCTGATTTTCTAGATCATAATTTCTTATCTGACGACAAGCGTAAACCTGTAACCTTAATTGGTACTAATGCTGCTCGTGCTTTGGCAACTAATGCTAAACAAGGTCATGTTTGGGAACAATTTTCGTCAAAAACTTATAAGGAATTACCATCCCCTGGAAATCTAACCTTAGAAAATCCTTTTGATGAAGATAAACCCATCAAATTTGCAATTCCAGAGGGAGGAACAGGCTATTACCGTACTCCTTCTCTAATTAGTGTATGGTCGAGTGCGCCTTTGCTACACAACAATTTACTGGGTAAATATACTGGAGATCCTTCCGTAGCAGAACGTATGGAAGCTTTTAATGATGCGATCGAAAAATTATTATGGCCCGAAAAGCGCGATCGTGTTATTAACGTAACCACTCAAGATAGTCATTTAGAACTAGGATCGCTCAAAGCTGAAGTACCAAAAGGTACACCAATTAAGCTGCTGGCTAATTTAGACCCCCGTGAAACACCAAGAATTCTCCAACGGAAATTAAACTCTGAATTAGGAGGTAAAGTTTTAAGCTCTTTAGTTGATTTTATTCCCGATCAAGTGCTTACTCCCCTGCTGCTAAAATACAATCAAGCTCCTGATTTTATCGAAGATCATGGCCATGAATTTGGTACAGATTTACCTGATGAAGACAAACGAGCCTTAATCGAATTTCTGAAAACTTTTTAGTAGAAGTAGGTGGGCAATGCCCACCTTTAAAATTTTGCCTTATGAACACAAGGGTAATATCTAGTTTACTTGCTGGCTTCGAGGACAAGTTTCTAAATCTTCAACAATCTTGGCTGGTGCTAGACCAATCCAAGCATCAATCAGATCGCGATCGAATCCTACTTGATAAATATTTCCTACTTGAATGAGTGGACGACGAATTAATAGGGGATATTGAATCATTAACTGTAATGCTGTCTCTTCATCCAAATTTTCGGGAACTACTTCCCCTGATTTAACCATAGGTGCAGTGCGATTAAACCACTCAGCTACAGGGCGATCGCCGAAAAAAGGACGTAAGCTTGCAACTGTCCAAGGCGTTTCCAATAGGTTGTGAGCAATTACTTGATGTCCTGCCGTCGATAAAAGGGCTTTTTGCTTATTATTATTAATACAGCCTGGTTTTTCATAGAAAACAACTTGTTTCATATTTTTTTAGTAGTTCGTAGTTCGTAGGTAGGGGCGAACGGTCGTTCGCCCGTATAGTAGTTAGTGGGTTGGTAAATAATGAGCTTTTATTAGAGGAACAAGATCATTGGGATTAACATAAGCGTGTTTGACTTGACCAGGCATTAAAATCAGATTGGGAGCGTTTTTACATTGCTTCTGACAACCTGTTAGTTCAATAGTTACTCGATTCTGTAATCCTAGCTGCTGGAGAGCTTCTATCAAAGCACGATAAAGTTGGCTTCCTCCACGTCTGGAACAACCAGATTTATAACAAAGCAGAATTTTACCTTTTTGGTTGTCTTCTGGTTTAGAAGCAGATTCTACAACTAAGAAATCATTGCCAGTACCAAGTCTTTCAACTCGATGGGTTTTCAGTTTGATTTTACTACCAAGTCCAGAACCTGTTTGTTCTAAAAGTACCGATAGGCGATCGCCTTCTACTAGTTTTTGTCCTAGAGTTTCTCGTAATTCTTTTGCTAGCTTAATAGGAAAAATACGCTCTCCCACCTGGACTTGAATATATTTTAGTTCACCTCCAGATTTAGCAATAAAACCGAGAAATTCTCCTTCTATTTGATGGGTAGATATTTGGGCTTTTAAGGTTTCCATAATTTGGTTTTTTTGTATGTACAAATAACAAATAACAACTAACGACTAATAAGTACGGGCGAACAGCCCTTCGGGTTCAACATCGGAAAGCGTTCCCTTGCGCCTGTCGGCGACGCGGGGTCTTTCCTCAGTTTTCTTATGTCGGGGAACCATGCACGGTAGTTGCTCATGGGGGAGACCCCCCCTTCGGGTTCAACAGTTTGCTCAAGTCGGGAAACCCGCCCACCGCAACTGTTTCACAAGACCGCACTACCTCACCACCGCAACTGTCTCACCGTTTGCCCCTAACAACTAATAACTAACGTCCGATTGCTAAAGCATAGAGAATATTTTTATTTGTCCCTAAAAACTCTTGAACTTCATCATCGTAATAAGCTCCAATGCCACTACAGCCTATGCCTAAATAATTACTAATTAAATAAAGTCTTTGTCCCAGCCAACCAGCATATTGCATAGCTGTTTGATAGTTATGATAAGTTGAGGTTAAAAATAAAGTTATGGCACTATCTCTAGCCAGTGCTTGATTAACACATAAATACTTGGCTTGTTCGCTAAAATCACCACTTTTAATTAGCTGAAGTTCTTGATATAAACCTGACTCCATTCCTTCAACATAATTAATTATTAAATAGATTTCAATCTGTTCTTTACTGATTGTAGGTAAAGGTTGTTTTAAACAATGCCAAATTTGTTGCCATTCTTGCTGAGAAATTGCTCCGCGTTTAAAAGCTCTTGCCGATCTTCTAGTTATAATAGTCTGTAAAAATTGTTCTCTCTGACAATTAAATGGTATAACTTGCGTATTGATATTATTAGTAAAAAATAAATTATCTTCTGACTTATTTGAAATTGTATTTTTATAGCCTGCTTCGATAAAAGTATTAATTTCAAAATAGTCTGTAGCAGAAACAAAAGGTAAGTTTAATCGCAATTTTCTGATGGTTTTAGGCTTGATTTCTCCAGAAATTACCGCAGCAGTAACAAATTCTTTATTTTCAAATCCCAAGTCATTATTAAGAGCAACTTTATCAAAATCAAAAATAACTTGAGTAGCCTTTTGCTGTAAATAAGCAGCAGCCTCGATTGCGCCTAGATGATGTCCACTATCTAAAAAACAATAGCGCAGACTTCTATTTTTATATTTCCAACTAGAACGATAATAAGCACAACTAACTAAAAATATCAACCCTTTGACTAAACAATTAGGTAAGATATAACTTTCTAACCCATCATCAATTAACTCATAAACTAAAGTTAATGAATTGGTAGCTACTTCTAAATGATAAATACCGTCGATCGTCCCTTTTATCCCCCGAATTTGAACATAAATCTCCGTAGGATATAATGCTCCTGCTGAGGGATTAACTCTCAACTGATAAGAATCATATTTGTACTTTTTTTCAAAAGTAATCGCACTAGTTAAACGAATAAAGTTGTGTACAGGATTATTGGCCTCTAAAGGGAAACGACGATAAAAGTGAGGATAGCTTTTGAAAGCAGTAGGTTGAGTTGACGCATCCACATAATTAGGATCGAGCATTACCGATAAAGGAGAATGCTTAGTAGCATCGTGAAAACTTTTACCTACTGTTTCTAATTCTGTAATGGTCATTGGTTAGTAGTTCGTAGTTCGTAGTTCGTAGTTAGTTGCTAATTGACGAGCGACCCTGGCGAGGTCTCCTCGCTATCGCGAACGCGCGAGTTTGCTTGATTGTTGCTTATCTTCTTCTGCCTTGCCTACTCCCTGCTCCCTACCCCACGTAATAACTTAAGAATCTCGACGGTGCTAGCAAACTCGATCGCTCTAAAATCATCTAGGTTTTTTAGATGATGATTTGCTCCTTTTTCTAACAACAGTTTGACTGCATCTGTTTTGCCTGAAGAGGCAGCATACATTAATACAGTCACGCCGTTATCATTTTGATTGTCAAGATCGATACCAGCATTAATGAGCAATTCCATTAGATTTAGATTGTTGCCAAAACAAGCAAACCAGAGGGCGTTATTACCATCGTTATTTTTGAGGTTGATACTAACACCGTTAGCGAGTAAATCTTGGACGATATCGATCGCCCCTTCTCGACTAGCAACTATTAAGGCTGTTCCACCATTATCGACTCGTTCATCCAAGTTTTCAGCACTGTAGCCCTTCTGTTGTAACCATATTTCTGTGGCTTGACTTAGTCTGTTAGTTATTGTCATCTTTCTTAAGTTGAATACTAGTAGCTAAAAGCTAAAAGCTAAAAGCTAATAACTAATAACTAATAACTAAAAATGAGACATCGAAAAGATTATGACTCTGTTGATAATTCTGGATATAAGCCCAATTCTCTAGCAAGTTGACGAGCAATAAAGACCAAGAATTTAGATCCTTCTTGATTATTTTCGTGTGCCATAATTGTTGCTACTTGCATAATAGTTTTGATCAAATTTTCATCAATCAAATCGGCACTAGCATCTAAAACTTCTGGCTCTTTGCCATTGGGGCAACGAAGTAAGCGATCGATTAATTTAAAATATTCTTCTTGACGTTGGTTGTCAGTAGTTGATGTCATTGGTTGTTAGTGGTTAGTAGTTAGTAGTTGATTGCTCCCCAGTCTCCCCTTGCTCCCTTGTCTTCCTTATCCTTATTCCTCCTCTTCATCTGGTGATCGCGTAATAACTTCAAATACAGTAGTAGCACAAAACTCACGACTGTCGTCAATATCTTTGATGCTCTGGCTAATTATCTTCGCTTCCTCAAGTTTGCCTAGCTGCGCAAGAACTAAGCCCTTAGCAGCATAGGCATTGAGGTAAAGTCGAATTGATGGTTCTTGTTTACGAGCTATCAAAATTGGCTTGAGTTGCGACCACTCAATTGGTAAATTTTCTTTAGTCGCGATCGACTGTAGAACTTGTTGGACAATGGATAAAGCGACAGCAGGTTGATGTTTATAGAAAAAGAAACGATATGCTCCCACCAAAACATCAAGGTTATCTCCTGCTCTCGACAAAGCTTCTCGGATGTATTTTTCAGCTAAACCAGTATATTCCCAATTTTCGCTAGCTAAAAGCAATAATTGTTTAATTTCTGGCTCTACATCACACCAAGAAACCCGATCTGAAATAGTTTGCATGATTTAATTTTGATTACTGAGGAAAATATTGACGAAGAGTTTCAACCCAATTTTTGATACGCTCTTCAGTTTTTTCGCTCTCATTGATCTCATCAATAGGTAATCCGACAAACTTACCGTCACGCACAGCAAAAGAATAATTAAAAGTATAGTCGTCAGTAGGAACTTGCCCAACTATGGTTGCACCTGCTTCGTTAAAATAATCGTACAAAGTCCCTAAAGCACTAACAAAATTCTCGCCATGAGTACCGCAGTCCCCTGCACCAAAAATAGCCACGGTTTTTCCTGTAAAATCTGGTTTTTCGTCTTCCATATCTACTAAAGGATCGCGCCAATCATTTTGGATTTCGCCTGAACCCCATGTAGAAGATCCAAGTAGCAAGTAATCGTATTGCAACATGTCATCAAAATCGTCAAAATCTTCTTCCATGTTGTAAAGAGTGCATACTCCTTCATCAAAGTATTCGGCAAGTTTTTCAGCGATTTCTTCAGTTACACCTGCAGTGCTGCCGTAAAAAATACCAATTTTTGCCATGGTAACAACTCCTGTTAGTATTGTTGTTTTTGTCAATAAAATATCTGCAACTTTTACCATTACTTTTCAGTAATGCCTATTAGTCATTTAGTCAATGACTACCAACAAAAGAACATTAATTAATCTGTTCTACCAATAATAATTTCTCAGCCAAAGAGCTATTTTTTTCTAATGACTCTGGTCTGAAGTTGCTAGAAGTAAAAGCAAGAGTCAACATAAGCACTAAGAGAGTAATCATTTCATCTCGTATACGTTCCAAATCATTCATGGGTTTTGCCTGAAGTTAGCCTCTAATTTTTGCTTCTGCTAGGAAGTAGAGACATTCATAGAGAATGTCCCTACACTTGGTTAAACAGTTAAGCGATCGATGGTTCAGCCTGTTCATGACGAACGGACAAAATTTCTGGATTATCTAAGCAAAATTGTTGGAAAGGAGTAGTATCTGGCGATTTTGCTCCTTCTTGATAAGTTGCT
>JBFRWE010000382.1:0-9915 GCA_051439345.1 Xenococcaceae cyanobacterium
AGAACCAAGATGTTCGATAATATTGCAGGAATTCGGAGAATTTTGCTGTTTTTCTGCTAAACAATCAGTTAAACTTTATGGGTAGAATTGTTGGGATCATTGCTGGCAAATGCCTGAAGGTTTGCAATGATTGCATTCCTATATTCATCGATCCCGACTGCAAGTGTGAGAAGTTCACAAAAGGCATAATGGAGTTTACCAAAGATTTTAAGATTCCCGATCCAGTTCCCCAAGCAGGTATTGAGCAAGCGGTAAAATTAATGGAAACAGGGCGAATGTATCGCTATAATTTCCATGCAGAATTTGAGTCAGAAATAGCTCCTTCCGAACTAGAAGATGAACTAGCAACGGAAACCGCTAAATTAGAATATGAATTCAGTCGCTATATAGAACATAAATATGCGATCGCGGTTAATTCCTGTGGTAGCGCGCTTTTTATGAGTCTTAAAGCTGCTGGCTTAGAATATCAAAACAAGGTATTCACCAATGCTTTTACCTTTACCGCCGTTCCCAGTAGTATTGTTCACGCTGGCGGTGTCCCTATATACATAGAATGTAACTCTCAGTATCTAATTGATATTGAAGACTTCCAACGCAAAATCAAAGAACATCCAGATGCTAAGTATTTTATCGTATCCCATATGCGGGGACACGTATCAGATATGGAAGCTATTAAAAAAATTTGCGACGAACAAGGAATATATTTAATTGAAGACTGCGCTCACAGTTTAGGTGCTAAGTGGAGTGATGGAAAGCACGTAGGATATACGGCTAAAATCGCTTGTTTCAGTAGCCAAAGTTATAAAATGTTGAACTCTGGGGAAGGAGGATTTATTGCTACTTCTGACGATCGAGTTGCAGCTTACTGTATTCTCGCTGCTGGTTGTTACGAAAAGCTCTATAAAAAACATTTGGCTCGCCCTTTCAATGACGAAATATTTGAGGAGCTAAAACCTTACGTTCCTAATTTTAGTCTGAGAATGAATAACCTAACGGCAGCAGTGCTTAGACCCCAAATAGGAATCTTAGAGGAGAAAATACAACGTTATAAGCAATTGTATAAGCAATTAAAAGATATTCTAGATACAGTGGAAGGGGTTCATATTCCTCCGTCATTAGATAGAGTAGAACGCGCTCCCGACAGTATGCAGTTTAACCTCCTAAATTTAACGAAATTACAAGTGGATCGATTTGTCAAAGATATCGCAGTAAGGGGATTAAAAATACAAATATTCGGACGACTCGATAACGCCCGCTATTTTAAAAATTGGCAGTATTCTTTTACAGAAATGCCAGAACTCAAACAAACAGAGGAGATTATCTCTTGTGCTTGTGATTTGAGATTGTCGCCCTCCTTTACTACAGAGGACATCAATACTATCGGCAGTATTATTAAAGATGTTTTAAAAAATATTGTCGGCGAAACTAATCAAGTACTTTCTTCAGTGTAGGAATAGATTTATTTCCCAAGTAATTTGTAGTTTTCATCTGTTGTTCGTCATTAGTTTAGTTATTAGTCATTGGTTTAATTTAAAACGAGTAGCTTGAGCAGAACGGAGTGTGCTTTGCGTACACTCCTTAATTATTTTCATTTTCAGAGTAGAATAATGTTTCCACCAAGAGTATCTAAGTACTTAAGCAAATTTAGGGGAGTTCAAATAGGCAAAATAAATGTTTAATCAGAAACTGGGGAAAATATATTCCTGTTTGTAGATATCCTGGGTATGCGCCCACTTGACTATGGAATTGAAAGATAAGCAACAAAACAATAACTCTTCTCTACCCAAACTGAAGTCAAATCGAAAAAAGTCTCTTGCGCTTAAAGCAATCTTCACTCAAGAGCGTCTAATTTCTCTGACAACGGTGGTGATTGTATTTTTGGTTTGGACGCTAATTACCTCCAAAGAATTAGTTAGTCCGCTGTTTTTACCATCACCGATGGCAGTTTGGAATACTTTTATCGATATTTGGCAAAATGGTTATAAAGGCAACTCGTTGATTTTCCATATCGGCGAGAGTATGTATAGATTAGTATTAGCCTTGCTACTGGCAATACTGACAGCAATACCTTTAGGAATGTTATCTGGTTTTTCTAAACCGATTCGTGCAGCCCTCGATCCACTCATTGAATTTTATCGACCTTTGCCACCATTGGCATACTATACATTGTTAGTAATTTGGTTGGGAATAGAAAACCCATCAAAAATCGCTCTACTTTATCTAGGAGCTTTTGCACCCTTATATATAGCAGCAGTATCGGGAGTGCAGCGCATACCCCGCGATCGAGTGAATGCTTCTCTGTCTTTGGGTGCTTCTTCTTGGCAGGTATTTGTGTACGTAATTTTTCCTTCTTGTTTGCCAGACTTATTTACAGGCTTGCGTACAGCGATTGGCTTTACTTATACTACTCTTGTCGCAGCAGAAATGGTAGCAGCAGTTTCTGGTATTGGCTGGATGGTACTAGATGCCAGCAAATTTCTCAGAAGTGATGTGATTTTTGTGGGCATTATTATTATGGGCATAATCGCGATCGCGATCGATGCTTGCATCCGTTGGGTACAAAAAACTCAACTACCCTGGATCGGACACGACTCATAAAAGGTATGATTTCCCTATAAATTATTAAGAGTAAAATTGGCAAGCTATGCGCTTAAAAAGACGAGATGTTCTATTCGGATTAGTCGGTTTTAGCGGAACTTTAGTTATATCTAGCTGCACTAATCAGCAAAATGTTACTTCAACTAATCAATCTACTGAATCTGAGGCAGTAATGCCAGAAACAATGCGCATTGGTTATCAAGTATCTGCCAATGCTGAACTATTAGCTAAAGCTTTAGGACTAGCAGAAACAGCTTTTCCCAATACCAAAGTAGAATATATTAGCTTCAGCTCTGGTAGAGACGTAAACACAGCCATGGCTGCTAGTGGAATTGATGTAGGCTTAATTGGTTCGGTGGGAGTAGCTGTAGGTATTGCTCAAAATCTACCTTATCAACCCTATTTTATTCACAGTATCATCGGTGAAGCAGAAGCTCTAGCCGTCAAAGATAGTATTGATAGTATTAATGATCTTCGGGGCAAAAAAATTGCTGTTCCCTTTGGCTCTACTAGTCACTTTACTTTATTGTCTCTACTGAAATTAGAGAATATTCCCGAAAACGAATTAACAATTTTAGATTTACAGCCTCAAGACTTAGTAGCAGCTTGGCAACGAGGCGATATCGATGGGGGTTATATTTGGTATCCCAACTTATCTAAGCTATTAGAAAACGGCGGTAAAATTTTGGTTACTTCGGCTGATATGGCAGAACAAGGGGTTGTAACAGCAGATTTAGGAGTAGTACGCACAGAGTTTGCGGATCGATATCCCGACGCGATGAAAAAGTATATAGAAGTTTTAGATGAAGCTGTTAATTTTTACCGCCAAAGTCCAGAAGAAGCAGGGCAGAAAATTTCCACAGAACTGGGTCTTAGCTCAGAAGAAAGCTTACAGGCTATGAATAAATTAATCTGGTTGACTTCAGAAGAACAAGCAGATGCACAATATTTAGGTACACCAGATAAGGTAGGAAATTTTGCGGGGATTCTCAAAGAATCTGCTCAATTTATGGTTACTCAAAAAACTATAGCCTCCGCCCCCGATCTGGAAGTGTATCAATCGGCAATTCGCAATGATTTCTTATAGGATCGATTATTAGTCATTGGTTCTTAGTTTTAAAATTCTTGGGCTAATTAGCTCTCCTGCTCCTCCGCTCCTTACCTTTTACTTGTAGTTTTGTTTTAAGTCAACCAGAATAAAGATATGGAAGTATATTCACGAGAAAGCAGTTCGAGCGAACAAAATACTATCTGTCAGTTAGAGGGTATTGGTGTGACTTTCGGTTCTGGTAGCGAGCGAACGGAAGTGTTAAGAGATATTAACCTAGAGATGAATTTGGGAGACTTCGTATGTGTATTGGGGTCTTCTGGGTGTGGTAAAACTACTTTATTGCGAGTATTGGCAGGATATCAACCACCAACAACAGGCTCGATCGCTGTATCTGGAAAGCGACATAGCAAACCCGATGCGGATGTGGGAGTGGTGTTTCAACACCCCAATTTGTTTCCTTGGCTGAGTATTGCGAAAAACGTTGAGTTCGGGTCTAAAATGCAAGGAGTACCCAAACTCGATCGTCAAAAAAAGGTTGCTTATTATTTGGATATGGTAGGGTTAGTACACGCTGCCAAGTTACTGCCTCATCAAATTTCAGGAGGAATGAAGCAACGAGCAGCGATCGCCCGTACTCTGGCAGCAGACCCCAAAATAGTCTTAATGGATGAACCTTTTGGTGCTTTAGATGCTCTAACTCGTGAGTCCATGCAAAGCCACTTACAAGATATCTGGGAACGCACCCAAAAAACGATTTTTTTTATTACTCACGATGTTGAAGAGGCTTTGCTTTTGTCTACTCGCATTGTTATCATGCATGCACGCCCTGGCAGGATTTTCAAGATTATAGATAATCCTTTTGCTCACGGATTAAAAGAGAAATCTGCTGCTAGTTTGCGGGTTACGCCCGAATTTATTCACATGCGGGAGGAGTTAGTAGCTAGTATCCATCAAGAATAAACTTACACCTAAGCTTGGACTTAGCTAAGTTGCCTACTTTCTGTTGCCTATTCCCTCTTGCCTATTGCCTTGACCAGAATTGAAGAATGCAGTTTAAATGCGTCTAAGCTTATAGCGTTTTTCACTATTAAAGTGAAACCATTAGATATGATTGCTTAAGTTGTATTGTACTATAAGCCCCTTGCTATTTTTGGCGACAGAACCAGAATTCAATGTATTAATATAGTTAACGTTTTAACGTCCCCTCAAATTGTAATATGTTATATATAAACATTGATCTTGCTAAAATTTTTTAGCTCAAAATGTTTTTAAAGATAACTTCTTCTAAACAACAGAGACAAATACAAAAGTTGGCGATCGCCACTGCGACTTTATTCTCAATCTTTTTCTTAAATACCCATTCGGGAAATACTGAAGAGTCGCCCCAAAATAGCTTGCCGCCACCTCCAGATACAGGTTCTCCCGAAGAGGATTTTTCTGCGGGAGGGACTAGAGAGAATCATCGTTTTACCCCAGGAGACAGCCCCTCATTTTAATCCCGCGTATCTTTTTCTAGTCTTAATTTATCAATCATTTCCTCAATAACCTGAGTCATAGTTTTATCTTTTTGTTCGGCATAAAGTTTTAATTTATTCTTACGCTTTAGGCTTAATCTTATGGTAAAATTTTCTTTGTTCATGCCAATGCGATGTAATTGCATGAGCAAATCCTAACATGGAATATAGAACGCAGAAAATCTTATTAACAGGGAAAATAAGCGACGAGCTAAAAGATTATTTTGTCTGGTTATGTCATCAGTCAAATAATCTCTATAACTCAGTGCTTTTTGCTGTCAGACAAGCTCATTTTGAGACTTGTCCGACCTACGAGTATTTTGATGAAAATCAAATGTATCGCACTGCTTACAGGGATAGACTAGTTAAAGCTAGTTATGCTCAATTATGCAGTGATTTTAAAGATAACAAACACTATCAAGCGTTAGGAGGTCAATCGGCTCAACAATGTATCAAATCAGTAGTAGAAGGAATCGCTAGCTACAACAAATTAATTAGATGTTGGTGGCGTGGTGAGTTAAAGAATAAACCTAAAATCCCAGGTTACAGGACTTCTGGAGGGATGTATCAGATAGCCTTCACTGCTCAAAACTCTTTTTATGATGATGTAGCTGGTAGCTGTCGATTATCTATTTCCAGGGAAAATAAAAACGAGCTATTGCTTGATGAGATAATTATTCCTTCTGGTAGTAAGTTCGCGTCAGACCAATTATCTGAAGTACGAATAGTACCGAGCAATGGTCATTTATGGACTGAATATGTTTATCAAGTTCAAACACAGAAAGCCGAGGGATTAGATTATTCTCAAGGAATTGGGCTCGATCCAGGGGTTTCTAATTGGCTTACAGCAGTAAGCTCTCAAGGTAAAAGCTTTATTATCTGTGGCCGAAAAATCAAGTCAATCAACCAGAGGTATAACAAAAAGGTTGCTCAATATAAGAAAGGAAAACCTCAACAGCGGAGTGGAATAAGCGCGGGTTTCCCGCGCATTTCCTCCGCTCAAAACTATTGGGACGAATATTTGGCTCGATTAACTCACAAACGTAATTGCCAAATGCGCGATGCTTGTTCAAAAGCTGCCCGTTTTGTAATTAACTACTGTTTAAAACATGGCATAGGAAATATAGTCTTTGGTTGGGGTCAAGGAGTAAAAACCAATTCCAACCTCGGCAAGCGAAACAATCAAAATTTTGTAGCCATCCCGACTTCTAGGCTAAAAAACAGAATTAAGGAGTTAGCTGAGTCTGTAGGAATTGTTTTTACAGAAACCGAGGAAGCTTACACTTCAAAAAGTGACTTTCTAGCAGGGGATTTATTATTCAAATTCGGTGAAAAACCCGAAAAATATAAATTCTCAGGCAGAAGAATCACTAGAGGAACTTACAAAAGTCAATTCGGATTAATATGTGCAGACGCATTAGGCGGAATTAATTGTCTCAAAAAAGTAGCGACACAGCTAGGCATAAGTCTAGCCGAGGTCGGTAAGGAATCGCTGATTGTTCCTAAGCGATATGATTTAAACTGCTTAAGAAAATCATATCGTCAAAGCGGAGAAACACGGCTTCAGAAGGGGCTGCGTGCGGAACTTGCTTCCGCACTTTAAACGCCCCGTCCTGTTTCGTAGCATTCGCTTAGAATCCTGCCTTTTCAAAGGCAGGAGAAGTCAAGAAGATATCTAGCCAGAAAAATTAATAATTAATTACTGCCAATTGCCTACCAGGATAAATGCAGACCAATAAAAGGGATGGGAAAAACGTTCGGTTGTGAGTATCGCTCTTTGGGCGCGACGCAGGGCTTCTGCTTTGGTAACATCGCCTTGGACTAATTCCTGATAGAAATTGGTCATTAACTCTACAGTAGCTTCATCGCTAACTGCCCAGAGAGAAGCGACTGTACTCCGCGCTCCCCCGCGTACGGCAATTCCTGCCAATCCCAAAGCGGAGTTGCGATCGCCTGTAGCAGTTGCGCAAGCACTAAGTACCAATAACTCAATCGGGCGTAGTTGTTTGCTATCTCCACGTAGCAGACGACTCAATTCATCAATATTAATCCGTTCATCCCAAGTTAGGACAAAAGTATCTTCTGCATTAGAGCTAAACTGACCGTGAGTTGCTAAGTGAACGACTCGAAAAGGAGTCTGACTGGCAGAGCGATTAAAGTTAAGTTCGGTAAAAGTATTATTCAACAGTACTTCTGAAGTAAATAAAGGCTTGATTTGCTCAATTTCCTTTTTTACCCCTGGTAAGCTAGAGAAGCCTTGACGGGGTTGGGAAAGTCCTGCTAAAAGTACCTCTTGACGGTTTTCATTATCTGCTTGTAGTTCGGTTAATTGTAAGCTAGGAGCGATCGCCACACTATATTTTTCGATTAAATATTGTTCTCCATCGTGGAGAGTAGCGGGAGGAAGATTACGTAAAATACCATCGGCAACAAAGACTAACGTCTTAATAGCATTAGCTTCAAGGTCAGCTTCTAGAGGACGAATTAACCAATCATAAGCTTGTTGAAGTAGTTTTAAATTGAGACGACGGGGATTACTAATTAAGCTATTGGCAGAAGTAATAACAATTTCTATTTCTGATGGTGGTAGATCTTGAGAATAGTGCCGTAAAGGTTGACCAGGAATTGCTGCAACTACTTCGAGGCGATTATCGATAATAATAGTGTAAAAAATCGCAGCAGTAGGATCGAGTCGATCGACTTGAACTGGTTGAGTATCTAAACAGGCATCGCGGAAGAAATTATCTAGTTCGGCGACTTGTAAAGACTCTATTACTTGTCTGGCTCGATCTAAGTCTCCTTGACTAGCTCCTGGTTGTAATAATAGTGCTGCTAATTCCCGATAGACTGGCTCAATTTGTTCGCGAAAAGAATATTGAACATCAGAACTAATTGCTACTAAATCACTTCTGAGAGATTGAAGATTGTTGGTTGCTTGGGTATAAGCTGCGATCGCTTTTTGGGTATTACCTTGAGCTTTCAGTATTCTACCTAGCTGCCATTGCCATTGATAGGTTAATTCTGTGGCGTTGATGGTTTGAGCAATTAATAAAGCTCTTTCGGTTATTTTTTGGGCTGCTTGCCATTGTTGGTTTCTTTCATAGAGATTGCCTAAAACCCCTAAAGCATCTGCTTCTGTTCTTTGGATGCCTAAATTTCTAGCTTGTTTGATTGCGGTAACTAAAATTTGAGCAATTTTATTTGGTTTTGTATCTAGTTTAAGTAAATGGCGAGCCAGACTAACTTGACCTTGAATGGTAGTTTGTTGGGCAGGAAGTTGAGCTAAAAGTTGTTCTATTTCTTCTGCTTCTTGGGTAGCAGTTTCTATTGTTCTATAGGTACTAACGGTCGAGCCGATACTTGTAAATTAGAACGGAGTAGTAAAGTGATATCTGGACTGAGAAGTCTAATATACTGTGCTTGTACCCTCCAAGCAAAAAACTGACTATCAGGTAAATCCCCACTATTAACAGTGGCATCAAACAAATCAACACCCAAACTAAACTCAGAACGTAAAGCAAACACTTGTTTAGCATCACGGGTAGTGTATTCCTGAAAAAAACGCAGTGCGCTAATATGGGTTTCTCCGTCAGCTTCAGCCCCTCGTGATAACTGTTCGGGATTACCATCAAGAGTAAGTGCAGAGTCACTTCTAGTAAAACTAATACCTATAGCCAATTCTTCTGTTGGTTTCTGGAATAAAGGTTGACGATAAGTAAATCCGTAATTGATATTTTCTGATTCGATGTTAAATTGCTCAAAAGGGGATTCAATGATTTTGCTATCGGTGTAACTAAAGCGAAAATCGAGAGTACCGTTAGAGGGATTAATGGGAATAGTATAATTAAAATTGTTGAGGGAGTCGCTACCATCTGTATTGAGGTAAGAAACATTGATGCGATCGCCTAAACCTAATAAATTGCGATGGGTTAATTGTACTTGACGGCGGTCTGTCCCAACGCTGGGAGCGCGATAATTATCAAAACTTAGAGTTAAATCAAAAGGATCGGCTTCTTGCAGATTAATCTCTACAATACTGCTACTAGGTTTTGTTCCTGCTGTTAATTCCGCAGCTAAAGTTTCAATTAAAGGGTCTAATTGTAATAGTTGTAAAGCAGTGAGTAGCTTGTGGCGGTTGAGGGGGGCATTAGTTGCTATTTCTAGATGACTGCGAACATAACCAGGGTTTAATCTGTCTAAACCTTCAATCTTTATTTCTTCTACTGTCCCTTCCACCACTGCGATGATGACAAGACCATCTTGCAATTTTTGTGGAGGAATAAATGTTCCCGATGTGATGTAACCATTCTCGAAATACAGTCGATCGATCGCTTGTTGTGCTGCTAAGAGTTCGGTAAAAGAGATATTCCGACCACTATAGGGTGCGAGAATTACTTCTAATTCTTCGGGAGTAAAAACGGTGCTACCAATTATTTCAAACTTTTCTACAAAAACTGTATTAGGAATACCCTCAATTAGATTGGGCGCATCTTCAGGAGTTGTTTCTTCTAGTTCGGGTAATATTTCTTCTAAAGGTGCTAGAGTTTCTGGTTCTAATGGTTCGGGTTGGGGTGGTAATGGTGGTGATAGGTTTTGTGCTTGAGCAGAATTGGTTATTGATAATAAATAAAGAGTGCATAACCAATATATTTGGGGAATTTTAAACTGACAATTCAAATAAGCTTTCATCAGATATTTTAATCCTTCATAATCTGAGAAAATAAAAATTAGATATCTAGCAAGTAATTTATG
>JBFRWE010000383.1:0-6514 GCA_051439345.1 Xenococcaceae cyanobacterium
TGCGTGTTTGTGAATTATGGGGTAATGAGATTGCTTAACGGTATCGCCAAGTACCCCTAGTTGTTGGTTATTACCTTTATTTATTCACATTGTATTTATTTGTTTTCTTTCTTTTATTGGGGTTCGGGGCGGTTCGCTACCCGCCCCTACTGGTTATTCTATTGCTTAAAAGGTGAAATTCCTTCGATCGCGATTAAAGATTCAATTACTGAACCAACGATAGGGGCAGCTACCGTTGAGCCATAGGTGTGTTCTCCGTGGGGTTCGTCTACTACTGCTAAGATGGCATAGCGAGGAGATTCTACAGGAAACATACCGACAAAACTGGTAATTTTAGCTGTTTCATCATAACCGCTACTACCACCACTAACTTTTTGTGCTGTTCCTGTTTTACCTGCAATACGATAGCCAGAAACTTTAGAAGCTTTACCACTGCCATCTTCTACCACTGTTTCCATCATTTCTAGAACAGAGTTAGTGGTTTGAGGCGAAAAAATTTGCCTACTTTCAAAAGAGGGTTGCCAATGAAGATAACCTTCAAAGTCTGCTAATCCTTTAACTACATGAGGTGTAACTAATTTACCCCCGTTGGCGATCGCACTATGCAATTGAATTAATTTTAAGGGAGTGAGAGAAAAACCTTGACCAAAAGAAGCAGTAGCAGCTTCAATAGATTTCACGCTAAATTCTATTTCATTTTTCAGATGTCCTGGAGCATAACCAGGAAGATCGAATTCTAATTTTTCCTCTAATCCCAATTGTTGCAAGCGACGATAGTAATCACGGCGATCCATACGGTTAATAATTTTAATCATGCTCACATTGCTAGAGCGTTGCATAATTTCTGCTAGAGTAAGCGTACCATGCGCTCCTTTGGTGGTGTAATCATGGTTGCGAATTTCCCAACCATCAATCTTAGTTTTGCCTGTATCTTCAAAGACATCACTGGGTTTAATTACCCCAGCATCAAGAGCGATCGCCACGTTAATGGGTTTAAAGGTAGAACCTGGTTCATAAAGATCGGTAATTGCCCAATTTTTAAATAGTTCTAAATTGTATTTCTCGTAAAAATTGGGATTGTAAGTAGGTTCGTTAACTAGTGCAGCGATCGAACCATCTCTAACATCCATTACTATTACTGCGCCTCTTTTGGCTTTATACTGCTCCATTTTCTCTTTGAGGGCGGTACGAGCAGCCTGTTGCAAGCGCAAATCGATGGTTAACTGTAAGCTTAAATCGTCGAATTTAAGCATTTTTTTGACATTTTTTAATTCTCCTGGGTAAAAAACCGAGCGATTTTTTCCTTGAAAAAGCATAAAACTACGCTTCATCAACCAACTTAATTCAGGGCGTTCTAATAATTTTTGCTGACTAAATTCAACTCCTGCTTGGGGACGAGGTTTACGATCGCGATTTACATAACCCACCACTTCTGCACTAGTCTCTTCATAGGGATAAAAGCGACTATAATTTTGGGTCAAATCTAAACCATCTATTCTCAACTGGGCAATTTTTTCTTTGGCAGATTCTGGCAAATTTTTGGCTATGCGAATACCCCGATCCCTTTTACCAAATTGCTTTAGTAACTCTTCGGTAGTTTTGTCTTCTAGAATTTCTGCTAGTTGTTCGGCAACCTCTTGAGGAGGAACTATATCTAAATTTCTTTTGAATAAATAAGGATGAGCATACAGTTCATAAGTGAGGCGATCGACGGCTAAAACATTGCCTTGGCGATCGATAATCTGACGGCGAGGCATATAAAAGCCTAGCTTCGTTGATTGCTGATCGTGAGCAATCTGCCTAAGAGTTTTGCCTTTAGGTGCTTGTTGGTAAACAATTGTCGGATTGACAATCTGTAAATAATACAATCTACCTGCCAATCCTAAAGCAGACATAACTAGTATTCCCCACACTAATAATAGTCTGACCAAGAAGGATTGTTTGGTTAGTAATCCCTTACTTATAGAATTCTTGAACTTAAAGCGATCGCTAGAAGCAGAATTATCTTTCGTTTTACGTAATGACTTTCTTAGTTGGGGTTTTGCCATGAAGGTTAAATATTACCTATTACCTATCTTTAATATCCCATCGGAATCTTGTTCAGATTAATCTGCTTTAATTTTTGCTGAGGATGGTTTGACTTAGGTGAGGATAGGGAAGCTGGGGTAATAAAAAGAGTATTCTTTGAGCCAATTAAAATAAGATTGCTATCTTCCTGTTGAGCTTGTTGCGCTAGTTTGTGTTTTAGTGATTCATTGGTAGCCACTAGTTCTCTCTCTTGGCGTTGAAGTGTCTCTAAATCTTGATATTTTTTGCTCCAAAGTTCAGGAATGCGAACTGTAGAAATATAAACTGCAATACTAGAGGCTATGAGAACAAAGGCTAAACCCAGAGAAGTTTTTTGCAACAGTAGCAGAGCTTTTAATTTTGCTGGTAGAGGTTGAGCAGGAGGAAATTGAGATATTGGGGAAGTGCGATGGCTAGCTCTATTCTCTGAATTAGATTGTTTTGTTTTACGGCGTAAACTTTTTTGTTTAGCAGAATAGTGTTTAGAAGGGGTAGGGTAAGTATAAGTAGATGGCTTTGGTAGAGCAGACATAAGTCTCTGACTTTAAATTTTTTATGGCAGTTGTCGGGCGAATTATAACTTTAATTACTGGGGAAATGTCACTAATTATTTTTATTTATTAATATTCAATTTTTTTGTTCTGAGAAAAAAAGCCATAATTTTTGTTAATAGTCAATGATAGATTCATCTGTACTTTATTTTTTGAGAAAGATAGCACATATATACTATCTAAAATCGAGCGACACAAATATAATTTTATCTAATAGTTTCTGCTTTTCCTAGAGGAGAAAAACGAATTTCAATCCTTCTTCTTCCTGCATCTGGTTCACGACTAACAGTAGAAAATTCACCAGAAGGTAAAAGTAATTGAGCAGCAGAATAAGCTCTAAATTGAACTCCTTGCAAACGTCCTTTTTGTTGAGTTTCTTGTAATTTTTTTACTACTTCTAAAGCCCGCATAAGTCCAAGATCGGCATTAGAACCAGCACTAAGACTACTTATCGATCGATCGCCATTAGCCACAGCTTCTAATTGTCGATCTAAATTACTATTACTATTAATATTAACTTGACCATCTGTATGACCAATAATTTCGACAACATATAGATTTCTGGTTTGACTAATTTCTTCAATCCTTTCAACTAAATCTTCGGTAATATAGCTTTCTAAACCTGCTGGCAATTCTGCACTACCAGAAGAAAATTGATATTCTCCTGAATCTTGAATTACGACCACGGGAGGAGCAGATTTTAAGCGTTCTACTTCCGATTCTAAGATATTTACTTGACTATTACTTTGTTGTATTTGTGTTTCTAATAAATTTACTCTACTATTACTTTGGCGTAATAATCTCTTATTCCGATTTAAGAGTAATTGTAGTCGAGAAGACCCTTGTTTAAGTTGTTTTACTATATCAGTACTTTCGCCTAAATTATTTTCTAAAGTTGCTAATTGCTCTTGTAACAATTGGATTTGTTGTTCGCTTTCACTCAGGTTTAATTCGCTTTCTTCAAAGGCTGATTTTAGAAATAGAGATTTAAATAATGCTAGTAACAAAAATAGACTGATAATCATAAACGCATTAGCCATTAAATCAGTAAAAGATGGCCATACATTCAAGTCTTCTGTTAATTCTTGGTTTTGTCTGTGCCTATGTTTACGCATAATTACATCTAATCTAATTGAATTGACTGAAGATGTTCTACAAGTTTAGCTAATTCCTGTTTAATTTCTTTGAGGCTAGCTGACTCAACTATATTTTTCTGCTGATTAGTTTCTATGAGAGTAGTATATTGATTTTGAAGACCGCTAATTGTTTGATTAATATCTAATAATTGTCGAGCTACATTTTCGATCGAATTTAAACTATGTTCAAAAGATTGAGTGGACTTTTTCAGCACTAAAGAAGATTGGGAAAACTGATTTTGAGCGATCGATAAATCAGTAGTAGCGGAAGATAACTTTTCAGGAAAACGACTATGTTCTATGGTATTAGCAGCTTGTTGAAATATATAAGCACTCTTTTCAATTCTGGCAAAAGCATTATTAATCGATTCTTCCACAGTATCACCCAGTCTATAGAGCATATTACTAAAGTCTTGATTCAGGCGATCGAGAGCTTTTTCCATGGGATGGGGAGATTTTATTTGGGCTAAATAAATATTGTCAACATAGTCTTCTAGTAGGCTAAGTAACTCTGATTTAGCTAAATTAGTATTCCAAATAGTATTGACTACTGTGAGCAAAGCACTACAAGCAATAGCAATTAAACTGGTGATGAAGGCAATGCCCATTCCTTGTAACGGTTGATTTAATTGTTCTACTAAACTACGGACATCATTAATATCGACTTGTGTAATAGTTTGGCTTAGATGAGTTAAATTGATAGTGATCCCCAAAAAAGTTCCTAGTAATCCAAAAGAAAGTAAGAGGTTAGGCAAAATGCGCCCAAAATAATTAATTGACTCACAGTTGAAACTTTTTCCCCAAAATTTAAATTTCTCTTGGCTATATATTCCCTCAATTATTGCTCCTGTATTGATTTGTTCTAAGTTGCCATTATTTTCTTGGATTCTTTGATTTAACTTATTGATAATTGCTGGATATTCTTCTTGCCGATGACCCCTCAAAAATTTATTAGTAAACTGATTGATTTCCTTTAAATATTGATAAAGATTATAGCGTAATAGAAGAGTGCATATGGTTGGTAAAATAACTAGAATTATAGTTAAAAAAATCAAAAAAGGAGGTAACAAGCTAATGATACTAAGTATTTGTTTCATGATTTTGAGTTTTATTTAGATATCTCGTAGGTAGTACGACTTCTGGATTGTACTTGATATTAATTAACTTTGCTTATGGTAACTTCTGACACCTAGTTTTTAACTTGAATAAATGTTTAATGTCTTCTCCTTCTAGTTACTGTATACATAATGTTAGTTTAGTAGCTTTTTATCGCAACAAACCACCCCAGCTAACTGCATTAATTGATGAGTTACAGATCTATCTCGAGCGGACAAGTGTATTGAAAGGAAAGTTTCAAAGTTATCCCCTAGAACAAATCCATGGAACAATTATTGGCTGTGAAGGGATAAGCACAAAACAAGGAATTATTAGTAAATGGTTTTTAGAAAATCGTCAAGAACTTAGGTATATCGACTTAGATAGATTGAGCCAATACTTTCAAAAGAGCGATCGCTTTCCTCTTACTCTTCGTTTTGGTGGTTATAATCCTAATCTAGACTATAAATTTTTAAGTCGTAATCACCATCCTTTTGCTCGTTCGTTTCACCTACAATCATCAACAGCTAAAACAACTCTAGCTATTTTAATTGGTTGGTCTTTTCAAAATGGCTGTATATCTTTTGCTCTCGATCATTTACGCCGTCATGCCCAAAAATTTAATTGTTTACACAAATATCATTATTTACCCCAGACCATAGATAATGATTTCTATCTTTGTCTGGGAATCTTTAAAGAGCAACTCAAACTAGAAGATGTGCTTTTTGTACAAGAGAAGATTAGAAAAAAATTGCAAGCTAAACCACCAATACATATCCCTCTAAACAAAAAGGATTTAGCTTTCGTAAGCTACCAAGACCCCTCTCTCCCCGTCAAAACGACCAAAATAGTTAAGTTATTAGACTTAACCCCAGCTAAATTAGAAAGATTATAATTGTAGTTAATGATTACTTTCAAGTTCTTGAACATTACATTAGTTATCAAAAAAAATACATTGAATACACAAAATCCTCACATTCTTTATCTAAACTTATTAACTAGATTGCTTCCTAGAGACAACACTCTGCTTTATATATCGCCATTTAAGTTCTAAAACCTTGCTCAGGTCATCATCAAGAACTGGCAGATAGAAACCTTCCTCCAGATGTTTTCATTTGGAGGATATTTTTTTGTTTAGGACATTTTAAGCAAGTAAATAGGAAGTTTTAGGATTATTTACCTCTAAAGACAACTAAAAATCGAAATTTAGCTATATAATCCACAAAATCCTCACATTCTCAGTCTATATTAATAATCAAGATTGCTTCCTAGAGACAACACTCTGCTTTACATATCGCCATTCAAGTTCTTAAACCTTGCTCAGGTCATCATCAAGAACAGGCAAATAAAACCTTCCTCCAGATTTTTTGGTTTGGAGGTTTTTTTTTATCTGTATTGTGTCAATGTTACTTTTGAAGACTATTTGTAACCTAAATCAAGTATTTCTTGGCGGAAAAGGAATATAAGCCACAGAATCCTCACATTCTCAGTCTATATTAATAATCAAGATTGCTTCCTAGAGACAACAATTTGTTTGACATATCTCTTTCAAGCTCTCAAACCTTGCTCAGGTCATCATCAAGAATTGGCAGATAGAAACCTTCCTCCAACTATTTTGGTTTGGAGGTTGTTTTTTTCTTACCATCCTAATTCTCAAGACTACTA
>JBFRWE010000384.1:0-6442 GCA_051439345.1 Xenococcaceae cyanobacterium
TTGATTTTCCATAGTTAGGGTCTAGTTTTTTTCTGCGTTTAGCTTCACCCATTAAACATCCTTAACTTTCATACAAGTATTGTACCTTTATGAGAATCAATTACCCCAAATCGCCTTTTTGGGGAATGAGGAGGTAAAAGGGTGATTAAATGGTGGCGAAAATCTCAGGCTCTTTGTATGCAAAGAGCAAATTTTAGGACAAAGTTGCTCCTTAGCTATTTCTTGGTCTTTTCATAAGCTTTGTCTATTAGTACAGCGGATAGAGGAATAATTAGCCCCATTAATCATTCGAGCATTGATACCATTTCTGAGGACTTTCACCCTTTTACACGATCATAGTGGCGGAAAATCATCTAGAACTCTACTTGAGCTGGATTCCAAGGGTTTGATTGGCAATAGAAAGGGGGGGCTTTTTCATCTACTTAATTTCTCGAGCAGCCACCTATTCAATACAATGATAGAGATAACGATCTTAGAGTGGCTCTGCGAAAATTTTTTCAATTTCTGGCAACTGAAAAAGGAATCGTCAACCAAAAAGCCCTCGATGCTCTCAAATAGAATTATTCTGCTACCAACCAATAACGGATACAGCCTTTTTCCTCTGCTCTGGAGAAACTTCTAAATAACGCTGCAAAGTCCCCAAATCATTATGACCAGAGATTTCTTGAATATGCCTGAGAGGAATACCTGCATTGTGCATCTGAGTCAGAGCAGTCCTTCTAAAACTATGAGTACTAACTCCCTCCACACCAATTCTTTTACAAGCAGCGCGAAGTAACTTATCTGCCATCGAACGACTCAAAGCTTTTCCTTCTCTACTGGGAAAAAGATAAGGATTATAAGGATTCATCGGGGGTTGATACTCAGCTAAATACTCAATTAAAGGTACAGGAATATCGATAGTACGGGTTTTAAGCTTCCCTTTCGTGGTAGATTTTCTAAAAGTAATAGTCTTATTCTTAATGTCCGTCACTTGGAGAGATAAAGCCTCACTAAGGAGGCAACCAGTAAACAAACAAATGGCAAAGAGGGCACGATCGCGTTTTGATATCAACCCATCGCTAAATAACCGCTTTAACTCGTCGGCGGTTAACACCTTTCCTTGCCCATTCCCCTTCACTTTCATAGGGAAATTCTACCCTTTTACCTGTTCATTCCACAAAATTCCAATAAGTTCTCATTCCAGAATAAAATTCAGAACTTTAATTTTTCAATTGGCACTTTTCGCAGCTTCTCTAGCATTACGCCACTTAGACAAAAAACAACAAGAGAACAGCCTCAGACCCAAGTAGGACAATGGATACAATGGATACAATGGATATACACCAAGTCCCAAAAAATCGCTGAAACCCAAGTATATCAAGAAAACAAGGTGTGTGAAGTAAAATCATTACTGTGTATAGGTTTGAGGCTGTTTTTAACTAAAAAATGTCTAAGTTCCGTTAGTCTTTTTGATTGGAGCGACAAATGGCTATTAATCCTAATAAATCAAACCAAGAAATGATAAGTTCTCAGAAAGTTGATTTCAGAGTCACTATTGCTCTGTATATAGTTGTTATTGTATATTCGCTCATAATTTATGGTTATTCATTTCTTTCGTCCAATATCTTTAGCCATATTCCTTATATTAGAGCTTTGTTAGATCCTGAGCTTTATACTCAGGATTTTTATGTTCGCGAATTCCTCCAATTTACTCCCAGATATTATTACCAACATCTCATTGCTTTAACTACAAAAGCAGGTCTCAGTATACCGTTAACTTATTTCCTTTACTATGTTGTTGCTTTTTCTTCTTTTATTGTTGGTTTGTATACTCTTGGAAAAAAATTTGGTAAATCCAGCTTATCAGGAGCAGTCTTAGCTTTTTTAGTCCTCACTGGTGTAGAAGGAACAGTTGGATATACAAGTATCTTCAGAAATGAGCCAACTCCAGCTACTTTTGCCATGGGGCTGTCCATTTGGGGGATCTATTTTTGTTTTTGTCAGCGCTGGATTGTTGGCTATTTCTTGTTTGGACTAGCCTGTCTTCTTCAGTTTTTAGTAGGTTTTCTTCCTGGGTTGCTGTTTGCTCCTATCTTATTGCTGAATTCCCTGAAAAATCATAATTTGAAACTCTTAATACTACCATTAGGAACTCTAGGTATAGTTGCTAGCCTAGTTGTTGTACCAATGGTAATGACAGGTAACACAAGCAGTGATAGTTTAAGTAATGCTAACTTTATCTATTGGTATGGGTACGTTCGCAATCCTCATCATATAATTCTATCTACTTTTCCTGTACAAAACTGGAGAAGTTTTATTTTCTTGACACTTGGAGGGATATTATGTATCAAGAGTTCATCTTTGCTACATAAAGATGAAAAATTAAACTTCCTGCTTATTATTTTTACTACATATTTTGCGCTTTGCTTGGGCTACATTTTTGTAGAAATTTATCCTTTTTCTTTTATGGCAAAATTACAGTTAGCTCGGACAACTCCTTTTGTTCAATTGATTATATTGATTGTTATTAGTGTCATATTTAGCGAATATTACCAGCAGAGCAATCTAGCGATTTGTATGCTCCTCTTTATTTCTCCAGTAATAAAAAATGGGACAATACTTTTTTTTATTGTAGCCTTGGGGTTAGTATTTTTGCGAAGTATTGATCGCTTGGAAATTACACGCTCTAAGCTTTTCTGCTGGATTACATTAACTAGTTTATTTCTTATATTAGCTCTCTATCCTTTACCTAATTCAACATGGGATATTTTCAATCGTATTTTTCAGAAAGTAATTTTATTTGGAGTTTTGAGCTTACCCTTTTTAGTAGAAAATAAGTTCTTGTTCTGGCCAAAAATTAGGCTAACTATCTGGAGTTTAGCTGTTTTATCTAGTTCATATTTTATGATGGCAATTTATAATATTTTGCCTAGGCAATTTCCTGCTGTAAAGATTCCTCAAATACCCAGTAGCAACTTAGGCTTAAAATTTCGTGATAGAAGTAGCAAAGATGCTCTTATATTAGTTCCTCCTTCTCAAGATAGGTTTCGAGTTTATTCTGAAAGATCTGTCGTTTTTACTTTCAGAGGATCTCCTTTTACAGATAGAGGTATAAAAGAGTGGTCAAATCGATTGAAATTAATTATTGATGTACCAGAAAAAAAAATTAATTGGAGTAAGATTGACAGTAAATATCGTAATTTAAGTGATGGTCAGTTAACTAATATAGCAAAAAAACATGGCGCAAACTATATATTAACTAATATTAATTGGCATGCAAAAATAAAAGGCTATCCAATTGCACAAGAAGGCAAATGGATAATTTACAAGATAAATAACTAAGCAAAATTAATTGTATATTTTGTTCCAAAATCTTTTAAAACCTTTTCGACATACTCAACTAAATTTTTCCAGCTAGAGTATGCTTCTTTTTCAATCCACTCATATTTCATGAATCTCCAGAGAGTTTCAATCAAATTGAGTTGTGGTGAATAAGGTATCGGCTCCTATAACTCAAACACTTATCGACCGTCGTTATTGACACAGGCTGAATAACATAGCTGAAAAGAGATATAGCTTATTTTCAATTATTGTGGGTCGAAAAATATAATTTCAGTTCAGTTTCACTTAATCTGGTCTCATTTTCATTTAATGTGGGTCGAAGCCAAATTATAGTTTCATTTAATCTGGTCTCAAAATGCCGATGATTTCGGGTCGGCGTGATTATAATTTCAGTCCGTTACAGATAGAGAAGCTGCGATAAGTGCCAACTGAAAAACAAAAGTTCTAATTTTTCTTTTGGACTGAGAACTTATTCATTTTTGGCTCATTTTGATGCCATAAAAACATCAATTTCTCTCGATTTTTGCTCAAAAGTTCTGACACCAATCAAAATCAGTACTTTTGAACTGATGACTTTGGCGATCGCGCAGTGCCTGCCTTCGGCAGATCGCATCATAAGACTTTTAATCCTTAGAAGCTAATTATAGCAGTAGTTTTGGGACTATTTGGCACTTATGGTAGCTTCCCTAGCATTACGCCATCAAGCACGCACAAAAGATTAGAAAAGATGGTACTCCCCAAGGTTTAGCATTTATCAATCGGGCTACCAAAGGCACACGCGCACTTAATGAAGCTAAAGAATATTTACAACAACATCCACACATTATTCTTGCTAATACAGTAATTTATCAACGGCAATTAATCCAAGATGCTCCTGCTAGTCGTTCAACTGCCTTTACTCTGCCTGGAGCAACAGCAGTTGAAGTAGCTAAGTTTTATCAGTCCTTATTTGAAGAAGCTTTACCGAACAATGCCTAGAAAACGTCCTCAATTTAAAGAGTTTCTTGACTCCGAACCTAGCACTAATACTGAATCGTTGCTCTCTATAGACGAAATTGTCTTACCAAAATCACAAGTTAGACATTATTTTAACCAAGAGAAACTAGAGCAATTAGCCGAATCTATCAAACAACATGGAGTATTAGAACCCATACTAATTACACCAAAAAATGAACTGATTGCTGGTGAGAGGAGATTAAGAGCAGCTAAAATGACTGGCTTAACCCAACTGCCAGTTAAGATTCTAGATGTTTCCCCATCTGAAGCTAAAACCTTGGCTATTGTAGAAAATCTCCAAAGAGAGGATCTAAATCCAGTTGAAGAAACCGAAGGAATATTAGAGCTACTTCAATTTAAATTAAATCGCGATAGAGAAGACGTTATCTCCTTACTTTATAAGATGAACAAAGGAGATGATAACGTTATCATCCATGATGCTCAAACTGTCGAAGATACCTTTGAAAGCCTTGGAAAACTTAAGTGGGAGTCTTTTGTTATCAATCGTCTACGGTTACTCAACTTACCAGAACTTATCAAAGATGCTATCAGACAGGGAGAAATAGAGTATACCAAAGGCACTACTATAGCCCGTGTTAAAGATGAAGAATTTAGGAATGAATTATTATTTGAAACAATAACTAATAACTTGTCGCTCAATGACATTAAAGATAGGATTGCCCAACACAAAGGCAAGAGCAATACTAATTTCTCTAAATTATCTACAGAAGAGCTAATTAAAGATTTCCGACATACTTACCAAAGATTTTCTAGAAGTAAAAAAGTCTGGTCTAATCAAAAGAATAGGAAGAAGATTGAAACTCTGTTGAAGCAGCTAAAGAGTCTGATTGAGGAGTAACTAGAATTAATAATGAACTTAGAAGAACGGGTTAAAATTATAGAGAATGATAGTCTTAATAAGCGAAATTATATCTAGTGAGAGAACAAGCTGACCTCAGACAAACATTAGCTGCTCGTCTTCAGCATTTGCCAGCCGAGCAGATTAAACAGGCTGTTCTTAAATGGCTTGATGATACCAAGGATGCTAGCCTTGCCCTTTTGGAGCAGACTTTACCCCCTACACAAGAAAGTGAGCAAGCTCAAGAAGATTTATCACCCGCCGAAAAAGCTGCTGCTTTTAGAGCCTGGGCAGAAAGCCATTCTTGTGGACTGCCATTACTAAGTGATGAAGCCATCAGCAGAGAAAGTATCTACAGTGATGAACGATTGTAATGAGTTATCTGGTAGACACTAATATCTTGTTACGGAGTTGCCAGCCCCTTCACCCGATGTATCCTGTTGCGGTAGGAGCAGTATCCAACCTTCTCAAACAGGGGAATAAACTTTACATCGCACCTCAAAACATTGTTGAATTCTGGAACGTTAGCACCAGACCACTTGATAAAAATGGGTTGGGCATGACAATAGAAAAAACTGCTGCTGAGGTCACTAGGTTAGAAGCTATTTTACCTCTTTTACCCGATGTACCTGAAATACATCAACAATGGCGTAAGTTAGTTACTGACTATGATGTTAAAGGAGTAAATGTTCATGATGCTAGATTGGTAGCAGCTTGTATTATTCACGGGTTAACTCATATCCTGACTTTTAACGCTCGCGACTTTAAAAGATATAAAGAAATTACTGTTGTCCATCCAGATACAGTAAGTAAGTGAACTACATTAAATGATGGCTTCATCAAACAAACCCAAATTTTTAGCGACTGATGATTGGTTTTATATCTGCGCTCAATATGGCACTTATGGCAGTTTGGATTTTTGTTTACAGGAAGTAGCTAATTACATAATCAGTGAAATCGAGTTTGATTCCTTTCTACTTGATTTAGATTTTTACCAAGAACGTTACAACTCACTTTGTCAGCAAGAAATTCTCAAGGTAAGACAGAGGTGTCTGAAGTTAGGACAAGCTGGTGGAGAAGATTGGAGCATTATCCACTCCAGTTTAATGTGAGAAGGTTTTGCCGAAAAACCTAGTATACATAAACTAATATAAACAAAGCTGATATATCGACGAGAGCATGGGTATTTCAGCCTTCATAACCCCATAAGTTTAACTTAATCGTACAGACATACCAATTTGACAGCTACCAATTGCCAGGCAT
>JBFRWE010000385.1:0-7901 GCA_051439345.1 Xenococcaceae cyanobacterium
AGAGGTTCGACGGCAATCCCTTGAGCAGAAAGCATTTCTAGTAAACTATAACGGGCAATCTCATCTAAACCAGGGGCAATAAGCGCAATTTCTGCTGGTTGTATTTCTCCTTGTTTAACTGCCTGAATGATTATATCGGCGGTTGTTCTTAATAATTCTGCACGGGAAATAGTTTGAATCGACTGAATTGAGTCTGGCAGAAAATTAGGGAAAAAAGATTCACTACCCAATTGAGTAATGTTTGTCTCTAACTCTTGAATTAATCCCGTATTGGGTAATGGTAACTCTTCTCTTCGACACCTAGAAGCTAAACCTTCTAAATAATTAGGATCGGCATTTAAACCTAAGCGGATTTTTCCATCAGGATTATAAGTAAAAACAGCAAATGCACCTCGATCGATTAATAATTCAAACAAATTTCTAGCGATCGCTGGATAGTCATCTACATCATCAGCGAAAATAGCTTGGTAACGACGGACTAGATGTTCTTGATAGGTGGGATTGGGCAGTAAGTATCGCCAATACAACTCATAAATAAGACCGTAACTAAGTAAACCTCTATCTAAACACCAAGAACGCCAATCAAGCAGCAATTGCCCCATTTTTTGCCATGATTGGCTACTAAAGTGATTATTCTGTTTATTTCCTATAATATCTAGTTCTAAGTTAGGTAAACCTTGTTCTAAAATTGTCGGGATATCTTCAGTAGGAATACCACTTGCTCCTGCTAATTGTAATAAGTCCAAGGTTTGACGTACTAAGCGATATTCATGAACCGTTTGCACTAAAATATCCCATTCAGGTCGATCGCGCCATAATTTTGTGGCTAATTCTTGTTCTGTTTCAGGACGTAATCTAAGCGGAAATTGTGCTTTTAGCTTGAGCTTTTCAAATAAAAGAGGCCAAAATAACATCACCTCATCGGTAATAAAACCCACAGGAGTTTTACAAATAACAGGATAAGTACCCTCTACCGCTAAAGACAAGCGATCGGCTAACTTACGTCGGTTATTATTGTTAGCAGCAAAAACTAATATAGCTGGTGTTAATTGTTGCTGAGGTAATATTTGCCCAGATTTTTGACTTGAGTGCGAGAGTTGTTGCCTCACCCATTGACAAAACTCTTGAGTTAAACGAGAAGTTTTGCCTGTGCGAGATGTTCCTGTAATCCAAAGCATCGATAAATGGTAGATATGCACCATGGTACATATCTACTGCAAATAAATGTTAATCTATATAACTTACTACATCTTCGGTGGCGTAACGAACTTTGGGTATAGTAGCATACTTATCATCATTGGCTCGATATCCAGCAGGACAAACTACTACAGCATGGTATCCTTTTTGATCCAATCCCAAAACCTCATCATATTTGGCAGGAACAAAACCTTCTATCGGGCAAGTATCAATACCTAACATTGCTGCACAAGTCATATAAAAACCTAAAGCAATATAAGTTTGTCTGGCTGCCCATTCGTTAATATTTAAGGGATAGGGAGGATTGTGTAAAAATCCTTTGACTACATCAGCAAATCCCTCAAGACTTTCTCTAGAGACTTCCCGTACTTCAGACATTCTTTTGATATAGCGATCGACATCTTCATTATTCACATCTTTTTTAATTGCCAAAACTACTAAATGCGAAGCTTCAACAACCTGTTTTTGTCCCCAAGAATGCTCTAATAACTGACTGCGTACTTCAGAATTTCTAACTACAAAGAATTTCCAAGGTTGTACTCCAAAAGAAGAAGGCGAGAGAACTAAACTTTGTTCTAAGACTTTCCAAATCGAGTCAGGAATCTTTTTAGTCGGATCGAACTTTTTGGTAGCGTAACGCCAATGAAGTTGCTCTAGAACTTGTGCTGGTGTTGATAGTGTAATAGTCATTAGATTTTATCAAGATTTGCCTTTTTCATGATAAACAGAAGCTGACAAAACCTGGATTGAAGTCATCAAATTATCCGAAAATATATCTAATTCTCTATTTGGTTTAATTGCCCTCAACTATCAACTCTACCAATTCCTTGAATCCGTCTACCTCTGCTTTACTAGTAATGTAAGTTGGTTGATGTTGTAATTGTTCTCGGTAGTGTAAAACATTGGCAACACCTACAGACAAAGGAAATTTATGAGCATCGAATAAAGATCGATCATTAGGACTATCACCCACTGTTACTACTTGTGTAGATTGTAGCTGAGGATAATACTGACTTAAAATATGCTCTAGGGCGATCGCTTTATCTTGTCCTATAGGTTTGATATGACATTGCACGGTGCTATAAGTAAAACTCCAACCTTCTTGTTGAGAGATCTTTTCTATCTGTGCCAATTCTGCACTAGTTAATTCAGCAACATCAAAAGTCCAGTCAGTAAGACGAAAACGGTTATCAGTTGATTCTTTGAGATGAGGAAATTTAGTTTGTAAAAGTTGGAAAGTGCTAGCTAACTGCTGACGATGTAAATTTAGATCATCTATTCTGCCGATCAATTGGCTATTTAGAGATTGATTATCATAAAAAAGCCCACCATTTTCGGCGATCGCGCCTTGAATTGGTAAGTAATGGGCGACAGCATCAACCCAACCTGCGGAACGTCCTGTAACGATAATTATGTCGATCTCAGTTTGAGCAATTTTCTCTAAATTGTGTAATAGTTCGCTAGTGAATTTACCTTCCCTAGTGATTGTTCCATCCATATCTGTAGCAATTAGACTTAAATTTTGCCAACAATCAGGAGGAGCTTTAGCAATCGATCGACTCATTAAATTTTCTCTATTTGCCAGTTGACTATTCTAGCTCAAGATAATTTTTATAGTAGTTTAACAAAGAATAGGAGTGGAAGACTTTCCACCCTTCTTTGTTTGAATTTGTCTTCGGTATTTAATCTTCGTGATCTTCAAAAGGATCGCTCAATTCCACCGATGGTGGACCGAAAGCTGTATATATTGAATAGCCAGTAATAGCGACGACAATCGCCCCAATGGTGATGCTAAGAACTGTTGCAGGTTCCATAAGTCAGATAAATAATGATTACTCTTCCTTTATAATATTACAGAAGATTACGAAAAATATCTAAGATACATTATTGGGTGGATTATGGCACAGCGTACTCGTTTGGGAGATGCTCTCAAATCTTTAAATTCAGAATATGGTAAAGTTGCTCCTGGTTGGGGGACTACTCCTCTCATGGGAGTTTTTATGCTCTTATTCTTAGTTTTTCTTTTAATTATCTTGCAGCTTTACAACTCTTCATTAATATTAGAAGGAATTAATGTTAGTTGGTAGAAAGAGTTGATGTGAGTTAAGCTAAGTCGTTAATTCCCATCACTACATAGCTTATAGCAATATTAAATAAAGAAAAACATCCCCGTTCCATCGGGGTTTTTTCGCTTGTAATCTAAATTAATTAATTAACAGGGAAGCTAATTATGAATATCTTCGGTATTGGTTTACCAGAAATGGCTTTAATTATGATTGTGGCTTTACTAGTGTTCGGTCCCAAAAAACTACCAGAAATTGGACGCAGTTTGGGTAAAGCCATTCGTGGTTTTCAAGATGCCTCTAAAGAATTTGAAAATGAATTTAAAAAAGAAGCTCAACAAATAGAAGAATCAATCAAAATGAGTGCTGAGTTAGAAGGCACAAAAAATGCCCAAGCAAAAAGCCCTAAAGAGGCGGAAAATTCTCCTACCTCTTCAGAACCAGGATAAACCCAAACATTATGCTAAATTATGCCTCTTTGACGCTAGATTCAGGCTCAACTTCAAACTTATAACCTACTCCTCGGACTGTCTGGATAAAAGAAGGTTCAGCAACATCAAGTTCAATTTTCTTACGAATTTGACCTATATGAACATCAACAACCCTTTGATCGCCAACATACTCATAATCCCAGACATTCTGAATTAGTTCGTCTCGTCGCCAAACACGACCAGGACGACTAGCTAAAAAGTGAAGCAAATCAAACTCTAGAGCAGTTAAGATAATCAATTCATCATTAATTTTTACTTCTCGGCGTACTGGGTCAATACTCATGTTATTAAAAATTAAGGGTTGTTTTTCTGAAGCCGTAACTGTTCGCTGACGCTTCAGAATTGCTTTAACCCTATATTCTAATTCCTGCAAATCAAAAGGCTTAGTCAAATAATCATCGGCACCTTTAAGAAAACCCTCTTTTTTATCAGCAGCATCAGAACGACTAGTCAACATCAGAATAAATACATCTGTTCGTTCTTGCATGTCTTCACATAGGTTATAACCCAAGGCATCAGGTAGATTGACATCCAGAATCACTAAATCTGGATTGAATTGGTCAAACATCTTTAATGCGGACTGTCCATCATTAGCTGACTCAACTTGATAATTTTTTTGGCTGAGAAAACGAAATATTAGGTTACGGATCGCAGGATCGTCGTCTACAACCAGGATTTTGGCAGAGGACATAGGCATAATTTTGGCGAAAGAAAAACTAAAAATTAAATTAAGCCGTTAAAATAGGCAAACCGAGTTTATACTCAGTCCTTTAGACAATTATCGACCCTAAAGTTTAAGAATGCCAATAACGTAGATCACTTAATCTAAATATTAATAATATGATATTGTCACAATTTTGAGCGATTTTTTAGGTAAAAAAACGCTCTTGCAGAGAAGAGCGTTGCCAAAAATATTACTAAGTACTTACTGATTACATAGTATTTACTTAGGCTAATTTACCCACTAATAGAAGGGGCATTTAGGGCTACAGTAGTTGCTTCTCCTGCTGCTAAATCCAAGGGGAAGTTATGAGCATTACGTTCATGCATTACTTCAAAACCAAGGTTAGCGCGATTAAGTACATCAGCCCAAGTATTTACTACCCGACCTTGAGAATCCATGATAGATTGATTGAAGTTAAAGCCATTGAGGTTAAATGCCATAGTACTGATTCCCATAGCAGTAAACCAAATTCCCACTACTGGCCATGCGCCAAGGAAGAAGTGTAAAGAACGGCTATTGTTAAAAGAAGCATATTGGAAAATTAAACGTCCAAAATAACCGTGAGCAGCTACGATGTTGTATGTTTCTTCTTCTTGACCAAATTTGTAACCATAGTTTTGAGACTCGGTTTCAGTAGTTTCTCTGACTAGAGAAGATGTTACCAGAGAACCGTGCATAGCAGAGAATAAAGCACCACCAAATACACCAGCTACACCTAACATATGGAATGGGTGCATTAAGATATTATGCTCTGCTTGGAACACAAACATAAAGTTGAAAGTTCCACTAATACCCAAGGGCATACCGTCAGAGAAGCTGCCTTGTCCAAGAGGATAGATAAGGAATACAGAAGTTGCAGCAGCAACAGGCGCACTGTAAGCCACACAAATCCAAGGACGCATACCTAAGCGAAAACTTAGTTCCCATTGACGACCCATCCAGCAGAAAATACCAATTAGGAAATGGAAAATAATTAACTGATAAGGACCGCCATTGTAGAGCCATTCATCTAAAGATGCAGCTTCCCAAATAGGATAGAAGTGCAATCCAATCGCATTAGAAGAAGGAACAACAGCACCAGAAATAATGTTATTGCCATAAATTAAAGAACCAGCAACAGGCTCACGAATACCATCTATATCTACAGGAGGTGCTGCGGTAAAAGCAATAATGTAGCAAATGGTAGCAGATAGTAAGCAAGGGATCATTAAAACACCAAACCAACCGATATAAATTCGGTTGTTAGTGCTAGTTACCCACTGACAAAATCGCTCCCACGCAGTATAGTTTTCTGGGTTGCGTAATGTAGTTGTCATAAGTATTATTACAGTTGAATTGTTTTCAATTCAGCAAGTTATTACTTGCTTATATTTAAGTATATTTACATCTCTTTTAATTGAGACGCATTTTGTAGTTAAATTATCTATATTTTTTTTTTGTTAATTTACTAATTATGAATTTTTTTGAAAGTTATATATTTTTATTTTAAAAGGTAAAAAAATACTAAATAGAATTAATTTTTTTAAAGTAACTTACTTAACATTTTTGTTTCCGCTCCCTCTGCTTGCCTCAACCCATCATTTCAAAATTGACAGACCAGTAGGGGCGATCCTAAAACCGCCCCTGCTTAAATTAAGTGTACGGGGGAAAGCCGATCGCCCCTAATTGATAACTGTTTAAGGTTATACTTCTGCTTCTTCCGAAATATCCGTAGCAATTTTGGCAGGAGCAACGATCGAAAAAACTGTCTTTTCTGGATCTTCTAATGCTGTTACGCCATCGGGTAGTATTACGTCTCCCACATTTAGGTTAGTACCCATTTCAAAATTAGAGACATTAATTTCAATAAACTCAGGAATATTGCTAGGTATACAAGATATGTTTAATTCAGTTAAACTTTGTTCTAAAACACCACCTTGTTTAACTCCAGCAGATTCACCAACAATTTTAATTGGCACAACTAATTCAAGAGTTTCACCAGCAGATACAGAGAAGAAACTGAGATGTAGTAGATTTCTTTTCCAAGGATGAGCTTGTACTTCTCGAATAATGGCTTTGCCACTCCAAGGCATATCAGGTATCTTCAGATCCACTAAAGTGTTGTTGATAGCTGCCTTTCTCAAGAGAATTTGCGCATCTTTGCTGTTCATAGTCAGAGAAACAGATTCAGCACCATTGTGACCATATAAAGCAGCAGGAATTAAGCCTTGACGACGCAAAGCTCTAGGTTTACTTCCTTCTGGTCTTTTTTGACATTCAACTGTAATTGACATAATTTTTACTCAGAAATTAATAGTTAAGGGTTTAAAAAATAGAAAATGGCACAAAATAAAAGCTGAAAGCTTTTTTTAATAACCTTCAACTTGCTTAGTTGCTAGAAAGAACTTAAGTAGTAGTTAATGGAGTACCATCAGTATCGAGCAAAGCCCGTTTAGGCCCATGAATAGGGTCTTCTACTATGATAGTTTGATCGCGACTAGCTCCAATAGAAACAATGGCGATGGGAACTTCCATTAATTCAGCTAAGAACTTAAGATAATCTAGTGCTTGTTTGGGTAAGTCCTGGAGGCTGCGACAATCAGTAGTAGGTTGTTGCCAACCAGGTAAAGTCTTATAAATGGGTTTACATTGGGCAAAAGTACTAGCATTACTAGGAAAATGATGACAGGTTGTCCCATCAACCTCATAAGCAACACAAACTTTGATTTCTTCTAATTCATCGAGAACATCAAGTTTGGTAATTGCCAGACAGTCTAAACCATTAATGCGGACAGCATAACGACCGATAACTGCATCAAACCAACCACAACGACGACGACGACCGGTAGTTGTACCAAATTCTGCACCTCGATCGCCTAATAATTGTCCTATACTTCCATTTAATTCGGTAGGAAAAGGACCTTCCCCAACACGAGTTGTATAAGCTTTAGCTACACCAATTACTCGATCGATAATGGTAGGACCTACTCCTGCTCCAACACAAGCCCCACCTGCGATCGGATTAGAAGAAGTAACATAAGGATAAGTACCATGATCTAAATCAAGTAAAGTCCCCTGGGCTCCTTCAAAGAGAATATTCTTCTTTTCTCTTACTGCTTCGTCTACTTTAAGCGAACTATCAATGACAAAAGGGCTTAAAATATCCGCGTATTTTAAGTATTCAGCAATAACTTCATCGGGGTTTAAAGGGGGGATATTATAAATTTTTTCTAAAATGACATTTTTATAGTCAATTGCCCATGCTAATTTTTGTTGTAGATGGTCTTTGTTCATTAAGTCAAGGACACGGATACCTGTGCGTTCTGACTTATCCGCATAGGTTGGACCTATCCCTCTTCCCGTCGTACCTATTTTGTATTCTCCTCTATATTCTTCTGCTGCACGATCGATCAACCGATGATAAGGCATGGTGATGTGGGCAGTCTG
>JBFRWE010000386.1:0-5688 GCA_051439345.1 Xenococcaceae cyanobacterium
GAGTGATAGTATTGTTATCTTTCAGCAAAAATGGTCTGAAGATCAAAGAGTAAAACTGATCAAATACGAAGACTTAGTTGCTAATGCAGAGTCAAAGATGAGAAATCTTTGTGATTTTTTAGGAGAAGAATTTTACCCTACTATGATTCAAGAACGTACTCAAAATGTACAACAAGTCTTTCTAGCCGATGAAGACTCAAGCAAAGGGCCTAACCGACTAGCCAATCAATCCATTACTGCTGTTGGCATTGATAAATGGCGATCAACACTTTCTGAGGAACACATCACCACAATTGAAAATTCTGCCCAAGATGAAATGCGCCAATACAATTATTTAACCGTCAAACACGCTACTTAGATGAGAAATATTTCATCTAAGTTTCATGCAAATCTTAGGTTCAGATCAGAAAATATTAAAGATTAAAGATTAGTACCTTTAAAAATCATAGATATCTGATTAGGTACATCTGAATAAATATAAAGAATGATAACTGCCAAAAAAATATTAAAAAAATATTAAACTATACCGATGACTAAAAAAGTTTGTATTACCACTCTAGAATTTCCTCCTGATGTGGGAGGTGTAGGAGAATCAGCCCAACGCATCGCTCAAATGTTGATTAATCTAGGTTATGAAGTCCATGTAGCTGTTTTCCGCACTGTTTTCCGTAAAGAGAGACAGATGGCAAAAGATGGTGAGTTCTGTCGTTCTCACTATACAACCAGCGAAAGAAATGGTGTAAAAGTACATCGTCTTTTTCCCGCAGTACGATCGACTTCTGCCAAAGAACAGGATTATATCTGCGCTCTTCATGGTTTACTACAACAAATACATAAACAATACCAATTCAACCTATTTCATGCTTTTTTTATCAATGAGATGGGTTTTTTAACCACTCTGTTAGCAAAAGAAAATAATATACCTGTAATTAATAGTATCCGAGGTGCAGATTTACATAAACATATTTTTAACCTTCAACAGTTTGGACAAATCAAATGGACGCTGGAAAATTCTGCGTGGACTACATTTGTTAGTCGAGATTTAATGAACAGAGCCAGAATAATAGCTCCTAGTATTGAACCTAAATCTTCCGCTTTTTGGAATTCGATCGCACCTGTAAATTTTGATAATTTACCTACTCCTACCTTAGTAGAAAAATTAAAAGGTACTGTCATTGGTTCGGTGGGCAGATTCCGCGACAAAAAAGGTTTAGAATTTCTCTTTGATGCTTGCAGAAACCTCAAAGCTGAAAGTGAATTAACTCTCCTATTAGTAGGGGATTTTGTTGCTAAAGAAAATGATTATTGGCAACAAGAACTTAACAATAGTGGTTTAAAAGACAATATCATCATCACTGGAACAGTTAGTCGAGAAGAAGCTTTAGCTTATTTGCCTTATATGGATATTTTTGCTATTCCTTCTCTTCACGATGGTTGTCCTAATGCTTTATTAGAAGCCATGTTTGCCAGTCTAGCAATTGTCGGCACTAAAGTAGATGCTATTGGCGAAATTTTACAAGACCGGGTTGATGCTTTATTAGTCAATCCCTATTCTAGTGAGGAACTAGAAACAGCTTTGCGGGAGTTGATTCAACAACCAAACTTACAACACAATTTAGGTGTGGCTGCCTGGAAAAAAGTATCCCAGCTAAATCCCTTTGTCGAGCAGCAAAACTGGGAACAGGTATATAGGTATGTTTTAGGCGTATCTGTATCTTCCCCACTATTGAGTGCTGTTTAGAAAATTCAAAATTAAGAATCAATAATCTAAGCAAATTAGAACGAGCGCGATCGGGCGATGCCTGGTGCCTACGGCGATCGAAAGTAGTTGGTGGGTAGGCGATAGCTATTTAACATCCAGAAATTTGACCAGAGATGGGTCAAGCAGGATGTACCCGTTTCCAACAAAGGTACTACAGGAAAAAGCTCAACGATGAACTAGTTGAAATTTATCGCCAAAGTATCCATTCCAAAGTTTTTCAGCCTCTTTTTCTAGGACAACTAGTTACCTAAAAATCTATGAGCAATATAAGTTTATGAGTTTTGATATTATTTCTGCTGCCTATCCCCCCACCAATGACATTCAAGCTGTTCGACCACGGTATTCAGCCCAAGATTTAGGGACTACTATTGCCATTAGAGAACCGCAGAATTTATCTATTAACCCCACTCAAAGTCTAATTAATCCTGTTTATCAACTCCAATTAAACTCAGTAACTTTGTCCGAAGAGAATTCATTTAATTCTGGGATGGGTGTTGAGTTAAAAGAAATTGAACAACAATTCGGTCAGATTGACTCCGTTTCTACCGACATTACGATTGGTTCTGTTGAATCTGAACTGGAGATCGATTCTGAAGACATTAAAACTGAAGTGACCCTGTTATCTGAGAGTGGATTTAGTTTCAAAATAAAAAAAGAACTCCAGATGAGCAATATAAAACCTAAGATTGAGCCAGTTATCGGTTTCCGAAAGTCTCTCGATTGGTTTAAAGACACCTCAAAAAGAGAATCAAAGGACGAGAAAGATTCTTTACAACAGGCGATGAGATTGGGTGTCCCCAACAGCCTAACACTCAACTCGGCCAACTTAAACTTTTCAAGAAGCGACCAAAATAACGAAATTTATGATTCTTTGAAAGACGCACAAAATTTGACAAAATCTTTAAATTCGTTAATAACTAGCCGATTTGCGACCAATACTACATTTTCTATAGAGGGAGATTTAGACAATATCTCGGCTAAATTAAAATTTCCTGTTCCTGGAATTTTTGGTGATGAATTAGAACTCAAAATTCAGACCAATATACCTGAAGTTCTAGTAGATGATGAATATTTGCAAGATAGTATGAAGTCTACCCTATCTTTGAGATATCGAATAGCTATAGATGAGGCTACCAAGCTTGAAGTTCAAAGTTCCTACGACTTACAAACAAAGAACCACAGACTATTGTTAATGGCTATTTTAGAGTAAGTATGAGTCATAGTTCAACAATTAAAATTGGAGTAATTAATAATGGACAATTCTCAACAGAAACTTAGAATAGGTTGCTTCCAAAGCAGCGTTTCTACTCCTCAAGTTACTATCGTTGTGGTTCCTAGAGAACGCTTTAGCTATACTCGTCAAGCTTTAGAAAGTCTCTATGACCATACTCATATCCCCTTTGCCTTAGTTTATGTAGATGGTAATTCTCCTAACCAAGTACGCAGATATCTACAAACACAAGCTAAAGAAAAAAAGTTTACACTAGTACGGAGCGAGCGTTATCTTGCTCCTAATCAAGCTAGAAATATTGGTTTAAGCTATGTCAAAACGAAATATCTAGTTTTTGTTGATAACGATGTCGTTTTTACTCCAGGTTGGTTAAAAAAGTTAGTTGATTGTGCAGAGCAAACTGAAGCTACTATTGTTGCTCCCCTTACTTGCATTGGCAAACCTGTTCATCAGACAGTTCATTTTGCTGGAGGAAAAGCTCGTATTGTCGTAGAAACTCAGGGTGAAGACACTGTTAGAAAAGTCCAAGAAGAACACTATTATCCTAATTGTCCTTTAGCAGAAGTACGCAAACATTTAAAAAGAGAACGATGCGAGTTGGCTGAATTTCATTGTATGCTAGTTCGTCACAACATTTTTGAACAAATTGGTTTATTGGACGATCGACTACTAAACACTAAAGAAAATCTTGATTTGTCTTTAACTGTAACTCAGGTAGGAGGTAAAATTTACTGTGAACCAAGCTCCATCGTTACTTATGTTACAGGGAAAATAGAGTGGTCAGATTTACCTTTTTTCTGTCTTAGGTGGAGTGATGAGTGGGAACTAGCTAGCTTACAATATTTCTGCGAGAAATGGAACTTAACTAAACAAGATCAATACTTGCACAAAGAAAAACGTTTAGGGAATAGACGCTATCAAGCTCTTTTGCGTCCTATTGTTCGTGATTTAAGCTTTGGCAATACTAATACCTGGTTAGAAAATCGCCTGAAACCTTTAGAGCGATCGCTTAATCACTACTTTATCCGTCGTCATAAAGATAATTTGATAGGAGCTAAATAATTATTAATGAGACTTTTTGGATAAGCACATAACATCCTGATTAAGTAAAGTCAAAAGTCAAAACTTATGATTTTGTAATACAGATTATCTTCTATTTATTATCTAACCTATGTATCTAACCTATGATTACTCTTTCTCCTCAACAAACAAGACTATCATCTTTTCCCTCAATAATTTGTCCTGCTAAGATAATCAGCCAAAGTCAGTCTCCCTACAATACCAGGGTGATCTTAGTTCGTCATGGTCGTAGTACTTATAATGATCGAGGTAGATATCAAGGTAGTTCAGATGAATCTGTTTTAACGGAGAAAGGACAGAAAGATGCTTATAAAACAGGAATAGCTTTACAGTCGATAGATATTGATTGCATCTATACTAGTCCTCTTCAACGAGCGCAACAAACTGCTAGAGAGATACTTAAGGCGAGAAAGCAATCTGTTCAAAATCTACCCCCCTTATTAATTACAGATAAACTCAAAGAAATCCATCTTGCTTCTTGGCAAGGTTTATCTTATCAATATGTTCAAGAAAATTTTCCTCAAGAATATTATTACTGGAAAAATTTCCCCCATCAGTTTAAGCTAGTAGACCAACAAAAAAAACAAGAAACTCTCCCTGTAATAGATTTATATCAACAAGCAGAGCAATTTTGGCAAAAAATTTTACCTCAACACCAAGGCAAAACTATTTTAGTTGTAAGCCATGGTGGTACAAATCGAGCTTTAATTAATACGGCATTGGGTATAGAACCAGCTAACTATAATTTTCTTCAGCAATCTAATTGTGGTATTAGTATTCTAGAATTTACACAACAGAAGAATCCGCGATCGCAGCTTAAAGCTTTAAATTTGACAGGACATTTAGGCAAAACTCTCCCTAAGCTCAAAGAAGGTAAGCAAGGTTTGCGTTTATTACTTGTAGCTTCTGATATCTGCATTTCTCAACTGCAGCAATTAGCAGAATTTTGGCAACACGAATCGATCGACTTTATCTTCAGCAATAGTTGGGAATCTTCTTCTGATTTTATCCAGAACTTATACCTAAATCAATCTAAGTTTTTATATCTGCAAGTACCAGAAAGTAATATTCTCAAAGTCTCGCAACAGCAAATTTTATCAGGGAAAATATTTCACTCTCTAGCCACAGAAAAAAAGTTGGTAACTGGGTTAGTAATTTTCGATCGAGCTAATCTGAACCAGATTTTAGCAGAAATATCAGGCAGCTACGCGCAAGCTTTTGCAGATAATTGCTTGAATATTATTCACTATCCTAATTTAGATCGACACCCTATATTTCAAGAAATTTCCATCACTATTGCTCACTCAGAATAAAAAATTGGAAAAGTTTGTCTAAAAAGCTAAAATGCTGTTATACTTGTTTAGTCGCGAAATTGTAGGTATTCCCCCAACGGAATCCAGGCAATTCAAGAGAAAAAAATTGTGGGGGCGATTAGCTCAGCGGTAGAGCGCCTGCCTTACAAGCAGGACGTCACTGGTTCAAATCCAGTATCGCCCATTTTAACCTAAATCCTTATATGTCAAGCTGTGTAATTTAAAGTTTGTTTTTGCCGTGACGGCAAGGTTATGCTTTAAAAAGTTAACGGCAAAGTTATGCTTTAAAAATTAATTTTAGA
>JBFRWE010000387.1:0-4063 GCA_051439345.1 Xenococcaceae cyanobacterium
TTCTATCTTCTTCGGCACTTAAAAAGATTCTCAGCCTTGCGCCCATCTTAGTTTTTCCTATCTGTTTTTGACTCGGCTTTAATTATCTTTACATACTTCAGTTTTTTTATCCCGTCCTACTTATTGCTGCTGATAAATATGTTGGTGCATGGCAACAATCAACTGAGTAATAATTCCCTTGGGCATAAACTCATAAGTGTAGCGAAGGATTAGATTATTATTGGTATCCCAATCATATTTAGGCTTGGTTTTAGTTAGTAACTGAGGAGCGATATAAGTATCATTAGTTCCAGGAATTTGATAGCAGAGTTTGAATCTCATCATTAATTCAAGTAGTTCTGCCTGTTTAAAAGTATATTGTTCATCACTCCAAATCTTGTCTAAATCTTTGGTGGTAAATTTGCCCAGGCTATTAATTACTTGTTTGTCGTCGAGAACTTTATAAACTGCTTCAGTACCCCATTCAGGTTTAAGAATCACAGTGTTTTTCAATAAAGGGCTATCTTGGAAGTGAAGACAAACACCCAAATCGTGTAAATAACCGCTTAATTGTAATTGATCTTCACGACGGGTAAAATTATTATCTTGACAGATTTTGACATATTCTTCGAGGCTAATATAATTGCGCGGATCTTGTTCTAAAGCTTCACGAACTTGTTTCCAAGTTTTTGGCAATGCGCTACCAACGTGAGGTAATTTAGTAAATTGGTATTTTATACTCTTTAAAATAGCGTTTAAACCGCGATTATCTTTCAGGTTAGTAGCTAAAGATTCCTGTAAGTTCTCAAATCTACCTCTTAAAGAATTAAAATCAATTTCGATAGTGCGATCGCCTTTCTCATTCTTAACAATAAGCAAAGGGCTGTTGTTACTTAAGAGTTCGACAACATTGAGCCAGTAATAGAAATCAGTATCTTCTTTACGAGTATCGGCTACAAGAGCATAAAGAGAACGCTTGGTTAAAAAAAATTGATGAGTAGCATGATAAATTTCTTGTCCACCAAAATCCCAGATATTAACTTTGAATTCTCGTTCATTATCGAGAGGAAAACTCCATTTGGTTATATCAATACCTTCAGTTGATGGTTCATTAGTATCTAGTTGATAATTTTTATCTTCTATCTTTTTAGCCAGGGTTGTTTTACCTGCGCCACCTTCACCAACAATTAATAACTTAGCTTCGTAAATATAATCTGTCCCTTCTTCTCTGAGTTGGCGAAAATATTCTCTAATTGCTTCGATGCCATCTTCTGCAACTTCTATAGGTGGTTTTTCCAGAGGATTGCCACTTAAATTTAGGCAAGTTAAATTAGAGAGTTTGGTAATAGACTCTGGCAGATTAGTTAGTTGATTATTATAAAAATTTAGCCAAGTTAAATTAGAGAGATTAGTAATAGACTCTGGCAGATTAGTTAGTTGATTATAACTTAAATTTAGCTCTAATTCATTTATATTTTTTAGCCAAGGCAGCCAATTTTCTGAGAACAGAAGGCATATCCTGAAAAAGACTAAATTTTCAAGATTCAGAATAGCATCAGGTATTTTTTCTAATGTTATTTCATCTCCATATGCATCTTTTTCAAATAAATGTAAACCAAGTTGATTAATTTTTCTAAACCATTCAGGAATAATAGTGTTGACATTCCAACTTAATCGTAGAGAAGTTAAAGAAGGTAATTGTATAAGTTCTTGAGGAATCTCAGTAAGTTTTTCATTACCAATTAAGTCTAATGATTGTAAGTTGATTAATTGAAATTTTTGTGAAGGTATTTCTTGAATATTGTTAGATTTTAAATCTAGCTTTTTTAAATGAGTTAATTCAAAAACTTCATCGGGAATTTGAGTTAGCTTTTGGCTATCATCAGCATACCACTCATTACTTAAATTAAGTTCTTCAAGTCGCTGCTCCTTAGCTTCTTGAATCCTTTGTCGAAAGCGTTCTGGAATAGTATCTAGACTCATCTCTAATCCCTAATCAACTCAAAGAGTAATTCCCACACAAAATGCCCTGGTTAAATACTACAATTATAGTGTTAGAGAAGGAGCAGATTGATAGAAATAAATTTACCTTCGAGCGAAGGTAGAAGAAATCCTTTATTTAAAATACTTTCGGAGATAATTCCTCGAAATCCAGAGGGAAGGGGATTGGAGTTAGTTTAGTCCCTTCAAAATCGTTATAAGTCATTCACCGTATTGGATTAGAGAGTATTCAAGCCAAATTAATTGAGAATTATTATTGATAGACTGAATTGTTGATAAATCCTCTAAATCCAGTTCAAGGTTAAATTATTGACTGACTTGGGGAGTATCGGGTATAACTACCTTAGCATCATCCCAAAAATCATCATCTGTGGGCTGACAATCAGGATCGGCTTTAGCTAAATTTTCTATCTCTTCTTCGGTCATTCCTTTAACTTGTTCCCAATCAGTTAAGCTTTGACTCTGTTGTACTTCATCCATAGATAGTCTGGTAATATTTGTTTCGTTCACCTTTAGTTGCCCTCCTAGCACTAATAATTCTGCGTACCTCACCCCGCTTGGTATAAACTACAAAGAGAACTACGCCGTTTACTTCCCCCAAAGTAACAATTCTAGTCTCATCATAATCATAACGATTGTCTACCCTTTCTAGCACGGAACTGTTAAAGATCTTGGCTGCATCGACAAAATCGATACCGTGTTTGCTCAAATTAGACCGACGCTTGTTTTCGTCCCACTCAAACTCCATCACCCCATCCTATTTACTACTAACTAAAACTGATAACCGATCTAATCAGTTAAACCAGACAACATTTCCGACAATTCCACCTGATCTCTAGCCCGATTGTCATCATAAATCATCAGCGTATCTATCTGACGGTGGCGGGATAACTTCTGCACCTTCCGCACGTTACCGTCGGTGGCATCTAAAGCAGCCGTAATCGAACTGTGCCTGACACGATGGGGACTCATCCGTTTAGTTATTCCCGCTTGCTGACAATAGCGACGCACCAGCTTATAAATCCCATCTCCAGTTATACGATGTCCTTTATGCTTAAAATCCAGTGCCACAAATAAGGGTGCTTTTTTCTTCTTGTGCCTGTAAGCCTTTGTCCACTCCAGTAAAGCATTCGTTGTCGAACTACTCAAACCAATTATCTCTGTTTGTGTTCCTTTACCCTTACCCAAGATTCGCAACTCTCTAGCTAGGGAGTCAAAATCTCCATAATTAAGTAAACTTACCTCATTTCGTCTTAAGGCATTATCCCATAATAACTTCAGCAGAGCATAGTCTCTTTTCCCTTTCAAGCTAGAGCGATCGCAAATATCTAAAACCTGACGATATTCCTCTGGACTAATCCCGCTCGTATCCCTGTATTGCTGAACCTTTTCCCCTTTAACATCCTCCAGAGTAAACTGACAGATGCCCAACTTGCGTCCCATGCTACAGAGAGTTTTAATCGAAGCCAGACGGCGATTGACGGTAGATTCAGCCAACCCCTTCTCAAACAGCTTAGCTTTATAATTCAGTACCACTCCTACCGCAGCCGAACGTGACAAGTGTAAAAACTCCAACACCGAATCAGATGTAGCAACATTACCCGTAGTTGCCCGAAAGAAGTCATTCAGGTCTTTAGAGTAGGCTTTTCTGGTATCGGGATTGCGTTTATCGATCAGGAATTGAGCTAGCACGTCAGGTTCAGTCTGAGTAAAGTGTCTCTCAATTTGGACATTGAAAGAGTTTTCTAACTGTGAGGGAATTGGGGGGTTAACTCGTTCCATTATAATCGATATTGGAAAGACACATTTCCAATATCAGTAATCGGTAATAAGCTTACTGTACAATTATTTGGGGTATTTCTGACTCTGGCGAGAAAAAAAGGGGTTTAAGGAAATAATTTAGTTATGGCGTGGTCTAAAAAACACAAACGCAAAAAAAAGAGAGCGATTTCTACTGAGGTTGTAGTACTGCCATTTCCACCCCTAACGGAAGATGAAGAACGGGACTTACTTCATTTAGAACGCAAAGTAGAAAGAGCATTTTTTGAAGCGGGTCTGAGTTTAAGAGAAATACGCGACCGAA
>JBFRWE010000388.1:0-15225 GCA_051439345.1 Xenococcaceae cyanobacterium
TGCGAAAAGTAATCCCAACAGTCTTTGACGGAGGGATAGAGGGCGTTGTAGTTCGCCCCATCAGGATTACTCCTGGTAGAGCTAAAAGTAGCCAGTGTCATATTTGACCACATTTTTAGTAACTATAACTACTGAATCTATTGGCGATCGCATGGATAACTATATTGATAATTCTCATTACAGTCCCCAAGCAGGAGATTTAGTCCTCAACCGTATTTTATCGTTTCAAACAGAAAAAATCCCTGAGGATTTCGGTATTTTAGTTACTTCAGATAATATTGAATCTCATCTAGAGCAAATTCGTCTTGCTAAAGAAGTTTGGCGCAAAGAGCATCCAGAAGAAGTGAATTTAGTTAAAAAAATCAAGGCGGGAATAAATAATTAAGATTTGAGAGAATAGAAAACAGAAAATAGATGTAATTTAGAATATTTGTACTCTATGATGGGAAATTCAAGCTAAATCTAGAGTCCAAACTAGCTAATTACAACAATAGCTGGTAAATTGATATCTAATCAAGCTTGTGACTGTTAGCTATTTAATCAAGATGCCAACTTCTCATGTTTCTGCTTCTTCTCGTTCTTATCGTCCGAGCAAACATTATAAAAAGAAACATTTAAATACTAAACAGAGAAGATTTACTCGCTATATTTTAATCTTTTTCACCACAGCATTTATACCCATGTTTTCTGTGGGCTTATTTAATTGGACGATCGATCCTTACGATTTATTCAATACTCCTAATTTTTGGGGTGTTAACCACGAAAAAATCAAAAAAGATAATAACGATCGCTTGTTTAAATCAGTAGATATTATTCGTCTTAAACCCAAAGTTATTTTAATGGGTTCATCCAGAACCAAGCAAGGATTAAATCCAGAACATCCCGCTATAGAAAATAATCAATTTGCTTATAATTTAGCAATTAATGGTCCTAATGCTTATGAAGTAAGACGCTATATTGAACACGCGATCGCTAATCAACCAGATTTACAACAAGTCATTCTCGGCATTGACTTTTTCATGTTTAATTCTTCTCTCGACAATCAGCCTAGCTTTGAAGAAAAGAGAATTGGCAAAAAGCATATAATTGCCAGTGATGCGATTAATGCTCTTTTTTCTCTTGATACTTTTAATATCAGTAGAGAAACAATGTCTGCTAGCTTAAAAACAGGAGAGCAAAATAATCTTTATGGTGAAAATGGCTTTATGCCTAATCGCAATGCCAACGATGGAGGAACAAAATGGAGATTCAATCAATCAATTAAACTCTATTTTGAATTACATAGCGACTATCAATTTTCTCAGCAATATTGGTCTGATTTTGTCAAGATAGTAGAACTATGCCAAGAAAATAACATAGATTTAAAAGTGTTTATTTCTCCTGCCCATGCTACTCAATGGGAGTCAATTAAAATAACTGGGCAATGGGATACTTTTGAACAATGGAAAAGAGAAATAGTTAAACTAACTCCCGTTTGGGATTTTTCTGGTTTTAATAGTGTCACTACAGAAGCAATTCAACCAAAGATGAATAATTATATTGATAACTCTCACTATAGTCCTACGATCGGTAATCTAATTCTCAATCGCATTTTTAACGATCGGACTAAGAGCATACCTCAAGACTTTGGTATTTTGTTGACCACAGAAAATATAGAACAACATCTAGCTAAAATAAGGAACGATCGACTTCTATGGCTTAAGAATAATCCTGAAGAAGTCAAACTAGTACAAGATATTAAAACCAAGTTAGATTCTCAAAAAAAGAGTAACTAAAATTCACTCTTACATACTTAATTAATTTTCAGGAAAATGAAATTAAGTAATCAGTACGGCTTACTCATTATTGTCAGTTTTTTTTTGCTAGTTTCTTTGCTAGCAAATTTCTCTTTGTATCAAGAATTAAAACTTGTTTACTTGTCCTTATATGCTACTAGTCTAAATCCTCTGAGTATACAAAGATATAGTCAAAACAAAATTCCCCAGATAAATAGAGAAAATACGCCAAAAGTTGTTTTTTTTGGTGATTCTAGGGCAGTTGGTTGGTCAAAACCCGAACTAACAGAATTTCAATTTATCAATCGGGGAGTTGGTGGACAAACTTCGGCTCAAGTCCTAGGGAGATTTGACCAGCACGTAGCTATTTTAAACCCAGACATAATCGTTGTTCAAGTTGGAATCAATGATTTAAGAATGCTTCCTCGATCGCCAAATACGAGGGAAGATATAATTAAGAATTGCCAGGAGAATATTGCTCAAATTGTTCAGAAAGCTCAAGAAATTGGAGCCAAAGTTATTTTAACTACTATTTTTCCCCTGGGAGAAGGTAATATTCCTTTAAAACAAAGATTTTTTTGGCCGTCGATTAATCAGATGAAGCAAGATATTAATGTAGTTAATGACTACATCAAAACCCTTGAATCAGAGGTATTTATTTTAGATGCTTATGAGTTACTAAAATCCCAAGGAGAAAATTACCCAAACTACTACAAAGATTTATTACATCTCAATGGTCGAGGATATAAATTTTTAAATCAACAATTGTCTAAACTGATAGCAGAATTATAGACTTCAATTGGCAAAATGTAATTTAAACGACAAATCGTAATTTAAACGACAAATTCTCCTTGAGATATTTTATATTTCTTATTGTTTATCAACTAATTTTTAGTTTTTAGATATCAGTACTAATCTCAACCACCACAGTCGATTAAACTAGGGTTGTGGTGAAAATTCAAGTATTGTCCTACAGACAAAGGAGTGAGGAGTGGACAAGAGTAACGGCTTTCTGAAAGCATTAAGTGCCAGCGCATTCATTTTTCTTGGCTGGGAAACCCTAGCAATTGCAGAAAATCTACCTAAATCTGGCGAATACTATCGTTCCAAAGATTTTCTTTTAGCTAATTCTATCACTGTCTCTGAAGATGGACAGAAAGATATAATGAGATACCAGCAAATACCAGTACAAATATCCCAGTCTACAGATTTAGAACAACAATCAGAATTGACGGGTATAGAACCTTTAGAACCCAACGCCAATCCTTTAACCTTCCCTACCAAACCAGAGGAAGTTGAAATCAATCTCGATAAGCCAATTACCCTCGAACAAGCTATTGGATTAGCACTGCGTAATAATAAGGATTTACAAATATCTAAACTCAATCTGCAACAATCTGAACAAGAGTTGAGAGAAGCAAGAGCAGCTTTATACCCAGAGTTAGATGCTGATTTAGAGGCCCGTGGTCGGGATACGCAGAGAAACATCATAGAAACAAGCCCAGACGGTAGTAGGTCTAGGAGAACAGATAGGTTTGGTAACTCTACTGATGACTTTGAAGAGATAACCGGTGATGTTACAGCAACTGTAGAACTTAGTTACGATGTCTATGCAGGAGGACGAAGAAGCGCGGATATTAAACGAGCTAAAAGACAATTCCGTTTTAACGAGTTGGATGTAGAGCGAATTACTGAACAAACTCGTTTTGCAGCGACTAGAGACTACTACGGCTTGCAAGATGCTGATGCCCAAGTGGAAATTAGAAAAGCAGGGGTAGAAGATGCTAGTCAAACACTGCGGGATGCTCAACTGCTAGAACAAGCAGGATTAGGCACCAGATTTGAAGTTTTAAGTGCAGAAGTAGAATTAGCTGATGCTGAACAAGCTTTAACTCTAGCTCTTGCCCAGCAGAATATAGCAAGAAGACAATTAGCGCAGACTCTTAGTATTGGGCAACAAGTTGAACTGCAAACTGCCGATGAAATCGAAGAGGCAGGAGTTTGGTCTATTTCTCTAGAAGAAACCATTGTCCTTGCCTATAAACATCGGGCTGAGTTAGAACAGCAATTAGTTTTGAGGGAATTAAACGAACAGCAAAGACAAATTGCTTTATCAGATATCAGACCCCAAGTAAGTTTGTTTGCTGCCTATCAATACCAGGTTGTGGATTTTGGTAACACCAGAGGGGGTGACGAAGATGAAAATCAATATCGTTTTGGCGCAAGGCTAATATGGAGAATATTTGATGGTGGTAGAGCTATTGCTCGTGCAGATCAAGCCAAAACAGATATTGAGATTAACGAAACTGAATTTGCTAACCAACGTAACCAGATTCGTTTGCAAGTAGAACAAGGATACTACAGCCTTCAGGCTAACCAAAGAAATATTGGGACTTCGCAAAAAGCATTAGAACTAGCAGAAGAGAGTCTGAGACTAGCGCGGTTACGTTTTCAAGCAGGAGTAGGGACACAAACCGACGTTATTGACTCTCAAACACGATTGACTACTGCTCGCGGTAACTTGCTGACTGCCATTATTGAATATAATCAATCTCTAAATGAGTTGCAAAGAGCGGTTACCAATTTGCCTGACGGTAAACTATTTGATTTACCCTAGTATTACATCGATCGGTGAAGTTATTTTAAATCGATTTAAAGGGAGAATGAACATGGCTATTCTCCCTCTTTGAAATTAAATAGTACTTAAGCACTCAGACATAATAGTCAAGGCAAGAGGCAAGAGGCAAGAGGAAAGAGGCAACTTAGGTGAGTACAAGCTTGATTAGATTAATTATCGTCATTGTTTCTTATAATTTCTTAATATTATACTAAGAGGATAATATTAGAAAAATTCTATGTCTACCATCACTTTTGTAAAAGAAGATAAACAAGTAATCGCTGCGAACGGAGCTAATTTGCGGGAAAAAGCCTTGCAAAATAACGTGGATATCTACAAATTAAGAGGCAAATTGGTCAATTGTGGAGGTTATGGTCAGTGCGGTACTTGTATTGTAGAAATTGTTGAAGGTACAGAAAATCTATCTCCGAAAACGCCTTTTGAGCAAAAAAGATTAAAGAAAAAACCAGAAAATTATCGTTTAGCCTGCCAAACTTTAGTTAATGGACCAGTAAGTGTAAAAACTAAACCTTAACTCAGTTTATTGTGAGTGCGGTGATGCGTCTAAGTAATGATATCCTAAGAATTGTCGATCGAATATTACTTAGGGGCTGCTACTCCATGCAAGTTAATGATCTGGGATTTATAGCTAGCATTTTATTTGTGCTAGTTCCTACAGTGTTTCTTTTAATTCTGTATATTCAAACTGATAAAGGTCAAAGAGACAATTAATAAATAACAGTAACAGATAAGAAAATCTACCAGTTAATTCAGATAATTACCTGGTTAACTCTTTCAGTTGTCAGTATTCAATACTGATGACTTTTTTTTTGGAGCTAATCCACATTTAACTTGTATATTTATTAATTGATAGCCATTGGCAAAAAAATACGACACATAATTTTTGTAAGGCGCAAGGCTTGCGCCCCGATAATCAATCTTTCGCTAACATTTTTGGCTTTGGTATGAGCAACAAATCTTAACACTCTCTTAATTAAACACAGGAAAGCTTATTAGGTACTAAAAAATGGTTTTTGAGCAAGACTTGGTTTTACTACAAGCTATAAAAAAAGACGATCGCGATCGGGTCAAACAGTTATTAGCCCAGGAAATTAATCCTAATGTTGAGGATAAGCAAGGTAATTCAGCCTTAATCTACGCTTCTCAAAGAGGACATAATGAAATTGTCAACCTACTGATCCAAGCTGGTGCGGATATTAACCACTGTAATCAACTCCACTGTATAACCTCTTTAATGGTAGCTGCTGCTGCTAATCAGATTGAGGTGATCCAAACTTTAATTGCAGCAGGAGCAGATGTGAATGCTGTTAATGATGATGGTACTCCTGCTTTGGCGATCGCTGTTTATCGGGGTAATCTCAAGATTGTTAAATTACTTTTAGCTGCTAAGGCACAAGTCAATTGCCAAGATAAAGATGGGGATAGCCCTCTAAGTTTAGCGATTACAGCTAATCATCCCCAGATTGTAGCAGAATTAATTCAGGCGAACGCCGAGCTTGACAAGCACTATACCAATGGTGAAACCCCCCTAACCCTAGCCATAGAAAACAAAAATTTAGCTATAGTCAAGATTTTGTTAGAAGCTGGTGCCAATATCAATCTGCCGACGATAGAACAAGAAACACCTTTAGCGATCGCTACTGCCAATGGTAGCATAGGTATTTTTAATTACTTATTAGAAGCTGGTGCAGATATTAACTACGCTGATAACCAGGGAGATACACCGTTACATTTAGCAACAGTAGAAGGTTACACAGCTTTAGTTAAAAGTTTACTTATAGCTGGGGCAGAAGTAGATAAACGTAATTCTTTGGGAGATACTGCTTTGATGGTAGCTTCTTTACAAGGATATCCAGCGATCGTGCAGTTACTCTTAGAATATAACGCCGATCCTAACGCTAATAATAATGGGGAAACGCCTTTAACCCTTGCCATAGCTCAAAATCATACAGAAATAGTTAGGTTTCTACTCACAGCAGGGGCTAATCCAGATACGATACTTCCTGATGGTAAAACTATCTTGATGCAGGCAGGCGATCGAGGCGATAGTTCTATTATGAAAGAGTTGATTGAAGCTGGCGCAGATGTCAATTTACAAGATCAAGCTGGTGCAACGGCATTAATGTGGGCATCTCATCGTGGCTATCTAGATGCAGTTAAAGTTCTCTTAGCAACCAAGAAAGTTGATTTTACTCTTCGTAATCGTGGTGGCTACACTGCTTTAATGCTGGCGGAGTTTAACGAGTATATGCAGATAGCCAAGTTATTAAAAGAAGCAGCAGGATAAACATTTTGGTCCAAATTCAGAAAATTTGGATCGGCATCGAGTAGCAATTAGTAAAAAGTCTAATAATCACAGCAAAATCTCATTCAGGAATGAGATAAGATTAATTTAATTTATGTTAAGTTAAGTTTTGTAAATATTTTCTGTTAACTGAGGAGAACACTATGGCACTAGAAATTCCCGAAGGAATAAAAACTTGGTCTCAATTTGGTCATCCCCTTTTAATGTGGGTATTGTTGGGGTTAACTGTTTATGCTTTGTATTTAGGTTGGCAAATTCGCCGTACTCGTACAGCAGATAAAGACACCAGAAAGGAACTAATTAAGCAAAATTTTAATGTCAAACATCATCAAATAGGTTCAATCTTACTATCTTTAATGGTTTTAGGGACTATTGGTGGTATGGCAGTAACCTATATTAATAACGGTAAGTTATTTGTAGGGTCTCATCTTTTGGCTGGACTAGGGATGACAGGAATAATTGCTACTTCGGCAGCTTTAGTTCCCTATATGCAAAAGGGTAATGATCTTGCTCGTTATACTCATATAACTCTAAATATTACTCTTTTGGGTCTTTTTGGTTGGCAAGCAGTAACTGGAATGCAAATCGTTCAGAAAATTCTTGATAATTTGTAATCTACTTTTAATAATCATCCGATCTAATGTGAATATGGGGTGTAGGTGGAGTCACTCTGCAAACCTACCCCACTTATTTGGCTAAGTAGATTTGAGGAGATCTAGTTATTGATGAAAATTTTATTCATCATGTTACAGATGAACATCCTTTTGTCAATGATTTCTTTTTTTACCGCTTTTATTGGGACGAAATTTAATTATTAATGATGCTTAGATTTATTACTATTCAATGATTTTTTCTAATTTTATCGAACTTTTTGGGGGAATGGGCAGATTATAACGAGTATGAAAATCTTGTTGTACTTTATAAGTCAAACGAGGAGAGATTTGACGAATTATTTGCCCGAGTAAACGATCTCCTGTAGATTTAATTAAGTTAGGGGATAACTTATAAATAAATTTAGGAAACCAAACTTTAACTGCTAAATTCATTTTCCAATTAATTTGAGTAGTTGCAGTAGGAACAGGCTTGGTATTTTTACTTTTAAAAAGATTAATAGCCCATTTTTGCTTGCTAATATCTTCCTTGACTATCTCTTTTAATTCCATAGAAGCTTGATAATCAACTTCGTAACCAGGAGGATTATAGTTAGGAACGGGGATAGTTTCCATTGTATATAATCGATCGACTGGGGTATTTAAGACGATAGCTATTTTGGGTTCTACCTCATAGTCAAAAGCACCAAAACATCCTACCGTTAGGATATAACCATCCTCATTTAACGGTTCTACTTTCATTGGTTCAGCACAGCGACAAAACCAACCCTCATGAGCGTTTAAATACTCAGCAACAGTTTCCGTATCACTATACATATCCATTGAACCTAGATAAGATACCCGAAATAAAAAGGGTTTTTGTGGCTTACAAACATCATGAGAGGAAAGAAGATTTGGTTCACAAGCTGATAATTCTGATAGGCTGGCTTGTTCATTCTCAATTAATTTAAAATACATACAGTTTTTAGATCACTAAAATTATTTTCGTTACCCTCTTTAAATTTCATACAATGAAAGAGTTAATAACCAGCTAAACATTCTTTAATTTAGTTGGGTGCGATCGAGATTATCATGAAAGCATTAGTCGCTGGAGCAACAGGACAAACAGGACGAAATATTGTTAAACAATTAGTTGAAAAAGATATTCCTGTAAAAGCATTAGTTCGTAATTTGGAACAAGCTAAAGAAATACTCCCCTCTGCAGCAGAATTGGTCGTAGGAGATGTCCTTAAACCAGAGACTTTAACAGCAGCAATAGCTGATTGCAGTGTATTATTCTGCGCTACTGGGGCTTCACCTAGTTTAGACCCTACAGGTCCTTACCAGGTAGATTTTCAAGGGACAAAAAATTTAGCGGATGCAGCTAAACAAGCGAATATTGAGCATTTTGTTATTGTTTCATCTTTATGTGTTTCCAAATTTTTTCATCCCCTTAACTTGTTTTGGTTAATTTTATATTGGAAAAAACAGGCAGAAGAATATCTTCAGCAAAGTGGTTTGACTTATACCATTGTTAGACCAGGAGGTCTTAAAAACGAAGATAACGCAGATCGAATTATAATGTCATCCGCAGATACTCTTTTTGATGGGAGTATTCCTCGTCCTAAAGTTGCTCAAGTCTGTATAGAATCTATTTTCCAAACCACAGCCAAGAATAAAATTGTGGAAATAGTAGCTAGTCCAGAAGCAGAGGACAAAAACTGGGAACAATTGTTTGCCAGTGTTGCTTGATAGGTTAATTGTGAATATTCGATACTCGTAAATATTAATGCTCAAAAAAAGTTTTCGGAAAGTTAATTTAGCAATTAAATTAATCTCGATCGCTAGTTTATTTTTTGTCTTATCTAATTTACAAGGATACATATTTCCCAAAAAGCGATCGCCCATACCTTCTGCTGATTATCCCCTGACAATTAGAGGAACAAGACCTTTAGCCATGAAAGGAGGAGATCCTTATATTCGGGCTTTAATGCGTACTATTACCGCTAGTGAAGCCAATGTTACTCGACCTTATCACGTAATTTATGGTAATCGATATGTTGACGATCTTAGTCGTCATCCTGAATTGTGTGTTCCCATCGTAGCAGGACCTAATGTTGGTCTATGTACTACTGCTGCGGGACGTTATCAATTTCTTGACTATACTTGGTTGGAAAAAGCGCAAAAATATCATCCTAAACCATCGGGTTTACTGTGGTGGAAAAGCTACAGTTTTGAACCAAAATATCAAGATCGGGTAGTTCACGACTGGTTAAGCGACTCTAAGGCTTGGGGTACAGATATATCTAAGCTCTTGCAAGAAGGAAAAACCAAGCAAGTATTGCGTTTGTTGTCTGGCACCTGGACTAGTTTGGGTTATGGCATTGAAACTAATTCGATGAGCAAGTACCTACCCCAGATATATCAAAATATGTTGGCAGAAGAATTGTCATGAGTTCGCAGTTCGCAGTTCGGAGTTATAAAAAGGGACGGGCTAAAAAGTAGCTGGCAATAGATTTAGCATCAATAGATTCACCTGCTAAAATTGCCTCTTCTAATTCTTGAGGACTCATTAACACTACTTCAATATCTTCATCCTCGTCCTGTTGTGGTGGTATCTCTAACTTTTCTAAATCTTGTGCCAAAAAAGCATAGATATATTCATCAGAGTAGCCAGGGGCAAGGGGAAATTTGCCTAAATTACGCCATTTTCCCGCTTTATAACCTGTTTCTTCCTCAATTTCTCTTTTAATTGTTTCGGCGGGGTCTTCATTTACTTCCACTGTGCCAGCAGGAAACTCTAATAATCTTCCTTCACAAGCAAAACGATATTGTCTTACTAACACTAATTTACCCTCTGGGGTAACAGGAACAGCTAAAGCACCACCTGGATGGCGAATACATTCCCACTCTCCTTCTACTCCATTGGGTAAACGGAGTCTAATAACTTCATAATCAAATTTGCGACCTTTGTAGAAGAGACGTTGTTGTAGAATTTCTGAGGGTTCTTTAGCTAATGTCATGCCGATCTATTAATCTTACTCCTGTACAGTCTACCTCTTTGGCTAACTGCGCGATCGCTTTTTTGCTAATAGGTTCAACCCAATTGGGAGCAATTTCAGCTAAAGGTACTAAAACGAAGGCTCTTTCTGTCAGGTAAGGATGAGGAATAGTTAACTTAGGAGTCTGCATCACCAAATCTTCGTATAGAAGTATATCTAAGTCTAGAGTTCTTGCTACCCATTTTTCTTTTCTAACTCTGCCAAATTGTAATTCTATAGCTTGTAAAATAGTTAGTAATTCCTCTGGTTTTTGTTCAATTTCTAAGACCGCACAAGCATTAATATAATCTGGTTGGGGGGGACCAACAGGTGAGGTTTGATACCAACTAGAAGTTACGATCAAATCAACCCCTGGAATATTAGCTAATTCTTTAAGAGCATTTTCTACTGTATTGAGAGAGTTACCTAGGTTACTACCAAGAGCGAGCGCGCATTTCGCCATAATTCTTAATTTTTGCCTAATTCTTGATTAATTATGTCTCGTCCTATTTATTTAGATTGTCATGCTACTACGCCCATGGATACTAGGGTACTAGAAGCGATGATTCCCTATTTTACCGAACGTTTTGGTAATCCTTCTAGCATCACTCACGCTTATGGCTGGGAAGCAGAAGCAGCTGTTAAAACTGCCCGTCAAACTATTGCTGATGCTATTAATGCTACTCCAGAAGAAATCGTCTTTACTAGTGGTGCAACAGAAGCCAATAACCTAGCAATCAAAGGCGTTGCCGAAGCCTATTTTAGCCAAGGAAAACACATTATCACAGTTCAAACTGAACATCGAGCAGTTCTCGATCCTTGTAAATATTTGCAAACTTTGGGTTTTGAAGTAACTTATTTGCCAGTTAGTCATCAAGGATTAATCGATTTAGCGCAACTAGAGCAAGCTATTCGTCCTGATAGTATTTTAGTTTCAGTCATGGCAGCAAATAATGAAATTGGAGTACTTCAACCCCTGAGAGAAATTGGTGCAATCTGCCGTAAACATGAAGTTTTGTTTCATACTGATGCTGCTCAGGCGATCGCCAAAATCCCTTTGGATGTCAAGACAATGAATATAGACTTAATGTCTTTAACAGCCCATAAAGTTTATGGACCGAAAGGTATTGGCGCGCTCTATATCCGTCGCCGTAATCCCAGAGTTCGTCTGGCTGCCCAAATTCATGGGGGAGGGCAAGAAAAAGGATTGCGCTCAGGTACTCTCTATACACCCCAAATTGTTGGTTTTGCCAAGGCATTAGAATTAGGTTTAGGAGAAATCGAATCAGAATCATTGCGTCAGCTTAAGTTAAGAGAGCAGCTTTGGCATATTTTAAGTAAAATAGGAGATATTAAACTTAATGGTCATCCGACTCAAAGACTTCCAGGCAATCTGAATGTTAGTGTAAAAGGGGTAGACGGTTCGGCTTTGTTGTTAGGGATGCAACCCTTTGTTGCCCTCTCTTCTGGTTCAGCTTGTTCTACTACTTCTACCGCCCCTTCCCACGTCTTAACGGCATTAGGGCATTCGAGGGAGTTAGCTTATGGGTCTTTACGTTTCGGCATCGGCAGGTTTAATACAGCAGCAGAAATAAAGAAAGTAGGAACAGAAGCGATCGCGACCATTTGTGCTTTGCGTCAGGCAAAAAGCCAAAACTCCCAAATAACTTGCTCTTAAAGTCATATTAAGAGAGGGAAACCTCCTCTAAGGCAATTCGTCAAGAGGAAAAAACAATTTTCTTGTCAAAAGTTGTTAGACAAGGTTATATTCAAGTTAAAATTTGATTTAATTATCACTACTGTAATTCTGTGGTGTAATATTATCTATGCTAGAAGAACTAGCAGAGAAAATCGAATCCCAGGTGTCTTACTAAAATTCACCATTTTTGAGGGGTTGTAACTAAGTTACAGCCACAGCTACACTTTCAGCCAAACCTAATCTTAGGCTTAACCGTTAATCTAGTCTTTCTAGTTAAGAAAGCTTTCCGTAAGAAGGAAAATCACTCAAGACTCTAGTTAAGCAGTTAGAGTAGTTATCTATCTAAATTTTTGGTTGTGCCTAAATAATCTTTAAATTTAACTAAAGATTATTTATCCGTTTTATACGTCTTATACATATTTGAAATCAAGCAATGTTGGAGGACACAGCGATTGGGTGTCTCAACCTGCGAAGAAATTTTGAGGAAAATTAATGCCAAAACAAATTATTATTGCGGAACAGCATCACATCGCCGCCGTTTTTTGGGAAGATCACATCCAAGAACTTGTGGTAGCCACTGGCAATCAGCAAGTGAGCGATATCTATCTTGGTTCAGTAGAAAACGTTATTCCTGGGATAGATGCAGCTTTCGTTAACATTGGCGATGCAGAAAGAAACGGTTTCATTCATGTTACCGATCTCGGTCCATTACGTTTGAAAAAAACAGCATCTGCAATTACCGAACTCCTAACTCCGCAACAAAAAGTTCTAGTTCAGGTGATGAAAGAACCTACAGGCAATAAAGGACCAAGACTGACAGGTAATATTACTTTACCTGGTCGATATTTAGTGTTAATGCCTTATGGTAAAGGAGTTAAATTATCGCGGAGAATTAAAGAAGATAATGAACGCAGTCGTCTTAGAGCTTTAGCTATTCTGGTTAAACCTGCTGGTATGGGATTACTAGTCAGAACTGAAGCAGAAGGAAAGGCAGAAGAAGCCATCATGGAAGACTTGGAATTTCTCCAGAAACAGTGGGAATCTATCCAATATCAAGCCAGTTACACTAAACCTCCTGCTCTACTCAATCGCGATGATGATTTTATTCAGCGAGTACTGCGAGATATGTATTCTGCTGAAGTCAACAGTATTGTGTTGGATTCTCAGGCTGGGGTTAAACGAGTTAAACAACAGCTAATGAACTGGGGTGCTGGTCGTTCTCCCCAAGGTGTATTTATCGACTATCATCGAGAGCGTCAACCAATTCTAGAATATTACCGTGTTAATGCAGCAATTCGCGAAGCTCTCAAACCTAGAGTAGAGTTACCTTCTGGTGGTTATATTATTATTGAACCAACGGAAGCTTTGACTGTAATTGATGTTAACTCTGGCTCTTTTACTCGTTCTGCTACTGCTAGAGAAACAGTTTTGTGGACTAATAGCGAAGCAGCTACAGAAATAGCTCGTCAGTTACGTCTCCGCAATATTGGTGGGGTGATTATCGTTGACTTTATCGATATGGACTCCCGCAGAGACCAATTAAAATTACTAGAACATTTTAATAATACTCTCAAAGCGGATAAAGCTAGACCGCAAATTGCTCAACTTTCTGAATTGGGGTTAGTAGAATTAACTCGTAAACGTCAAGGTAAAAATATTTACGAGCTATTTGGTCAAACTTGTCCTAGTTGCGGTGGTTTGGGACATTTAGCTCATCTACCAGGAAAACCTGAGGGCGAGTCTTTAGAAAGTCCACCCATTACTCCTCCACCAATTGTTCCTAGCATTCCCGATAAATATAACCAAGATAATGATTTAGACTCATCGCCAGATTATGGTTACGATAGCAGTCCTCAACAATTAGAATTAATCAATCATCCTAGCTATCAAGAACAAGGAGGCGTTTCCGGTAATAATCGTCGTCGTCGTCGTCGTCGCCTTAATGAACTCCTAATGAAAGAAGAATTAGGAAATGGGGATGGTAATGGTACTAGAGACATAGAGGTAGAAAATAATACTTATGAAGAGCGTAAATCTCGTCCTTCTTCCTCAAATCGCTCTTCCCGTCGAGAAGAAGTAACCCTAGAAAAAGTTTCCGTAGAAATGAGTAAATTGGAGCAGGAAATGTATGCTCTCATGGGAGTCTCTCCTTTAGTTCGCTTAGAAAGAGAATTTAAAGACCCCAAATCAGTTTTGATTCAAATCAAAACCCCTGGAGAAGAAGACGTGGTACGAACCTCGGAGCCAAAATCTACCATTTCTCTTGACCCAATTAAAGTTGAGGTAGAGGATAGTGAGCCTCCAGTTGAAGTAGAGAATACCGACTCCAATGAGTCTTTAGCAGAAAATGATGAGACTAGCAATGTTCGCCGTCGCCGTCGCCGTCGTTCTTCTGCTCAGAAAGAAGTTGAGGCTCAAGTATAAAAGTTGAATGACTTTCTATTTGACGATCGCCATCTGGTATCAGAATTAGCTGAGGATAATATCTTGATAGCAGGAGTAGATGAGGTAGGGCGAGGAGCTTTATTTGGACCTGTGGTAGCAGCAGCAGTAACATTGCCGTTATCTAACCTACCTCAATTGGCAGAAATTGGTGTTCGCGACAGTAAGAAGTTATCTGCCCAAAAACGGAGGGAGTTAGTTAAACCAATTCAAGCAATCGTAAGTAGTTGGCATATTGCTCAGGCTAATGTAGCAGAAATCGATCGACTTAATATTCTGCAAGCTTCTTTACTAGCAATGAGGCGGGCAGTACTAGGGTTAAAAGTATCGCCAGAAGTATGTTTAGTTGATGGTAAATTTACTCTTCGAGATCTTCCCCTATCTCAGAAAGCGGTTGTTCAAGGGGATAATAAATCAGCAGCGATCGCCTCTGCGAGTATCTTGGCTAAAGTATGGCGAGATGACTTAATTACTAGTCTTGCTGTTGATTACCCTAATTATGATTTAGTTGCTAATAAAGGCTATCCGACTAGAAAGCATCGTCTTGCGATCGAGCAATATGGTTCATCTCCTCAACACCGTAAGTCTTTTCGTCCTTGCCGTCAGTAGGGGCGGTTCGCGAACCCCCCCCACAGTTAAATCAAACCAAAAACAGTGGATAATTTATATATATAATTTGTATGTTAATGTTCAAATTACCAAGCTGTCAACACAACAAAATCATGAAAAAAATTG
>JBFRWE010000389.1:0-6802 GCA_051439345.1 Xenococcaceae cyanobacterium
ATTCAAGATGAACAACAGGGACAACTAGACTTGTTAGTTAATAATGTTTTTTCTGGAGTTCAGGCAATTAGAAATGCCCATGGAAAACCTTTTTGGCAATCTGAACCTAGTCTTTGGGATGCGATTAACCATGTTGGTCTACGTAGCCACTATATTACCAGTGTTTTGGCTGCTCGCATGATGACTAAAAATAAACAGGGATTAATTTGTACTATTTCTTCTTGGGGGAGTCTGTCTTACATTTTTGCTGCTGCCTATGGAGTGGGAAAAACAGCTTGCGATCGCTTGGCTGCGGATATGGCGGTAGAATTAAAATCAGATAACGTGGCTTCTATCTCGCTTTGGCCTGGAATTGTAGGTACAGAACAGATTATTAATTTTGCCGAGGAAATGGAGTCAAGTGATTCTCGGGCAACTTTTGGGGATGGTTACAATTGGGAAACTCCTTTGTTGACAGGTAGAGTTATTGCTGCTCTTGCTGCCGAACCCCAGATTATGCGCTACACGGGTAAAGTAGGAATTGTAGCTGAACTAGCAGAAAAATATAATCTGGTAGACAAAGATGATAACCGCCCCGTCTCCTTACGTTCTCTTCGTTTTATCCTTCCTTTTAGTTTCTCTATCCTCAGAAAATATGCCTGGCTAATACCTAATATCAAAGTACCTTGGTTTCTCCTACTCTGGGGAATATTGCGATCGCCTAAAATTTAGCTTCAATAACTTAAGCTATCAGCTTTCAGTTTTTTTAGCTAATAGCTGATAGCTAGAATCTCCGCCCCGCGTTGGCAAAGAGATTCAATTATAATCTTTATCCTTCAAACTTAATATGTCTATTGTTGATGGGTTGGATTGGTCTAGAATTAACACTATAAATTGCATGAAATTGTTGAATTTGTTCTAGAGAAGCTTGAATTGGTTCTCTGAAAATATACCAGTTCACTCCTTCAGAACAGGGAGGTGTAGTTAAAGAACCTAAATAATGATAGTGTAATTCATTCCGGGGCAATAAATTAGCAACATTAATAGTGACATCACTTACAGCCTTTACTTGTCCTCTTTCAGGTATATTTTCCCAGATATTTTTCAGGAGTTTATTTTCTGAACCTGGCTCAATCAGTAGACCAATTACCGCATATTCACCATTTTGATTTTGGTGAACTAAATGAGCTTCCATAGCATATGCTTCACCATTGAACCTATGCTCACTGGGAGTATGGAAATGGAATTGTTTTAGTTTATATTCTTGACTGTCAATCTTGACAGAGCTACCCTCAGCATAATTAACCTGAATGGTATGTCCAGTATTAACTACTTCTAATGGTGTAGGTTGATAGTTGAATTCAATTCTAGCGGATGTAGCTTGGTGAACAGGACTAATTTCAACTGAATGGATATCTACAGGAGACTGATTATTACCATTTTCACAAGCTGCAAATTCAGGACTCAACTCCCCCCATTTCGTAGGATTGTGAACCCCTCCATAGCCCCAATGAGGTTCTTTCTCTTGGCTAGGTTGAATAGGAACATTATTCGTAGCTGTTTCATCTTGGCTAGCTCGAACAATGTTTGTATTGGAGATGCTTGAAGATATTATACCTAAGAAAATAACGCTCCATGCTCTGGAAAATTTTAACTTGCTCATCTTATATACTCCTATTTGAATTGTCAAAAATCAAAATAAAAAATTTTTAACTATGCCACAAAAGATTTATGCAAGGGATACCATGAGCCATAGTTCACAACCCAGGGATGAAAATAGATTCATTCTGACTCCTGAACTTTTGAACTTCAGCAATTCCTATTTTCAATTAACTACCTCTAGTGATGTGGGTTGATAGTCAAGCTCAATTGCCGATCTAGGTTGGGGAACAGTATTAATTGGCACTAAGTAAATATCCAGAGGAGATCGCTCCTGACAATTTTCACAAGAGATAAATTCACGACTTACCTTGTCTCATTGTGTTGAGTTGTTAGCTTCTCCATAGCCACCACTAGGTTTTTCACCTTTATTAGCTTTAACAATACTGGTAACTGTTTTAGCTTGCTTAGCTTTAGCACTTTTGGGATTAAAAATACCTAAACCTGTAATACCCAAGGATATAATGCTACATGCTATGGGAAATTGTAAATTGTACCCTTTATTTTTTACTAATTCTGTCGATTTGTTAGCTTCTCTATAGCTACCATAAGACTTTTCCTCATTACCAGCTTCAGCAATATTTGGATTAAGAATACCTAAAAATATGACACTGAAGAAAATAATGCTCCATGCTCTAGAAAATTTTAACTTACTCACCTTATTTACTCCTAATCAGTAGACCTCTTACCGAGTTTTACTTGGCTTAGTCTAGACAATCTAAGTATCGCTTATAAGCAATATTTCTTAACACTGTCTATCAGTTATTTTTTTTCCTGAGCGGATGATATCGCAACACTGTCCACCTGGATATCCACCTGGATATCTACCTAGTTAAAATTTGGATTGAACAAGTCTAAAAAATCAGATTAATCCTTCGCGTACTGCTTTAGCTGCTGCTTGAACGCGATCGTCTACACTCAGTTTACTAAGAATATTGCGAACGTAAGACTTCACAGTTCCTAGAGAAAGATGAATTTGTTTGGCTATTTCTGGGTTAGATAACCCTTCACTAATAAATTGTAATATTTCCCGCTCGCGATCACTCAGAGGAGAAGATGTTTTGACAGCAGGTTTTTGGGCTAAATTAACCTGAGATTTGAGCATTACGGCTACTTTATGCGCAATTTTGGGATCGAGATAAGTTCCTCCACTCTGAATTAACCGAATAACTGCTAAAAGTTGTTGCCATTCAATACTTTTGAGACAGTAGCCATCTGCCCCAGCAGCCAACATCCCAATTATGCTATCGTCATCGCCAAAAGCACTCAGGGCAATAATGCGGGTGACATTATCACTATTTTTAATTTGCTGGGTAGCGGTTATCCCATCTGTGATGGGCAGATCTATATCCATCAATACGATATGAGGATTCAGTTGCTCAACCAAGTTAATAGCTTGCTCTCCATCCTGAGCTTCTCCTACTACTTCAAACTCTGGCTCTAAACTAAATTGACCTTTTAAACCAAGGCGAAGCAAATTATGGTCATCTACTAACAGAACACGAATACGAGACTGTTCGTCAATTGTGGGCATATGGGCATATTATTGGGATTTTAATTGCTTAAATAGCAAAATACTTTGATCATAGCGATTCTCATTTTGAAACAATTTTGTGTTGTTTTAGTGAATTTTGCTAGTACTTTGTCAGGGTTGATTTAAGGGATAGGTGTCATTAAAGTAGAGTACTATTCTATTGGGAGTGTGAACCAAAAAGTACTTCCTTCACCCACAGTACTGTCAACTTGAATAGTTCCTCCATGAGCTTCAACAATCTGGCGACATAGATATAATCCCAGTCCTGCTCTTCCTTGGCGACCTAGTCCTTGAGCAAAGCGATAAAATAGATGTTCTATCTCATGGGCAGCAATTCCTGGTCCTCGATCGCTTACATAAACTTTAACCCGCTTATCCTCAAAGAAATTTACCCCAAGACATACTTGTAGATCGGGCTCGCTTAAGCGGACAGCATTATCCACCAGATTTTGTAAAACTCGCTGAATTTCGATCGGATCGCCATAAACAGTTGGTAATGAAGGAGCAATATTACATACAAGCTCACACTTTTGTTGAGAAACACTTTGAGTCCAAGACGTAACGCGAGCAAAAAGTTTTGACCAATCTAGAGGTTCTCGATTGATAATTTTGTCACCCTTAGCTTCATAACGACTTACATCAAGTAAGTCTTCCACTAGCCTAATCAGATCTTCATTCGCTTGGCGATATTCTCTGAGTAACTCTTTTAAAAGATTGTCTACAGAGCCAAATGCTCCTCCCAGAATCGCATCTAGAGTATTACGGTTTGCCAATAGTGGAGTACGCAGATCGTGAGACAGTGTTCTAATCAAGTCTTCTAATTGTTTAGTTCGGCTCTCGATACGCTGTTGATTAGTATCAAGATTACTAGCCATAAGATTAAGTGCCTTGGCTAGTTGACCAATTTCATCTTCGGATGAATATTTTAATCGAGCTTGTAGTTGTCCTTTTCGCCAAGTATGACTTACTTTAGTTAAATGTTTTAAAGGTAACTCAACTCTTTGTCGCAGCAACCACAAGTTTATTCCTGCTCCTATCAAGATAACCATGATGTTAAACAAACTGAGACCTAAGTTGACTCGATTCAACTGCTCTAACTGATTTAAGTGTCTACTAGAATTATCCAACAGCTTGTTTTCATATTTAATTAGATTTTCCACAGACATTTGGAGAGGATCTAAAGAACTAGGTATAGGTAGTTCGGGTTCAGAAAAAGAGCGATCGAGAAGTGGTTGAATCGATTGATTATGCCACTCATCATAGAAAGTTTGAATATTATGAAGTTGTTTAAGCTGAATAGAGTTGTCTTGTAATAGTAAGAATAGGCGATCGATACTACGGTGGAATTCATCTTCCTTTCGCGTATAATTTGACATAATAATATTGGTTGGATCGAGTAAATAACTTTGCAAAATGGCTTTTTTGTGAAGTACTATTTCAAGTAAATACTCACTTTCTCGTTTGGCTTCAAAGCGAGGAATAATTTGCTCTATAGCCTTTTGTTGACGTACTCCCACTATAAAACTCAAAGCTTCTTGACCCAATAAAAGAATGAGTGATAAAGCCAGACTGGCATATAGTGGAGCAAACAAGCGTGTTTTGAAGAAGGAAATTTTCAAAGTCCAACAGCCTTTTGCTCTACTAACTACTATTAATATCAATTAAATGCAATTAGTATAAATGTTTTTTTAGTCTAATCATTGCTAAAGGGAACAAGGAAGAGGGAATAGGCATTCGTAACAAGAAAGCTCAGAAATCTTATCCGTATTCTCAGCAATTTTCAAGAATTATTTCAGTAATGGCTCATCTGATTATTTTTTAATAAAAGTGTTGCAGGCAAAAATAACGCCTGTTCAGTGAATTTCATGTCTTTTAAAGCAAAAAATAACTATTATGAAGCTTAAATATCTTGTTGCTGCTACTACCGCGTCAATTATTACTTTAGGATTTGTTGGTATTTCTGGGAGTTGGAATACTGCGACAGCTAACCCTTGTGCTGCTCAAGTTAATCCTTGTGCGGGAGCTAATCCCTGCGCTGGTGTAAATCCTTGTGCTAGTCAAAATCCTTGTGCAGGAGCTAATCCCTGTGCTGGAAAAACTAAATCTGCACCGCAAGTATACACCGAATCTAAAAGTGGTTTAGCAATTAGAGGAACTGACCCAGTAGCATACTTTACACAAGGCCAAGCTGTCAAAGGTAGTAGTAACTATGAATATGAATGGCAGGGAGCTACCTGGAGATTTTCTAGTGACGAGAATAAGAGGCTTTTTGCTAGTAACCCTGAAGCCTATGCTCCTCAATATGGCGGTTACTGTGCTAAAGCAGTAAGTGAAGGTAACGTAGTTTCCACCGATCCTAATGCTTGGAAAATTGTTGATGGCAAGCTTTATCTTAACTACAGCCCACAAGTTCAAAGACAGTGGCTGAGAGATGTTCCAGGTAATATTGCCAAAGCAGATTCAAAATGGCCTAATGTATTAATTGGTGCTACTGTTTTTGAGTAGAACTTAATCTTTTGGCTAGAATCTCCGCCCTTCAGGGCGAAGGTGCGATTCGTTCCTACGAAATCCTCTAACGAGGAGGGATGTAGGGCTTCTCAGTTAAGTAACCAATCAGGTTGAGTTCGCACTTTAATCCTTAACGGGACTTAAACAATTTTGCTAGTCAAAATAAGGTATAATGCTTTTAATAACTGACTTTAACATTGATAAATAAAGCGATCGCCAAGACTTAAACAAAAATTATGCCCAAACAAAGCCTAAACTCTTTTTGTAAGCAGTAAATACGTGATGATTCTGATTCAGCCATTGGACAAAACGATAAGATATGGCTGTACGAAATGCCTCTAAAGCTTCAGGAAAGGTATCCAAAGGTTTATTTGCCCAACGCCTTCTTAAACCTCCAGTTAGCTTATGCCAAAGAATGAAAGTATAAGCACAAAATACGAGAATAAAGTGTCTTTCTAAACCTTTTTTTTCTCGCACTTGGTATTCACTTAGTCCTAACCATCCCTTAGCTTCTCTATAGAAAACTTCTACCCAGTTTCTCACTGAATAAGTTTCAACTATCCATTGTGGCGTTACTATTTCACCTTTAACATTTGTGATTAAATAGTCAATATCTTCAGCTTCTTCAAAGATTGGCGCACTCATGACGATAGCTATTTTTCTTTGACCTTTTAGTTGAGATATTTCTGCTTCTAGTATTGCTACCCACACAGTTCTGGGTTTTTTACCTGGTATTTGAATCTCCTTAAATTCATCTGATGATAGCCATTGAGCATATTCATTTATTCTTATTGTCTCTGTTTTTCCTGATTTATTTTGAACTAAAATATTACGATTTTTAGCTATTCCTCCTACGTACTTTAGTTTCCTTTCTTCTAAGTCTTTTAAAAAAGATGTATTGTTACCATAAGATGAATCTATTAAAACTATTCCTGGTTTATATCCTCGCCTCAAACTTTTATCAATTAACTCCAAAGCTAAGGTTGGTTTTTTCTTAAACTCACGGTCTTTTTTTCCTTCTGCCAATGAATCACTATGCTGATATAATTCTATGTCTAAAGGCAAGCTTTTTTTACCATCATATAGATGAGTTGTTACTACTACATTTCCATTCTCAGTTTT
>JBFRWE010000390.1:0-5124 GCA_051439345.1 Xenococcaceae cyanobacterium
TGTCCTAAAATTACTGCCAAAATATCTAAAGCATAGGTTTCTTCTAGATGTTGCATCCCTGGTACGCGCCACATCATTACTATTCTGGCTTGTTGCAAAGACTCATCAACATATTCTTGGCGGATAATCTCTTTAAAAGGAGGTTCAAAGATTAGGCAGTAGTCAGTAGAAAGTGGAGAGTGGTAGTTTTCATAAGCAACGTGTTCCTCAAATCCTCTAGTAACAGTGTCAATTAGTTCTTCTACAGGCAAATTACCTACTACTGTTGCTGTTATGCAAGTAGGTTGATACCAATGATAATGAAAATCGCGCATTTGTTCTGAGCGTAAGTTGGCGATTACCTCACTAGGACCCAAGACAGGACGACGATAAGGTAAACTGTCAAAACACATCTCCATTGCCCTAGAAAAAGTACGACGACGAGGATTATCTTCTGAACGACGAATTTCTTCTAAAACAACTAATTTTTCTCTTTCAAAAGCTTCATTTTCAAGACTAGGATTGAGTACTACATCTAATTGTAGTGGGGCTAATTCAGCAAAATCTTTTGGTGCAGTGGTAATGTAATAGTGAGTATAATCTTGACTTGTTGCAGCGTTGGTAACTGCTCCTCTTTGTTCAATTAAATACTCAAATTCTCCTATTTTTAGATTTGGAGTGCCTTTAAATACCATATGCTCTAAAAAATGAGCCATACCATTTATTTGGTCTGTTTCTCTAGTTGAACCAACATTAAGCCAGACGTTGAGATTTACTGCTTCTACTGGCATTTGTTCAGCAATGATGGTTAGACCATGAGGTAATTTATGTATAGTTGGCTGATTGATTATTGCTGCTTCTAATAAGGTGGATGCCATGGTTATTTATTCTGTTGCTATTATCACTTTATCTATCTTAATCTTTTATAGTATTAACTAAATTTAGAAAAAGTACATGGTTATTGAGTGGCTAGAGTTTAAAGTAGTACCTGAAGTTCGCGAAAAATTTATCCAAGTAGATAGGGAGATTTGGACTGCCACTCTAGAAAAATTTTCTGGCTTTTTAGGCAAAGAAGTATGGCTCGATCCTAACCGAGTCGATCGAGTATCTTTGGTTATTCGTTGGCAAACAAGAGAACAATGGAAATCAGTTCCTCAAGAAGTTTTAGTTCAAACAGAAAAAGCCTTTGAGAAACAGATCGGCAAGGATAACTATGAATATGCCAATATGAGGGAATATCAGGTACGAAAGTTTAGAGAGTAGTTAGTTGTTAGGGACGTTCCATGGAACGTCCGTACAGTAAGGATAGGGATTAGGAAGTAGTTATCAGTAGATTTTGTTCACAAATGATTTAGGATCGCTATAGCGTTTCTCGGACTCATGAGGTACACCTAACACCTGCCTTCTGCCCTCTGCCTTCTGCCTCAAAACCAAAAACTCTGTACCTCACCAGTATGAGAACTGCTATATATCAATAACTTATTACTCATTACTTATTCCTTAATTATTTATGCCCAATTTAGTTTTAATAGGTGGTGGTCATAGTCATGCGATCGCTCTAAAATTGTTTGGACTCAATCCTATACCAGGAATCAATCTTACTTTGATTAGTGATGTAGACCAAACTCCTTATTCGGGGATGTTACCTGGTCATGTTGCGGGTTTTTATAGCTACGAGCAAACCCATATTGATTTATCTTCTTTATCAAAGTTTGCCCAAGCAAAATTATTAATCGATCGAGCCATTGGTTTAAATTTAGAACAGAATCAAGTAATTTGTCATCATCATTCGCCAATTTCTTTTGACTATTTATCGATCGATATTGGCAGTACTCCCACAACTATATCTGTACCAGGGGAAAAAGAATATGCTATTCCTGCTAAACCTGTACCTCAATTTCTCGTTGCTTGGTCAAAATTACTAGACATAGCTAAAAACAATCCAGAAAAATCTTTAAAAATTACGATTGTTGGTGGTGGTGCTGGAGGGGTGGAGTTAGCTTTGAATATGTACCATCGTCTTGGTATTGAGACGGGAACAGCTAATAATTACGAGATTAACCTAATTCATCGGGGTAATAAATTATTATCGGGTCATAATAATTGGGTGAGTCAACGTTTAGAGAAAATTTTACTTAAGCGAGGAATCGAAATTTATCTTCAAGAAAGAGTTGAAGAAGTTCTCCCAGATAAAATTAGGTGTGAGTCTGGTCTAACTGTAGAATCTGATTATACTTTTTGGGTAACTCAAGCTCATGCACCAGATTGGCTTAAAGAATCAGGATTAGCTACTAATTCTCAAGGCTTTATCTTAGTTAAAGATACTCTCCAATCTGTGTCTCATCCTCATATTTTTGCTGCTGGTGATATTGCAACTATGGTTAACTACGATCGCCCTAAAGCGGGAGTGTTTGCTGTAAGACAAGGAAAACCACTGTTAGACAATTGGCGCAGAATGATCCCAGGACAACCTTTAAAATCTTATATTCCCCAGAAAAAATATTTAGCCTTAATTGGTACAGGAGATAAAAGTGCGATCGCATCTTGGGGAGCGATAGGATGGCAATCTCCCCTACTTTGGTATCTCAAAGATTATATCGATCGTAAATTTATGAATCGCTTTAGTAATTTAAATACATTGATTTCTCATAACTAATAACTAATAACTATTTATATCATTTAACATCGTTTTAAACCCAATTTTAGGTCGCCAAATAATAGCACCATGTTGACCAGTAATATAAGATTGGATTTGTTTTTCTTGCAATAATTTTTTACTCTCTGGTTTGATTTGATATGTAGATGCGATCGCTATTTTGGGTTGGAGTATTTCTAACCATGTTGGCTCTAGTTTTCTCCCAGAATATAAAAATATCTGAGATGTATAATTTAAATCATTTTTCCGCAAATATTTTTCTGGATTTATTGGCTTCTCTTTTTTGAATTTACCTAATATTAACCAAGTTAAATCTTGGACTTGTAGTTTAAGTAAAGGAGGTTGATTATTGATCAACTCTATTTTAGTTGAAGCAAAGGAAATTTTTGCATTTGCTGATAATAATTTGATTTCATTGTAATTGATTTTAATTAATGGCTCGATCGCAGGATTAATTACTAAATTTTTAATAGGTAAAGCAGTGGCAATTTGTGCCCAACCTTCGTTAAAACTAGATGAACTATCTAAAGCTATTCCATAATCAATATAATTGATACCTTGTTCTTTTAAAAAAGGTAAGACTGTATATTTTGCTGTATCTGCTTGCCCACTATTAACTAAAGTTACTTTGCCTTTATCTTGAATGACTATTACTTGTTCTTGTTTAGCAGCGAATATAGTAACTTGAACTAAATTGAAATGATTATAGATAATAGGCAAAATTATTAAAGTCATGGTAAGTAGTAAGACAAAGTGCCACCGCTCTTGCCACCATTTACTTAGCCAAACCAAACCGAAAAATATATAAATTAAAAGTAGTGAGCCAAGAGAAATTTTACCGATCGCTAAGGCACTTCCTGGTAAATTAGTAAAAAGTTTAGTGATTTCAATTAATAAAAGAGTAGGATACAAAAGAAAAGAAGCGATCGCACTGCCCACAATAGGAACAATTAGAGAGGCGATCGCGCTAATCATTCCTCCTAAACTAATAATAGTTACGAGAGGCGTACTAATAATATTGACTAAAATACTATAGGTGGCAACAGTATTAAAAACATAACAAATTAGGGGTAAAGTCCAGATAGAAGCAGCTAAAGGAACAGCAATTATCGTCGCAATAGTAGGTGGTAGCCAATCCAATCTTTTAGTGATTGCTGGTACAGTAACAATTAAGCCAAAAGTAGCCAAAAAACTAAGTTGAAAACCTAAATTCCAAATCCATAAAGGATTAAATAATAAAAGTATAGTTGCAGCTAAAAGTAATGAACCTAAAGGTATTACTTTACGATCTAATAATAAACCAACTAATGCACCAACTCCCATTAAAGTAGCGCGAATTACTGAAGGCTGTAATCCAGTTAAACCAACATAAATTATTAGAGTAGATATGCCAATCAAAAATTGTGATTTGGTTGACAAACGATTAGTTGCCTTCAATACTACTGCTAATAGTAAAGATACATGAAAACCAGAAGCAGCCAAAATATGAGCCAATCCAGCTTTGATGAAGCGATCGCGAATATCTTGGGGTAAATCTACTGCCCTTCTCCCCAAAACCATGGAACTTACTAACTCACCAACAGGACTTCCTAACCCACTAATTTGCGCTTTAATAATTCTTTGTCGTATCTTCCACCAACCCCAATGGGGTTCACTTTGATTATGTTTAACTTTAATTTCTAATCCCTTTAAACCAGCAAAAGCTCCCTCATGATTAAGATAAGTTTTAAAATCAAAACTACCTGGATTCTTAACAGTCTGTGGTCGATATAAAATCCCTTTAATACTTATATTTTCTCCTGGATATATATTAACTTCTGGTGATAAAGGTAAGGTTGCATATAATTTGCCAGATACTTTTTTAGGTGGAGATTGTTGTACTTGAATCGGTTTAAACCAAAACTTCATTCGTTCTTCACCTGTCAATCTCGGTTCAGTTAAAACAGTACCTTCTATAGTAATAAATTGGCTAGAAGATTCTGTTAACAAATAGCCAATATCATTTACTCTAGGTTGAGGTATGCGCACCTGAAAATAAACTAGAGCAAAAATAGCAACAATTCCTGCACTCAAACAAACTTTTCTATATTTTCTTAGATAACGAAAACGAGCTATAGCGATCGAAGTAACTATACTTAATCCTGCAAATCCTAAGGCAACTATCACTAAATTTTGCCAATCAGAATTAGACCAATCACATAAGCCTGTAGATAATAAACCAATAATGTAAGCTAAACAAATAATTGTCCAACTATGACGACTCATTCACCAGAGAAAATAATCTTTTCTTCCCCAGTAAAACATAGGAAATATTGAATTAGGAAAAAAACATCAAGCCTTCTCCGCGTCTCCCCCTCTCCACGCTTTCAAGTGTATGTTTTTAATAAAGTTGAAAATCTTAACTCTAGTTAGAACGAAAGAATGGGCTTTTCCCCCTCTGCTTCCTCTGCCCGTCTCAACCGTCAAATCTTAAAATCATACCCCTGAAA
>JBFRWE010000391.1:0-20999 GCA_051439345.1 Xenococcaceae cyanobacterium
TAGCGATCGCCAAAGAGATCGTTCAGCTACATAACGGGATAATTTTAGTAGAGAGTCAGTTAGGAAAAGGTAGTTGTTTTACAGTTCGTTTTCCTGTTAAAGCTTCTCTACATTAATTTATCTTTCACGATCAAAACTGGCTACAGTTAGCTATCCTGAATCCTCAGCTTATAATCCCCTGATTTAAAACCAGGGGAGAAGTCAAAGTTAAGCTACTTCAGATTCTGAAATTGTTTTTTCTTGACGCAATAATTCTAGTTCAGCTTGGCGAGATTCGATATCTTCTTTTAGTTGCTGAATCTGTTTTTCTCGATTTTTGATTTGACGCGTCTTACCCCAAAACTGAAAGTAATTGCGTACTTTAATCCAGGTCAGATAAAGTCCAGATAGGATAGCTCCAAGACCCATGGAAACAATCAGCGCAACTGCTAGAGAAACTTGGATTTCAAGCTCAGGCAGAATTTTTAGAGCTATTTCTTGAGTATTTTGCAGGCTGAACAAAGCAAGAGCTAAACAAGTGAGAAAAATTATTAAAAAATCAAAAATAATCATAGTTTTGTGTAACTTTTGACCTCAATTAGATAAGTTATCTTTCTATACTGCTGATTGCACGAGGGGACAATCTTAACAAGATATTCCCACCATTATATTAAAGTCAAAATGGGACAAATTCGGACTTAAGAAGTATGAGTGTTAGGGCAAATTACTGAAAAGGTGTACATTCCCCCCCTAATCCCTCCACAATGGCACAGGTATTAGTAGTCATCATGCCCATATAATTATCTGTGGGTGTACCTGGTTGTCCTAAACTTTCTGTTAGTAGTGGTGTTTCTCCTACTTGCACGTTAGCTTCACGAGCAATGGTCTTAATCAATCGATCGCTTTCTCCCGCTTCAGCAAAAATGGTGGCTACGCCAATTTCTTGGATTTTTGTCGCTAGTGTACCTAATCTAGCAGCAGTTGAACCTGCGTCTTCTCCTAGACCTTGTAATGTTTTATAATCGGCAAAGTTATAAGCTTGAGCATAATAATTTAAAGAATCGTGGGCAGTAACTAAGATATTTTTTCCTTGGGGAATAGTAGCAATTTGTTCTCCTATCCAAACATTGAGTTGTCCTAGTTGCTGGCTTAAAGCTCGACCGTTTTGTAAATAAAGTACAGCTTCGTTAGGATTCATTTGAACTAGTAGTGATTGAAGCAACTCTACTATAGTCATTACATTATTTACATTATGCCAAACATGGGAATCTGCTTGTAGTTCTTCTTCCTCATTAGTCTCTTCTGCCGTATGGTCATCATTAATATCTTCCCCTTCATAATGATGTTCTTTCACCATAATTGGTTGGGGAACTGCCCTTTCATAGATTGGTATTTTGGGTGCAGGATTATTACTTGCTTGGATTAATTTCGTGATAGTTGGTTCTAATTGATAGCCCCCGTAAAGAATTAGTTGCGCTGATTCGATCGCTTTTTTATCCGCAGGAGTAGGGCTATAGGTATGGATATTTTGACCAGAATTCTGCAAGCAGTTCAACTCGATCGTATCTGCTGCAATAGTTTGAGTTAAATCACAAAGAACATCATGGGATACCACCACAATTGGTTTATCTTTGGCTATGGCAACTTGGTTTTGGTTTACTGTAGAGCATCCTATAAATCCTAATGTTAAGCACAAAATTGAACTACGCAATAAATTGTTCATTTTTTAAGAAATTAGCTCATGATAATGATTTTGATTAAACTTTATTAGTAATTAGTCATGATTTAGGCTTAACCTTGAATAACTACGATCGATTTTTGTTACTTAATCACCAAATTATTGCTACAGGCTAGTAATGATCATTCAGTCGCGATCGACTATTAAAGTAGATGCTGCTATGGCATTAGTATTAAGTAGTTTTTTGGCTTTAGGGGTAATTTTAATTACTTTGCTCAAAACTCATCAAATAGATTTAGACGATCTTTTATTTGGAGATATCTTGGCTATTACATCTAAGGAGGTAGTTCAAACAGCAATTATCACAGCTATTATTCTCATTTTAACTAAACTTTTTTATAAGGAATTAGAATTTTATACCTTCGATCCTATTGGTGCAAAAGCTTGTGGCTTACCAGTGAATTTTCTCTATTTTGGTTTGATTTGCGCCATCACTTTAACTATTGTTGCTAGTATGCAAACCGTAGGTGTTTTGCTAGTAATGTCTCTTTTAGTCGGGCCTGCTATTACAGCTTATTTATTAGTTAAAGAGTTACATGAAATGATGATTTTAGGGGCAATTATTGGTGTGTTTTCTACAGTTAGTGGTATGTATCTTAGCTACTATTTCGATTTGCCTTCTGGCGCAGCAATTGTTCTGATTGTATTTGGGTTTTTCTTATTATCATTTCTTTTCAGTCCTAAGCAAGGTATTCTAATCAGAAAGTAATAAAGCACTAGAAAATGCTTGGGCTAATTTTATTCCTGATCAATCAGATTTTCCGATGATTTCTCAACTCGATCGCAATCTTCAAACTACTAATTCAACTCCTGTTCCTACTGTTAACTTAAATAATACTATAACGGTCGCTAAAGCAACCGAGTTGTCCTAACCTATGGGTAAACCGCATAGGTTTGCCGACTGCTTGCAGGTATTATCAAGCTTGCCAAGCCTTTTGTAGTTTATCCCAAAACGTTGTTACCGTCTGTTTAACTTGGTTTTGAAAATCCCAACGTTGAAAAGCTCTCTCATATTCTTCCCCTTCAGATTGGAAAGTCTTCCAAGCACTAAGAGCTAAAGCTAATCCCCAAATTAAAACTATATATAAAGACCACGTTATTGTCCCTGCTACAACAAGATTAAAAGATATTAAAAAAGTATTAAGAATCAGATATTTAGCGGTTTTTTGTTTTAAGTTATTGCGCCGATAGAGATTAAAAGCCTGCCGTTTTTTGGCTATTGCTTTTTCTTGTAACCATTCTCTTTCAGCAGCTTGCAAAGTATTTTTATCTATATCTAATTCATCAGCAATTTCCCAAAGTTGTTCACGACTCAACTCTTCTTGATTTCCTTGACGAGCGATCGCTAAATACAGAATTTGCTGAAGATCTTCAGGGCTATAGGATTCTGGAGGTATAGGAGGATAATCAGACATAGTTTTTCAGGATATCTCTAACCCTATTATGCCTGAGTATATTTATTTTTGACCGTACTCTTAATGTCGGTTTTTACTGTATGAAAGAGATTAGAATTCGTTTTACATTTCGTTACAATTTTCCTAGTAAGAAAGGCGAAAATAAAGATAATTCGCCATAGAAAAAGGAGAAGACAAGATGAAAGGAAGCATTCGCATTGGTAGTTTATTTGGTATTCCTTTCTATATCAATCCTTCCTGGTTTTTTGTCTTAGGATTGGTAACGTTAACTTATGGAGCAGATTTAGGGCAGTTATTTCCGCAGCTAGGAGTTATTTTGCCCTGGCTTTTAGGATTTTTGGCAGCAATCTTACTATTTTCTTCGGTTTTAGCCCATGAATTAGGTCATAGTTTTGTAGCCATTGCCCAAGGCATTCCTGTCAAATCGATTACCCTCTTTATCTTTGGTGGTTTAGCTACCCTAGAAAAAGAATCGGAAACACCGCTACAGGCTTTTTTAGTAGCGATCGCTGGTCCTGTAGTTAGTTTACTGCTATTTGTTTTATTCGCCATAATTAGTACTAGCGTACCTTTATCTGAACCAATTGAAGAGATCGTCTCTTTACTGGCTTACATTAACCTAGTATTGGCTTTATTTAACCTTATTCCTGGTTTACCCCTAGATGGAGGTAATGTACTCAAATCCATTGTCTGGAAAATTACTGGCAACCCCAACAAAGGAGTGATTTTTGCTGGTAGAGTTGGTCAAGCTTTTGGTTGGCTAGCAGTTATTGTGGGTGGATTGGCAGTTATTGGAGTTAGTCCCGTTGGCAGCGTTTGGACGTTATTTATTGGTTGGTTTTTACTTCAAAATGCTGGTTTTGCTGCCCAGTCGGCTGCTGTCAGCGAAAAATTAAGCAACTATACAGCAGAAGATGCAGTATTAGAAGATAGCCCTATTGTTTCAGCTAATTTAACTCTCAGAGAATTTGTCAATGATTATGTGATTGGTAAAGATAAATGGCGCAAATTTTTAGTTACTAATGAAGAAGGACAACTAATTGGAGAAATAGATACTGAAGATTTAAAACAAATTTCTACTTCTAAATGGACTGAAATTACAGTAAAAGAATTAATTAAAGAATCGATCGATATTACTACAGTAAAATCAGATCAATCTTTGATGGAAGTAATCAAGCTAATTGAACAAAAAAATCTTAAAGAACTGGCGGTAGTTAAAGAAAATGGAGTTCTGGTAGGGTTACTAGAAAAAACCTCTATTATTAATCTACTCCAACAGGAAGCAGAAGCTAAAGCCATATAAGCAAAAGCTGAATTTCTAAATACTAAAAGCTTTCCAAAATGTGTAAACAGTAATAACCATCATCAAAACATTAAAACACCAGCTAACTATTTTAGTGGGTAACCTAGGTAAAAAACGGGTGCTAATTTGCGCCCCTAATAACCCACCCAATCCCAAAGCAAATCCTTCTATCCATAAAACATTCCCCTGATAAGCATGGCCTATAGACGCAGATAAAGAAGTAAGCACAATTACTCCTAAGCTAGTCCGAATAGCAGTTTTAATATTTTCAGCTAATAACAGCATTTGTAGCGGAACCATGATTATTCCGCCACCAACTCCAAACAAACCTGCTAGTAAACCAGCAGCACTCCCAGTAAAAATTCTTGCCCAGAGAGGATTTATGCTGAGTTGCTTACTATTTATTTCTTTTTTGATTAAACGTTTACGGAGAGTACCTAAAAAGATATTAAATATCAACAGAATTCCAAAAGCAATAAGTAAGTACTTATCTGATATTTTGTTAACAAAAAAAGCACCAATTTGGGCAGTAAATAAAGAGGGTAAACCTAATAGTAAAACTCTTCGCCAACTAAGATTACCCATGTACCAGTTTTGAATGCTACCCGAAAGAGAAGTCAAAAATATGACCAAACTGCTAGTGGCTACAGCTTTAGCAGGAACATAACCAAGGATAACTATCATTGGTACTAAAACAACACCACCGCCTATTCCTAGTAAGCCAGCCAAAGAACCAGAAAATAAGCCAAAGCCGATGAGAATTAGCCAACTCATTTGATTTTCTCAATTTGGAGAGCGAATTTAAGCATTATGGGAGGTTTTAACAAAATTGAAGTTTAGGAACAGGAAAAAGCAACATTATCGAGGTCGGGTCTTTGAGCTTTTCCTTGAAAAAGAAATTGAAATCTATATTGACGATTTAAAGGAGGTTCAGTTGCCAAATTCCAAAGACTTTCGTAGAAAAAGAAAGAAACTCCTGCTAAATTTTGGCTGCGAGTAAAATCTACTTGTTGCTGAATTCTACCCATAGGTACAGGACGATCTTTCAAACCAGATAAGATACCAATACCAACAGGGATATGTTCTTGGGCTTCTTTAATTTCTGGTTGGTTTAATTCATGGACAAAACTATCATGTTTGTGACGATAGACTTGAACAATCAATTCTTCAACTAATCCTTTTTGTTGCCATTTACGCCAATCTAATAAAAAAGATTTTAGAGAAAATTGATAGGGATTAGGAGAAAGAGAAATAATTGCTTGAGGGTTAGCATCTTTAATGGCATAGAAAAGTTGCTCCACATAATCAGTTATTTTATCTGCTCGCCACTGAACCCATTCAGGATCTTGAGGATTTTCTGGGGGAGATTTACCTCCATGCTCTTGTTGATATAGCTCCACAGTAAACTCGTCGTAACCAAAATCTGCAGGAAAACCAAAATGATCGTCTAATTGAATGCCATCAACATCATAATCGCTAACAATTTCCACAATTAGATCGGTAATAAAATTCTGAACTTCTGGACGTAGGGGATTAAGCCAAACTCTTTGATGTTTTTTGCCTTCCCACCAGATAGTACTACCATCTTGTCTTTTCGTTAACCATTCAGGATGAAGTTGAGCTAATTCCGAGTCTGCTGGTGCCATAAAACCAAATTCAAACCAGGGAATTACAGTCATTCCCTTTGTTCGTCCTTGTTGAATGGTTTCTGCTAAAATATCTCTCCCTTCTAGTCCTTCAGTCGGATCGACAGCTTTCCCTACCACTGCTTTGGCTACCGCAGAAGGATAAAGAGTATAACCCCAATTCCAAACTGTAGGATAAAGAGTATTAAAATTTAAATCAGCTAAGGTCGCGATCGCATCTTTGAGACTCTGAGAGGAAAATAAGACCTCGCTATCTATGTTGGTCAGCCAAACTCCCCTTAATTCTCGGGAAATGTCTTTAATAGCACAAGACCCATTTTTCTGAGCTAATTGTGTGCCTGTTAATCTATGTTTATTTAGCTCAATTGCTTCTTGCGTATTACTTAGAGAAGGAAAAAATATAATTATAGTCAAAGTCAAGATAAATAGAAAACTCAACCAACCCCGACGACCATATCGCTGACTAAACAAAACTAAACCATTCGCCCAGGAGTTAAACAGCTTAGATACATAGTTTTCCATATTTTTTCTTCAGTATAATATTCAGGCAAGGAGTACCATTATATAACTCTTGCTCAAATTAATGATTCGCCCAGCAACAGAAGCAGATTTACCGACAATTGTAGAAATTTATAATACTACTATTCCCGCTCGCCTGGCAACAGCAGACCTCAATCCTGTTTCTGTAGAAAGTCGCAAGTCTTGGTTTCGCGATCGCGATTGGTCAAATCGTCCTCTGTGGGTATGGGAACAGGATAATACTGTTGCTGGTTGGCTTAGTTTCCAATCTTTTTATGGTCGTCCTGCCTATGGGCATACAGCAGAAGTTAGTGTTTATGTAGCTAGTGCCTATCGTCGGCAAGGTATTGGCAACAAGCTTCTACAACAAGCTATTCTACAAAGTCCCAAGTTAAAAATTAACACTCTGTTAGGATTTATCTTTGCCCACAATCAACCAAGTTTACAATTATTTAAACAAAACCAATTTAGCCAATGGGGCTATCTTCCCCAAATAGCCGAATTAGATGGGATAGAAAGAGATTTAGTAATTTTGGGTCTTCGTCTTAGTTAGACTACTTTGAGTTCGTGAAAATTTGAAATCAGAAAAAATGAGTTTTTTTGTCAAGTCACACTTGACATTTATTTAGGCAATTATGTAAAGTAATACTTGACAGGGAACAAATAAAAACATGAAAAACCGACTGAAAGAACTCAGACAATTGCAGCAGTGGTCGCAATCTGACCTCGCCAGAAAATTAGCAATTAGTCGTCAAGCAGTTAATGGTTTTGAATCTGGCAAATTCGATCCAAGCTTAGATATGGCTTTCAAAATTGCCAATGTTTTCAATGTCGCGATCGAAGATATCTTCATTCATGAGGCAAAAAATTCCATGCAAGTACTAGCGGAAAGAGTTAAAAACTTCTTTGGTTTCGAGTTTGGTTTTGAGAGGTTTACTGAAAAAGCAATTAATGCCATCAATTTTGCCCGCAATGAAGCAACACAAGCGCAAAAATCCCTAGTTGAACCAGAACATATTTTTGCTGGCTTGTTAGCGGATGCTAACACAACTTCTGCTCGTTTACTTAGGTCTAATGGCGTGGTGCTGGACATCGAAACCGATGAACATTCTTTTGAGTCCTCTGAAAAGCTCAAATTTAGTTCAAAAAGTAAGTTTATTTTAGAGCTTGCCTTACAACTTGTTCGGCTTCAAGGTAAAAAATCGATCGGGACTGAACATCTATTGTGGGGATTAGTCCGACTAGCTGAAACAGACAGCACAATTAGGAATGATTTATTGCGAAGATATGAAATTAATCTCGTATCTTTAAACAATCAACTAGCAGAAATAGTTTAACTCGTCTGCCCCTCTGCACTTCTGTACCCTAAAACCTTAAATCAAACCTATAGGAAAACTATTCTTGAACCCGAACAGAGATAACACTGCCATTAAAATCGTAGTTTTTTCCTTCTAATTGAATCGACATACCAACTTTAACTTTTTTAGTATTGTCTAATACTGCGCCATTACCCGTAATTTGGGCTTTTCCTCCCAAAGTCAAAATTAAATCTTTAATCATTGCCACTTCTGGTCTAGGGTCTGGTAAAGCCTTTACTGTTCCATCTGGTTGAGCAACAGGAGTAGTTCGGGGTAAAACCTGATTCGATTTAATTTCTACTGTACCTGCGGGCTGATTGCGGATAACAATATTGGCTTTTTCTGCGGTCAATTCTTGCTCCAATTCTTCAAAATTCGCTACGCTTAAACCTCTTACCAATACATCTACTTCTATTGGTTTAACCTTGGTTTGAGCAACAATACTTTGAGTAACGGGAGTACCAGGAAAGAAAAATATCCCGATAATCACCAAAAAGATCACACAAACAGCACCTATATCCAGAATACTGATTTTGCCAAAAATTCTTCCTTTAGAGTCAATAATTTTCATAGGAGAAATTATATCTAGAAAACATAATCTAGAAAATACTCAATTATTTTAGCTTCTCAAAAGGTAGTCTAATATTTTTTGTGTTTTTTGCTAAAGACTTATTCTTCTGGGGAGAAGACTTCCAGGAAGAAATACGGTAGGATGGCGCAGGTTTAGGAGAGTCACCGTTACATCGTCGTTTCACCGCGGTGCGGGGTTCACAAGGGGGCGAGGAAACCTCGCCCCACGACCCCTTGCCTGTAGTGACAGTTGTCCCCCGATTAATAGTTTCAGATGTTGATAAGACTGGATTAGGTAGGGAGCTTGGTTTTGGAGTTTGTGCCTTAGAAGCAGATGGATAATAACGTAAGTTGTTTTGGGCGATGGATAAAGCTCTAGGTCTGAATAAATATGCTAGGAGCCAGGGAGTAGCACTACAACCTAAAATAATAGCAGTGTAAAACCAGGTTAAGAAGCTACTGGGATTGTCGATCGTCAGAGTAGTATTCTCCAGAGAATCAGATAATGTAGAATTCTCAGAGTAATTACTGGTTGAGCAAAAGCGATTCCAATTAATTGAAGTGATGGTAACTAGGGATAGAGAAGTAATGCCAAATAACAGAAAAAAATGTTTATTTAATAATTGATGAAGATCGCTGTTACACCGCCGTGAAACAATAGTGCTTGCGGTGTCTTGTATTCTCTGGTTAATTGAGGCAGAAGAGTTAGAAGATTTGCTTTTAGGAGAGTTTTTCATAGATTCCTCACACTCAGGCTAGAAAATAACAATTAGTTAATAGAGCAAAAAATAAACAAAACTGGCGAGATCGTAACCGCCAGACTCTCAAAAAATTAATTTCTTAAGTTCCATTTAATATTTTTCTAAACCATTATTTATCGTTATAATAGAGGCTTGGTTTTTATTGTCTTCAATGGTCAAAAGTAAGCTGGAATATCTCCCTCAACAAGCACAAAAAATTGTAGCTTCAGCCAACAATCTGGTTAATCAACAAAAACAAGACGAATCAAATTGGACGATCGAAGATAGTGAAGACCTCTATGGCATTAAGGGATGGGGTGAACCCTATTTCTCAATTAATGCTGCGGGTCATGTTATGGTATCTCCCCAAGGTTCTTCGCGGGGAAGCTCCCTCGATCTATATGAATTAGTTAAGTCTCTTAAACAACGTAACTTGGGATTACCATTATTAATTCGTTTTTCTGATATTTTAGGGGATAGAATGGAGAGGCTGTATGCCTGTATGAATCGAGCGATCGCTCGTTATAACTACAAGGGTACTTATCAGGGCGTATTCCCCATAAAATGTAACCAGCACCGTCATTTAGTAGAAGCATTAGTTAAATACGGCAAACCCTATCAATTTGGGCTAGAAGCAGGTTCAAAACCAGAGTTAATGATTGCCTTAGCCACCCTTGAACCTAATCTCCATTACCACACCACAACTAAAGAACCACTATTAATTTGTAATGGTTATAAAGATAGAGAATATATTGAAACTGCTCTACTAGCAATCAAACTAGGACAAAAACCAATTATTGTTATCGAACAACTAGAAGAACTACATCTAACCTTAGAGATTAGTCGTCAATTAGATATTAAACCCTTGTTAGGAGTAAGAGCTAAATTAGCTAGTCGAGGTTCAGGACGTTGGGGTAATTCTACAGGCGAGCGGGCTAAATTTGGTTTAACTATTCCCCAAATTTTGTCAGTATTTGCCGAATTACAACAGGCGCAGATGCTGGATTGTCTGCAATTGCTACATTTTCATATCGGTTCACAAATTTCTTCCATTACCGTAATTAAAGAGGCGATCCGCGAGGCTAGTCAAATTTATGTCCAACTAGTCAAAATGGGCGCAAATTTAACTTATCTGGATGTTGGTGGTGGTTTAGCAGTAGATTACGATGGCTCAAAAACTAATTTCCACGCCTCGAAAAACTACAATATGCAAAATTATGCTAACGACATTGTGGCACAGGTCAAAGATGCTTGCGAACAAGGGAAAGTAAGAGTACCCACCTTAGTTAGTGAAAGTGGAAGAGCGATCGCAGCCCATCAATCAGTTTTAGTCTTTGATATTCTTGGTACTAATGATATCTCAGCGGAAGTACCTCAAGCAGCAACAGAAGATGAACCTCTAGTTATTCGCAATTTTTGGGAGACTTATCAATCAATTGATAGCCATAACTACCAAGAAACCTACCACGATGCCATCCAATTTAAACAAGAAGCTCATAGCTTATTTAACTTAGGTTATCTGAGTTTAGCCCAACGAGCTAGGGCAGAAGGACTTTACTGGGCTTGTTGTCAGCAAATTATGCAGATTATTAACCAACAAGACTATGTACCAGACGAATTAGAAGACTTAAACAAAATTATGGCATCAATTTACTATGCCAATTTTTCTATTTTCCAATCTGTACCAGATTCTTGGGCGATCGAGCAACTGTTTCCCATTATGCCTATTCATCGCCTCCAAGAAAAACCAACAGCTAAAGCCATTCTTGCCGATCTTACCTGCGATAGCGATGGTATTATCGAGCAATTTATTAACCTCAAAGACGCTAAGGATGTTTTAGAGTTACATTCTCTACAGAGTATGACTAGGGAAGAAAATAGTCAGCCTTTAAATGCACAACCCTATTATTTAGGGATGTTTTTAGTAGGGGCATATCAGGAAATTATGGGTAACTTACATAACTTATTTGGAGATACTAATGTAGTCCATATCCAGATGAGTCCTACTGGTTATCAAATTGAATATGTGGTTAGAGGCGATACAGTTAACGAAGTACTGAGTTATGTAGAATATGATGGAGAAAATTTATTGGAAAAGATTCGCTTGCAGACAGAAATAGCCCTAGAACAAAATCGCATTACCCTAGAAGAAGCACAAAGATTATTACAAAACTATGAACGCAGCTTACGTAGTTACACTTATCTGGTAAAAAGTTAAGATAAGCTCTTAGTTTTTAGCTCTTAGCTCTTAGTTTTTAGTTGAACTTATAATACTATGTCCGATCTAGGCTTACAGAAAGTTTTTAATCGTCTTGCTGATAACTTGGCTAAAGATGCTTTAGTCCAAACCGTAATTAATAATCTCAGAAATGATTTACAAGTCGATCGCGTAGTTTTATATTACTTCTATAAACAATGGCAAGGACAAGTTACCTTTGAATCTCTAAGCTCTACTAAATTCTCTATTTTTGGTTCAACAGGACCCGATGAATGCTTCAATGGGGAATATGCTGCTATGTATCAAAAAGGCAGAGTAAGAGCGATCGAGGATATTGAAACAGAGCCTATTAATGATTGCCATCGAGATTTCTTGCGTAACCTACAAGTACGCGCCAATCTAGTTGTGCCTATTTTACCACCCAAAGGACTATGGGGATTACTAATTGCCCATCAATGTTGCACTACTCGTATCTGGACACCAGAGGATGTTGCAGCTATGGAAAAAGGCGCAAACGCTCTAGTAAAAGCTACAGCTATCTGTCAAAGTTAGCTTCTTGTAAATATCTAACTAGAGCTTGCAAACCCAGTATATAACTGTTAGCACCGAAACCACTAATTTGCCCAATGGCAATTGGTGCAATGTAGGAATGGTGGCGAAACTCTTCTCTTTGATAAATATTGCTTAAATGAACCTCTACAGTGGGAACTTGGACTCCAGCTAGAGCATCTCTAATAGCTACACTTGTATGAGTGTATGCTCCTGCATTAATAATTATCCCTTGATGACTATCTCTAGATTGATGAATTGCATCGATTAGCACTCCTTCATAATTGGACTGCAAGCAGGATATTATTACTTGCAGCCTTTTTCCTTCTTCCTTCAGGAGGTTGTTAATCTGATCTAGAGTTATTGAACCATATACTTCTGGCTCTCTTAAACCTAATAAATTAAGATTAGGCCCATGTAAAATGAGTATGCTAGATTGGGACAAAACTTTGAATGATACTCGCTTTATTAGGAATTAACGACGACGATGACGATCATCCACTGGAATGGGAATTAACTCACCTTCTGGCTCTTGTTCTGGTCCTAAAAGAATTTCAATCAGTTTATCTGCCCACTCTCTTAGTTTTTCAAGTATTTTATCTATATAGTCCATCGAACAGACGGCTCCTGTCAGCGTTTTTTCTGTTTTATTAAAATGCTAGTTAACCTTTGGGGTTTTATACGGCATTTTTTTATCTGGTATCTATAAAGAGGATTTTAAACTAACCTCATTAAAATTGCTATTTTTGGACAACAGCATTATTCTTTTCTTATACTAACCTTAACACAGGTTAACAATCCACAAGAGCTCTTTTGGCAATCTTCTCAATTTAGATTGGCAAGCTCTAGTAGTAAATACTCAATACATAATTAGGTTGTACTTTGAAAACAAGCAGAGGTGCAGAGGTGCAGGTGAGCAGGGGAGAACAGACCATTACAGCTATAACTAAAAATAGACAAATGAATTTGCCTATTTACTGATTTAGTTAAACATAATTGCTCGATATTTCCACCTAATTAGTTTTAATTTTTATTTAAGATTTTAGCTTTAGACTTTAATCTCCTCGCTAAAAATTACCATAGGTGTCGATCGCCTGTTTTAACTTTTCTATTACTTCAACAACAGGTATTGCTCCTAATTCTCCAGAAGCGCGAGTACGGATACTTAAAGTATTATCTGCTACCTCTTTATCTCCAACAACAGACATAACAGGTATTTTTTGTTTCTCTGCGTTGCGAATCATTTTACCTAAACGCTCACCACTAGTATCTGCTTTAGCACGGATACCCATCCCTTGCATTTTGGCTGCTACTTCTTTGACATAATCAACATGAGCATCCCGCACAGGCAATAAGCGTACTTGTTCAGGGGCTAACCAAAGAGGGAAATCTCCTGCATATTCTTCAATCAAAATACCAATTAGCCGCTCCAGAGAACCAAAAGGCGCACGGTGAATCATTACTGGACGTTGCCGAGAACCATCCTCCGCAGTATATTCTAAGTCAAATCTTTCTGGCAGATTATAGTCTACCTGGACTGTGCCTAGTTGCCATTCTCTTTCTAAAGCATCACAAACCATAAAATCTAGTTTAGGGCCGTAAAAAGCAGCTTCCCCGATACCTTCAAAATGATTCATGTCTAGAGTTTCAACTGCTCGACGAATGGCATTTTCTGCTTTATTCCATGCTTCTGCTGAACCGATATACTTATCACTATCTGGGTCGCGGAAACTTAAACGAGCTTTGAAGTTACGGTCTAAATTTAATGTCTTAATTACTGACAAGATTAAATCTACGACTTTCAGAAATTCTTCATCCAATTGCTCTGGAGTTACAAATAAATGAGCATCATCTTGAGTAAAACCTCTTACCCTAGTTAATCCTCCCAATTCTCCTGATTGTTCATAACGATAAACAGTGCCAAACTCTGCTAATCGCATAGGCAAATCGCGATAGGAACGCAACTCACTTTTATAAATCTGCACATGGAAAGGACAATTCATAGCTTTTAGCACAAAGCCTTGTTCTTGCTCTGCTGCTTTTGCATCCTCTGCCATCATCGGAAACAAATCTCCCCTATATTTTTGCCAATGTCCAGAAGTTTTAAATAAATCTACTCTCCCAATGTGAGGAGTAACCACAGGAAGATAACCACGCTTGAGTTGTTCTTGTTTAAGAAAATCTTCCAAAGTACTCCGCAAGATTGTTCCTTTCGGAGTCCACAGAGGTAAACCAGGACCAACAGAATCGCTAAAGATAAATAATCCTAATTCTTTTCCTAGTTTGCGATGATCTCGCCTTAAAGCTTCTTCTTGGCGACGTTTGTATTCAGCTAGCTGTTCTGGGGTTTCCCAGGCAGTACCGTATATACGTTGCAGTTGGGCGTTATTTTCATCACCGCGCCAATAGGCACCAGCTAGACTTTCTAGTTCGATCGCTTTAGGGTTAATATCTGCTGTAGTTTCTACATGAGGTCCAGCGCACAAATCCCACCAAGCTTCACCCAAATGATATAGAGTGATAGGCTCTTCTATACTGGCTAAGATTTCCAGTTTATAAGGTTCACCGAGTTCCTCAATCCTTTTTTTTGCTTCTTCTCTACTTACTTCCTCCCTAATTACTGGTAATTTACGGTTGATGATTTTAATCATCTCCTTTTTGATTTGCTTTAAATCTTTTTCTGTAAAAGGTTCAGGGCTATCAAAATCGTAATAAAAGCCATTCTCTGTCCAAGGACCAATCGTAACCTGTGCCTTAGGAAACAGCTTCTGCACCGCCATTGCCATCACATGAGAGGTTGTGTGACGAATTTTTTTCAAAGATTCTGACTCACTAGTGCGGGGTAATTTAATTGGTTGTTGTAGTTCTTCAGGGGGCATCGGCTGTTTTACCATGCGAGTTGACTCTTTAATTTACTTATAACCAAGATTTCTTCCTTACCATGATACAAAGATTGCTCTCTCTTTTGACTTGACGCTTAAGAATTAAAATATTGTAATTTTTTATTAAGTAATGTAAAAAACGCTAATATTAAAAGTAATGAAATAATAAAATACTTTAAAAACATGTCTTCTAAGCGACCAAGCGAGAAAGAAATATTGAGTACAGTCTTAAAGCCACTGCTGGAAGATTTTCAATACTGGTTTGAGCGTTCTACTTCTCTTTTAGAATCGGAAGATTTACCATTCTTCTCAACTGATGAGCAAGCAGAATTGTTGGCAAGAATTAAAAAGGCACAACTAGAAGTTGGTACGGCACAAATGTTGTTTAAGGCGACAGATGGAGAAGTAGGAATTGAGTCAAAGATGCTCGTTCCCTGGCACAGGTTGGTTGCTGAGTGTTGGGATGTAGCTAGAAAATGGCGAGAACTTAAAAACTCCACTTCTCCATCTTAAGATCAGAGATTATGTAAGTTTAAGATTTTTTTTTAGCAGAATTATCAAATATCTTGCCCTTGGAAAGGAGAGTTGTATGTTACATATAGTTTACATTTTGGCTTTTACTATCATCGCTATGATAGCAATTACTAATCTAATTCGTAGCTTAGTTACTCTAAGCGTAGATACCCAGAGAATGTACCCTGCTAACGGTAATTTATCTCAATCAGCACCAATTAGCAGAAGAAACTCTTTTTCTAGCCGAAAAGTTCATCCAGAGTTATTAGATGAACAAGGAAAGGTAATCGAAGAACCACTTTTAGTAATGCGTTCTGTATCTGTAGAAGATGCTCGTCAGCAATTGGATGCTCTTTATAATTCTTCTCCTAGAAAAGCTGACAGAGAGGAATAAGTGGAGCTGAACTGAATAATATACTGAATTTTAAAATTCCTGTTTTTGAGGTTAACATTACCGAATTCACTCAGTAACCTTCTTGGGGTTACTGTTTTTCGTTTTCAGGAGCAATTGTAATTTGCAAGAATCAACTTTTTACTACTTTGCTTACGGTTCTTGCATGTGTCCCGTTGACTTAAAGCGATCGCTGTTAGAAAATACTTACCATTATGTTGTTGGTAAGGCTATTTTATCTGGTTATCGTCTAGGGTTTTATCGTCAGTCACGACGGCGTAACTGTGGCGTATTAGATATTATTGTCGATCGTCAATCCTCTGTAGAAGGGGTACTATATTGTCTTCCCTGGCGGTTGAGTAAGGCCTTAGATGAACGAGAAGAAGTACCGCGCAACGGCTACAAGCAAGAATTTGTCCAAGTTTATAGCAATAATAAACAATATCAAAATGTTCGTACTTATGTGGTAGTTGATAAACTCGATCGAGAAATTCCTCCTAGTGATTCATATATGCAAGTTGTAATTCGTGGTGCTACTACTTGCGGATTATCAGAGGAATATTGTTGGCAATTGTTTAATCATATGTATCAACTACAAAGTAGATAGAACTAGAGAATATAAGGCAAGATATTATATTAGTTAATGAGCAGGTTTCGATAAGGATAAAGATTAAATTGTCAGAAGAATACTTTACAACCCCTCAACTACCTACATCCGCTCTTGAAAAAGATGAAGGCATCAAAGCAACAACAGAGAATTGGTTTGAATATCCTGTAAAGGCACAACCTCATCACACAGACTATGGAGGTATTGTCTGGCATGGCACTTATATAACCTGGATGGAAGAAGCTAGGGTGGAGTGTCTACGTTCAATTGGTATAGACTTCGCTGATTTAGTTGCCTTGGGTTGCGATTTACCTGTAGTCGAACTTTCTGTACGGTATCATCGCTCTATCTCTTTGGGGACTTCGGCAATCGTCAAAACTCGTTTAAGTGAAACTCAAGGAGTCAAAATGCGTTGGGATTATAAAATTCTGACTGTTGATACTCAGACACTTTGTCTGACAGGAAGAGTAACTTTAGTAGGAGTCGATCGCGAGAAAGGAAAAATTATGCGACAATTACCTCCTAGTTTTAAAGACGCTTTAGTTAAACTAGTCAGGAATTAAATAATTAAGAATATAGTCTCATCTGCACTTAGTTTGGTACAGACGAGACTAGTTTTCTTTGTTCGCTCTTTGTTAGTAAAGCTCTTCTTCTTGGTGAGTAGAAATAGTACAATCAGAAGTAGGATAGGCTACACAAGTAAGAACATAGCCAGCTTCGATTTGATCGTCATCTAAGAAAGATTGATCGGACTGATCGATCGAACCAGATTCTAATTTACCAGCACAAGTAGAGCAAGCACCTGCACGGCAAGAATAAGGTAAGTCTAAACCCTGCTCTTCAGCGACATCAAGAATGTACTCATCATCAGGTACTTCAATAGTTTGTTCGCCCTCAGGCATTTTTAATGTAACGTTGTAAGTTGCCATAGTATTCTCCTTATCTATAAGAAACGGCAGTTATAATTGATATTGCATACTAATTCTCTTTCTATAAGAGAATCGAAATGGAGCTTATCTGACAAGCTCCATTTCTGATACTAAGGGAAAAATATTAAGAATATACCGAGCATTAGTAATGAGATTCTTAATTTAACTTAAAATAAGTTTTTCTTATCTAATTGGAAAAGTAAAGAATCAGAATAATAAGAAAATATCAATGGCTTGTAACAACGATATAACAATAATTAAAGAAGATTTACTTCGGGTTAATTTTAAAATGAGAAACCGCAAAAATAAATATTAATTATAGTTATAGTTAAGATTGATGACTTGTACTTAGAGTAAGGAAATTTACATTTTCTGTTACAGTCCCTAACTGCAAGCAGCGTTAATAACTTTGAACAATGGCAAGGCTGTTGTCTTCGAGGGAATAAGGAATAGAAACACACTGTTGCCCATTACCTGTTCCCTATTCTCTTTAAAATCAATAATTCAGTGAGGTAATATTAATATTTTGAACCTATCCTCTCTTCAAAAGATTCTCAAAGTAGGTATTGTCGGTACTGGTTACGCAGCAAAAAAAAGAGCAGAGGCATTACAAGCAGACTCTAGAGTAAAATTACTCCAGGTTACGGGGAATACTCCTGAAAAAGTAGCAGAATTTTGTCAAACTTTCTCTTTGACAGGGGTGAATTCTTGGCAAGAACTAGTTAGTCAGTCAGAACTAGATTTGATTGTAATCTGCACAATTAACCGCGATCATGGTGCGATCGCTCGTTCGGCAATCGAAAATCACAAACACGTAGTAATAGAATATCCTCTTGCTCTCGATCCGCAAGAAGCAGCAGCCATTATTACCCTAGCTCAAGCTAAAAATAAACTAATCCACGTTGAACATATTGAATTAATTGGGGGAATACATCAAACCTTACGCCAATATTTACCAGAAATAGGTAATATCTTTTATGCTCGCTACACGACTATTGCTCCTAAGCATCATCCTGCTCGTCGTTGGAATTATCATAAGCAAATGTGGGGTTTTCCTCTATCTGCTGCCCTCTCTCGTGTTCATCGTTTAACAGATATATTGGGCAATGTAGCGACAGTATCTTGTCAATCTCGTTATTGGGATGCCCCTGAAGCAGATTACTTTAATGCCTGTCTCTGTAATGCTCAACTACGCTTTGTTAATGGTGCGATCGCCGAAATTAGCTATGGTAAAGGGGATGTATTTTGGCATGGTTATCGTCATCTAGAAATTTATGGAGATAAAGGGACTATCTCTTTTATGGGGGAAAAAGGTAGTTTAATTAAAGGAGGAGAAACCATTACTCTTCCTGTTAAGAGTCGTCGTGGTTTATTCGCTCAAGATACAGCTATGGTTTTAGATCATCTAACGGAAGGAAAACCCCTTTATGTTAAACCCCAAGCTAGTCTTTATGCTTTGCAAGTAGCTGATGCTGCTCGTCGATCGGCAGATAGTAATCAGGTAGTACAAGTTTAACTTTAGCTCCTTAGCTATTAGCTTTTTTAACACAGGCTTTTGCCTATTCCCTGTTACCTATTTCCTTTTAGAGAGAGAGGTTGTGGAAATTTGAGTAGACCTATTAATTTATTTGAATACGAGACACTTGCCAAGCAGCATTTAGAGTCGATGGCTCTAGATTATTATCGGAGTGGAGCTTTAGATGAAATTACCCTCAAAGAAAATCGTTTGGCAATCAATCGCTATCAACTTCGTCCCAGAATGTTAGTAGATGTGAGTCAACGCGATCTAAGTACTACAATTGCAGGACAATCTCTAGCCATACCCATACTTATTGCACCGATGGCTTTTCAGTGCCTGGCACATCCAGAGGGAGAAATAGCCACTGCTCAAGCAGCAGCAAGTAGCGGGGTGGGGATGGTGCTAAGTACTATGTCCACTAAAAGTTTAGAAACTGTCGCTGCACAAAGACAGAATACACCTCAATGGTTTCAACTCTACATACATCGCGATCGCTCTCTTACTCAAGCTTTAGTCCAAAGAGCAGAAGCTGCTGGCTACAGTGCTTTATGTCTAACCGTAGATGCACCCATGTTAGGCATAAGAGAAAGCGATCGGCGTAATCAGTTTACTTTACCCAAGACCATGGAACTAGCTAATTTAGTCTCTATGGTAGATGTGGCAATTCCTCAGACTACAGAAGAATCTGGTTTGTTTGCCTATTTTGCCCGACAAATAGACCCCAGTGTGACCTGGAAAGATATAGAGTGGTTACAATCTACCACCAGTCTACCAGTGTTATTGAAAGGGATTTTACGAGGAGATGACGCACTCAAAGCCTATGAATCTGGGGCAAAAGGAATAATTGTTTCTAATCATGGTGGTAGACAATTAGATGGAGCGATCGCTACCTTTGATGCACTACCTGAAATAGTATCAGCAGTAGGAGATAAAATCGATATCTTAGTCGATGGCGGAATTCGTCGGGGTACAGATATTCTTAAAGCATTGGCATTGGGGGCAAAAGCTGTATTGGTAGGTCGCCCTATTTTGTGGGGTTTAGCTGTTGAAGGTAAAAAGGGAGTAGCTCATGTGCTGGAGTTGTTAAAAGATGAATTCGATTTAGCAATGGCTTTGAGTGGTTGTGCCTCCATCAAAGACATAGATTCTAGTTTGCTATTTAACAGCTACAAGCTTTAATACTAAATCCAGTTTAGATATAACACTTAACTGGATTTAGTATAATTTCCCAACAAAACTAGACAGGCTAGATTATCTATTGATTACTTCTTGTTTTATCGTAGCAACTTCGGCATTAACCACTTTCTGCTCTTGAATAATCAAAATAATGAAGTATAGAGCTATTGGAGCAACCATACTTGCACCTCGCTCGATCAACTCAAAACCACCGTAAAAAGCCCCTGAAAAAATAAAAAGAGACTCTGTGGCAATTTTCCATCCGCAGACAAAGAATAACACGGAAGCAACAGGAGCTAACAGCACTAAAACACCTAGAAAAATCTCAAACCAACCAATAGCAGTCAAGGCAGTTTGGGTAGAGCCAAAAAGCGCAGAAATTCCAGTAAGATCGTATTGTTTGGCAAGTCCTGCTTTAGCATCAAAAGCACCAAACGCACCGTGAGCGAGCAAATAAACTGCGATGGCAACTTGCAACAAAATTTTTAACCGATTCCATTGTTCTCTGGTCAAATTAGGTATATTTTTAACCTGATGAAACCAGCCATGACGTTTAACATCCCAAGCAATCATTAAAAACACTGCCAGAGGTACGCAGTAATTTTGACCTACTCCCACGGCTAAAGCACGCTTCGATCGTGAAGAGCTAAGAGCTAAAAGCTAAAAGCTTTTTGATAAAGGATTGCTTTGTTCAGATATTAATAATTTCTGTGCTTAAATATCTTTAGTTAAACCCAAAAAATTAATGGAAAAACTGCAACAACGCTTTTGGCAGTTGGCACTGGTGAATGTCGTCTCTAACTTGATGGTGCCGTTGGCAAGTTTGATCGATACGGCATTTTTGGGACACTTGGCAGAAATTCATCATCTGGGAGGAGTGGCGATCGCCACTGTACTATTTAACTATATTTACTGGAGTTTTGGTTTTCTCCGTATGGGGACAACAG
>JBFRWE010000392.1:0-6403 GCA_051439345.1 Xenococcaceae cyanobacterium
AGAAGCCCGCGCTCTATCCGTAGGATGAGCGTCGGGAGAATGTCACTTAGCAGTTAAAACTACCATTTTTTCAACAATAACAGCATAAAAAGGATCTCCTCCTGCTAACCCTAACATCTGGAGAAAACTAGGCACAGAAGATTGAGTTGCTAGTACTCTGGGAGTGCCAAAACCAGGAAGAGACTTAAAATACTTCTTAACTAATTCCACTCTATTACCCTCACTACTATCACGCCAAATTGCGATCGCTTTTTGGTAGAACATTCGGTTAGAAAAACTGATAATAACTTTTCCTCCTGGCTTGAGAATTCGATATATCTCGGCAAAAATTGCTTCTGGATACTGCAAATACTGCACCGAAACAGTAATTAAAACTGCATCAAAATCATTCTCTTTTAGTGGTAACTGAGGATTTTTATTGAGATTTTGGACAAAATAGCTATCTAGTCGGGGATTTTTAGCTAGTTCCTCATAATTCATCCCGTGACCTTCTACATGGTCAAATTCCATATCATCAGGTAGATGAGAAACCCAACTACTCATTAAATCTAAAATACGAGTATTAGGAGTTAATTCTTCTCGGTACAATTGAGTCAATCGATCGATAAAGCCTTCGTCTACATGAGTAACAAAACGAGGCATTGAATAGAAATCTGTATCGTTGGTTTCATCTAGTTTGCTGCGGTGTTCTGGTCTGAGTAACATAATTTTAAAGTTTTATGTATTTTTCTTAAATCATATTACAAATAATGAAGTTAAAGACCAAAAAAGCGATCGCTGATTAAAGTCGTAATTGGTTTTAAAGAGATTAAAAAAAAATGAGAATTCCTAACTTCATAACACACTATCATTTAGCCGATCGTCAACCATTTCTAAGTCTTTCAGAACTTAAATTAGGTGAACAAAGTTATATTTTTAACGACTTACTAAATCGGCATAAAAACGATCCTGGTTACTATAGAAGATATGGGAAAGATTATATCGATAAGAGAAAAAGAATTGAAGATGCCCTTCGTTGTCTTTTTATAGAGCGTGGTGGTACGCCAACTAGAAGATATCCTGTTTATTTTGTTCTTGGGCAATCAACGTGGTTTAAACATCTGATCCAAAATCAATGTGAAATCAGAATACTACTTAGTAACCTAAATCCAGCTACAACCTCTTTCACCTTTCCCGATAGCTATGTCGCATTGTCCAGTAACACAAAACCTTATCATGGTAAGGTTTTCCTTCTTCATGAATTAGAATATGTTGTTAATAATTATGGTCTTCCTAATGATGATACTTCGCTCAATTACCAAAAATATTGGGAAGGAGATTTTGAGAAGTACATAGAATTTCAAATTTGGGAAGATGATTTAATTAAACCTTTTATAGCCCGATACTGGAAAGAAGAAGAGCAAAGTATACATATTATTATGAATTAACCCAATACTTAACTTAACTGATTATGCCTTCAGGTAAGAATCACGATCGCATTACCCTCTGGACTCTTCCTTGGATTGTTGGCGGGGCTTTGATTTTAACTAGAGATGGGGAATTAACTTTAATTGTTGCTAGTGCCTTTCTGTTTAGTGGGTTGATGTTTGGTCCTGATTTGGATATTTATTCAATCCAGTTTAAACGTTGGGGAATACTGCGCTACTTTTGGCTACCTTATCAAAAAATATTTCGCCATCGGAGTGGTTTTTCCCATGGGTTAATTATCGGTACAGCAATCAGAGTGGTTTATTTTTTGAGTATTTTAATTATTTTATCTATTTTTTTGGTCGCGATCGCTCAATTAATTTTAGGGTTTGACTGGAATTGGCAAATTTTTACTCGCCAAAGTTTTAATTTAATCAAACAAGAGTATACCCAAGAGGCGATCGCCCTTTTTTGTGGTTTAGAATTAGGTGCAATGAGTCATTCTCTCAGTGATTGGCTGAGTTCAATTTATAAACAGCGACAAAAAAAGAAAAAGTCTTAAAAGAAGGCAGTTATTGAGACTCCCTTGCATAATTGACACTACCACCTCAGACAAAAATTGTTATGCTTGGACTCACCTAAGTTGCATACTCTCTGTTGCCTATTCCCTCTTGCCTATTGCCTTGACCAGAATTGAAGAATGCAGTTTAAATGCGTCTAAGCTTATGCTATCTTGTAAGTGAATTTGTACCTACACTAGAGAAATAGCAATGGATAGCAAATTATTAACCGTTTTAGGCTGTTCGAGTTCGATCGCCTTAACTCTAATCTCTACTAACCCTGCTCAAGCTAAAGAATACGTTTTTACTGCACCAATAGCTGATAATGAAATAGTAGAAATACCTGCTAGTGATACAGAATACCCTTTGTTCGACTGTAGTTGTAGCGAATATGACCCTGCCATGATCGAAAAACTCGATCGCGAAGCAGATAAAGCGATCGAGCTTTATGGCTGTGATTGTGCTGGTTGTTTGCGATTAGTCCGTAATTTAGAGCAAACTGCTCCCATAAACTAAATCACATCGATATTTTCCCTAAACAATTTCCCTTTTACCTTTTCTTTTCACATGAAGCCTCCACCACCTGCTAGCGCGAAGCGGGAGAATTCTGCCCCATCATGCATTTCTCGTTCTGGGTAAGCTTGGACTCACCTAAGTTGCCTACTCTCTGTTGCCTATTGCCTTGACCAGAATTGAAGAATGCAGTTTAAATGCGTCTAAGCTTACGGCGACCATCAGCCTTGCTTTGGTCGTATCAGGAATTACGAAGTTTAGATTTGTCGCTTAACATTAGTTTTGCAGAAAGTAGTAGGTCTAGTGGTTAGCCACCTCCGAGATTTTCTCTTCAAGAATCCGCTTCCCTAGCGGAGCTTGGTGGCGGAGTATGTAAAACCACAAGTCTCATTCTCTATCTATTTTTTTCCAACCTAAAATCTTTTTGCCAACACGGAAGAGTATAGAATGAGATAGCCCTAACTCCTTAATCGCTTCGGTTAACACCTGATTTTGTTCAGATGTTAGAGGAAACAAATGAGGACAGTTGATAAAATCGATACATATAACTGTAGAACGACCCCAAGGTTCTCGCAATATCTTACTATCTTGGGGAAGACAACTTGCTAGAGAGCGGAATCTAGATAGGGCAACTTTCTCAAAGTTAGTACTTGTGCAATTAAGAGGGGATTCCATCCTCTACTCCTTTTGAGCTTTAAAAGCTCCTTAATGTTTGACGCTTTTTCAGCGTAACATCTACAATTTAGCTTTTAAACTATTTCTAATTAATTTAAGAAAGGCTTTTTATTTTAGGGTGGCTGCGTTGTTTTTTTGTTTAATTTTGGGAATTTTAAGTTTAAGTATATTAAGTTAGTGTTAAATGTATTAACTTTATTTGTTAAAAATTTTAATTATTATCTAGGAATAATCGTGAACGATCAGCAAGAGTATGAACACCCATTGCCATCAGAACGAAAGCGGTATTTAGATGAAGAACAAATAGATCCTCAAAATAGTGAGGCTATTTATATTACAGAAGTAGATGGTGAGTTTGTTGCTATTACCAAGTTAAATGAGGTAGAAGAACATACTATAGAATTAGCTGCTGTAACAAATTCTCAGCCAATAAAGTCTGAACCAGAATTCGTTCAAGTTTATCAACCACCAGACAAGTCCTCGTCATCGGGTAACAAAAATTTAGTAATTGGCATTGGATTGGGAGTAATACTTACTGTGGGTGGAATGCAATTGTTGGCTCCTCCTCCACCAGACAATATTTCTTATGCAGATACCAGTCAAGTTGTTGCTCCTAAGCAGAGTGTTACGGTAACTAATGTAGAAACCGATAGGATCGAGCGCACCCTTAAAATTAGGGGAACAGTAGCAGCTTATGAATTAATTCCTGTTAAGTCTTCAGCTACAGGTTTATCGATTAAGGAGATTTTAGTCGAGCGCGGGAATTATGTTACCAAAGGACAGATATTAGCTAGATTGGATAGTGATATACTTCAAGCAGAATTAACTTATGCTCAAGCAGCAGAACAAAAAGCTAAAGCATACTTAGCTGAGTTAAAAGCAGGTAGTCTTCCTGAAGAGATTGCTCAAGCACAGCAAAGAGTTATCGGTGCTAAAGCCAAAGTTGCTCAAGCAGAATCAGATCTAGATTTAATCAAAAAAAGGGTAGCTAGAAATAAAACTCTGGAAACGGAAGGAGCGATCGCCCGTGATCGTTTGGATGAAATTCTCAACCAAGAACAAGTCTATCAGTCTAATTTAGAACAAGCTCAGGCTAATTTACAAGCAGAACAACAAGCACTAGCTAAATTACAAGCGGGTACTCGTCCAGAAATTATTGCTCAGGCGGAAGCCTCTCTGGCACAGGAAAGAGCAAATCTACAGTCTCTTAAGGCTAAATTAGCGGATACCATTGTTGTTGCTCCAGCTAATGGTCAAATTGCTGAAAGGAATGCCAGCATAGGCGATTTAACCTCTGCCTCTACTAACTTATTTACCATTATCGAAAATGGACGCTTGGAGTTGAGGGTAAAACTACCTGAAACTCTTTTAGCACAAGTTGCTCCTGGGCAAGCAGTAAAAGTAACTTCTGATGTTAACAGTAATTTGCAATTATTGGGCAAGGTAAGGGAAATAGACCCAATTTTGGCCAAAGATATACCTCAAGCAACAGTAAAAATAGATTTACCTGAAGGAACAAATTTGAAACCAGGGATGTTTTTCGATGCGGCTATTACCACTTCTAATACTGAAGGATACACTGTTCCTATTGATGCTCTTTTACCTCAACCTGATGGTAGCGCGATCGCCTATGTTGTCCAAAAAGATAAGACCGTAAAAGCTCAATCTGTCACTATGGGAGAAATTCTCTCAGATCGGCAAGTTGAAGTACTTAGTGGCTTAAAGTCTGGCGATCTTATTATCCTTAAAGGTGGAGCTTATCTAAAAGACGGAGATAGCGTCAATATTGTTGATTAGGATTCTGGCAGACATCAGCAACCTAGGATGAACAAGAATTCCAGATGTAGGGGTAAGGCAGTGCCTTGCCCCTATAATTTGTTAAGCTAGGCAACAGCTAGCAATTCAATTTTAGGTAGGTAAACTAGTGGCTAAAGTTCACTTACACCGAGTAACGCAAGATAATTTCCGAGAATGCCTAAATCTTCGAGTTACAGAGTCTCAACAGAGTTTAATTGCCAGCACTACACAGTCTCTCGCAGAAGCTTATGTTAACCCCAATCTTTTTCCTTTAGCTGTCTACGATGCCAAGGCTTGTGGTTATGAACAACCAGAAGTGCCAATGATTGGATTCACCATGTATGAAATTGTTGCGGGAGTAGGATTTATTATGCGGTTGTTGATTGATGAAAAATATCAGAGGCAAGGCTATGGAAGAGCTACGATAATTGAAGTGATTCGCCGTCTCAAGTTGTATCCTGATGTTGAAATTATCGCCACTAGTCATCTAAAAGAGAATAAGATAGCTGCAAAATTGTATCAGAGTTTAGGGTTTCAGCCATGGGATATTTCCTATGCCCTATCTCACCCAACAGAAGTGTATCTCAAACTTCAAGACTAGTAAGCTCCGTAATAATCTTTACTTCAACTGCTATCCCTGAATAATACCTGAAAAAATACCTGAATAATACCTGAATTTTTCCCCTGGTAGCGACTTAAACTTCTCCCCATAATACTAAAAGATAGACATCTCCAATAATTATTTCAGAAGCCTTGTAAAACATTGGTTCAATCCTAATTTCTGGAGATATCTGATGAACTACAAATCAAGAGCAAAAAAAGCTACTAGTGTAGTAAGTAACTTAGTAATACAGAGGTAAACTTCTATGTTGGATTGCATTGTGATTGGAGCTGGACCTGGAGGTCTAGTTTGTACTAAAGAATTACTCGAGCAAGGTCTGCGCGAGGTTGTATGTTTGGAACAAGCTAAAGATGTAGGAGGCGTTTTTGCTAATACTTATGACAGTTTAGTCTTGACTTCCTCTGCCACCATGAGTATGTTTTCAGATTTCTGGATCGGTGATGGCAACCAGCACGTTTTCTGGACTAAGGAGGAAGCAGTTGATTATTGGAAGAGGTACGCACAACATTTTGGTGTCATCGATCGCATTCGTTTCAACTCCAAAGTAGTGACTGTAGTTCCGCAAGAGAGTGAAGGCTGGCAGGTTGAGCTAGCATCTGGAGAAACTTTGCTTTCCAAACGGATAGCACTGGCAATTGGCAATAACACTATTCCTAAGTATCCAGCATGGAAAGACTTATTAACTGAGGTTGAGTATTCTCATTCAAAAGAGTACCGTAACGCTGACAGATTTATAGGCAAGAATGTATTAGTAGTCGGGGGAGGCGAGTCTGGCTCAGACATAGCTCTAGAAGCATCCCGTGTAGGAAGCAATTGTTGGGTGAGTCTT
>JBFRWE010000393.1:0-24966 GCA_051439345.1 Xenococcaceae cyanobacterium
TCGGCTACATCGTCTCTATGGGTGAGATACATATATTTTACTCCTCCCATTTGTTCTATCTGCTTAACTAAAGGAGGCGCAAATCGGGGAGAATCGATTAAGATATTACCTTCTTCTCTCTTGATGAAGTAACTACCAGCACCAAAGGATTTTTCTGAATGATAACCACAGTGATAAACGTTATCTTCTACTAAAAGCGGGAAGGTTTGCTGTACTTTTTTAATATCTTTGAGCTTTTCTACTGTACCAATAGAAGCGGTAGGACAAGATAATAAGGCTTGCATTGCTGCTAGCTTTTCTTTCTCGCTGTCGGGTTGATGATGTACTACGGATTGATCTCCTTCTCGTTTGTATATTTCTGGTGCCATCCAGCGACAGGTATCACAATCTATACAAGTAGAATCGACATAAAAGTTACCACTGATATTTTCTGTGCGTCTTTTTTGAAGGGTAGCCATAGCTTTTTTTCTCTATCTAGCTTCTGCTTCGATCAGAATTTATTCATAATCGTTATGAGTTTATTCTAACAAACGCAGATAAACTCAATCTCATCTTTTACTTTGTCGCTCAATTTATTGAAACCAATTGGAACTCAAAACTAACAGCTAATAACTAATAACTTTTTCTTTCTTCTTAGCTGCGATCGCCAGTTGGATTTGAGGAATCTGACGTAATCGATCTAAAACATCTACGACATCACCGTGATCGACTACTTTGTCTGCACTAATTACCACTACTTGAGTTTGCTCGGTTTTTAACAAATTTTCTACCTCAGTTTTTAACTGACCAAGCTCTGTAGGTCGATCGCCAACAGTGAGAGTGCCTTCACTATCAAGACTAACGGTAATTTGTTTGCTCTCTTGTCGTTGAACAGTTTCAGCTTGAGGAAGATTTACGGGCAAGCCTTCAGAACGAGTTAAAAATAAACTAGAAACAATAAAATAGACCAAGATAGCGAAAATAACATCAATCATTGGCACAATATTAATTTGTGGTGGTCGATCGGGCTCATCGGGTAAGCGCATCAGCAGTATCTCCTCCTTTTTGTTCATATTTTTCTATATGCAACAATTCTAGTTGACCAGCAAACTCTTGAATTAGAGCGATTTGTTGCAAGTATAGTCCTCGAAAGGTACTGGCAAAAAAAAGAGTAATAATAGCTATAACTAAACCAGCAGCAGTAGAAGTTAAAGCCTCACTAATTCCACCTGTTACCCCAGTAGCTTGAGAAGATTGGATATCGCCTATCTGTAAAGAAGCCAAAGAAGTAATCAAACCTAAAACAGTTCCCAACAATCCCAGCAAAGGTGCAACACTAGTAATTGTCTCAAAAGAATTGCTAAACCTTTTGAGTAGAGGCATTTCAGCCTGAGCAGCACTTTCTAAAGCTAGGCGAAACTTTTCTGGAGTTGGTCGCTGTAGAGATAAGGCAGCTAAAAAGATCCGTGCCATAGGTAAATTCTGATTACGCTTGAGGATAGTATCAGCCATCTCAGGGTCTTCTTGGTAGAAAGTAAGTACCTTTTTCAGGATTTTTTCTTGTCCACGGGCAAGTTTAAACCAAAAGAGCGATCGCTCTAAAATCATGGCTAAGGAAAAAATTGATAGTCCAAAGAGGGGAAACATAACCACCCCTCCGTTATTAAATAATTGATAGATAGTTTCCATAGGTTAAAATCTTTGCCAGTTTTCTAGCTGCGGTGTAAATACTCCGTGGTTGACATATATATTAAAACTAAATTGAACGTCTAACTTCTCTTCAGGAAAATTTGCTGGCAGGGCAGCAAAAGGTGCAGATTTTTGTACTGCTGCTACAGAATCGCGATCGACTTTTTCTGAACCAGAACTTTGTACTATGCGTAATCCAGTAACTTGACCATTGCGTTGAATGGAAAAAGCAAGTACAGTATGGCGGTCATTTCCAGGAGATGAGGGTTTCCAATGTCGTCTTACTCGTCGTCTAATTTCAGCAAAGTAAGGACCCATATTAAGGTCTTGCCTGGCATCTAAACCACCAGAATTCAGGGCTTGTTGACTAGCATTAGCTTGAGGATTAAAAAAGGAACTACCAGAATTGTCAGCTAAAGTCTTGCGATAAGTTCCCCCTAATAGACCAGCAGAGCCAGAGCCAACAGGGGTTTGCTGTTCTGAAGCTGGAGGAGGAGCAGCAGTTTCGGCAGACTGGGAAGGAGGCTCTGTTGGTGCAGGTTTGGTTGGTAACTTGGTTGCTACAGGAGGTAAATCTGGTTTAGGACTAGCCGTCTCTATTTCTCTTGAGGGTTTTTCTTCTTGTAGAGGAGCGGTTTTAGGTAAAGGAATGGAAGTAGGGTTAGACTCGGAAAGGAGTGGAGTGTTTTCTCTTGGTTTAGGCTTTGAGGCGACTGGAGGAGGTGGAGCGTTTTCTCTTGGTTTGGGCTTTGAGGCAACTGGGGGAGTAGGGTTGGATGGCGCGATCGCTTGTTTGGGTACTTTCGTTGGGGAAGAAGGTGGGGTAACTGGTTTAGGCTCTACTCTTGGTGCTGGTGGAGTTTGAGGTAGCTTAGGAACTAATGGTGTTGCTTGTCTCTTTGGTTGAACCCCCTGGCTTGGTTGAGAGGTAGTAATAGCTTCCTCATTACCAATCTTGTTAGTAGCAGAAGGTAATTCTGGCTTTACTGGTCCTTTAGCAACCGAATTATTAGTTGCCCGACGCTCAGTATCTGGAGGTGGTTCTTCTGGTGATTCTTCTGGTGGGACAACAATAAAATCAATAGGTGTAGATTCTGTTTCCTGACGGGCAGTAGGTAGCGATCGATTGGATAAGACTAGTATCAGTACTCCTAATCCATGAATCAAAACAGATGTCAATACAAAAAGTAAGAAAGGATCGAGACTAATTTGGATCTTAAGCTTTCCCTTTCGTTCCACAGTCATCATTGCAAAAACTGGCTAAAAAAACTATTGACTAGCTAGATAATATTACTTGAGTTTAACTTTTTTAGAAAATCATTGGGGAGTTGCTGATTTCAAGAATGAAACTGATAATAATGATGTTCTTAGCTATTAGCTGTTGGATTGACATCCTCCCTCAACTTTCTTTCATAATTCATGAGGAGCTGTCATCTGGGGTCTCCCCAGATATTGATACGCCCCGTCCCACCAGGAAACTGGGGGACTTCTTACGAAAGAAAGTTAATTTCTCGGGAAAATACCTGAAAAAATACCTGAATTTTTCCCCTGTTACTCACCATAGGTTAACTGCATAATATTAACAAATCAAACGTAAGTCAAAAATTTTTCCGAACTAGGTAACTTCAACTACAAAATATGTTCAAGGAAATTATCATGAAACCTCAAATTTCTCCAGCATCGATTTTCTTATTTTTAAATTCTTGTACTGTAATAGTAGCATATCTAGCTTCGCATTCTCTAACTTAGACTCTTGTTGACCCCAGAATAAAATTGACTAGCTAAATGAATTTGTAGTTTAAAAAGTTAAACAAGTATTTTAAATGTCTATACCATTGCTCAATATCTTGATGACTGATGATAATCAAACATTCTCCTATCAAATAGGAGGTAGTTTAGCTAGTACTTCTCCTAGCTATGTCGAACGAAAAGCCGATCGCGAATTAGATGAAGCCTTAAGACAAGGGCAATTTTGCTATGTTTTAAACTCACGACAAATGGGAAAATCTAGTTTGCGAGTAAGGGCAATGGAAAGATTACAAGCAGAAGGTACTGTTTGTATTTTTATTGACTTGACTGGCATGGGAACTCAAGATTTAACTCCTGAGAAATGGTATGCAGGAATTGTCCGTTCTATAGTTAGTGCTTGTCAACTTAAATTAAATTGGCGTAACTGGTGGCGAGAAAAAAGAGATTTATGTACTCCTGCACAGAGACTAAATTTATTTATTGAAGAAGTTTTATTAGTTGAAGTTAGCTCAAAAATTGTTATTTTCATTGATGAAATAGATCGAGTTCTCAGTCAAAAGTTTTCTCTAGATGATTTTTTTGCCCTAATTCATAGTTGTTATCAAAAGCGTCAAGTCAATCCCAACTACGCTCGGCTTACTTTTACCCTCTTAGGAGTAGCAGCACCAAGAGATTTAATCAGAGATAAGACTCAATCTCCTTTTAATGTCGGTAAAGCAATAACCTTACAGGGATTTAAACTAGAAGAAGCTTTCCCTTTAATGTTGGGTTTAGCAGATCGAGTTAGTGATCCTCAAAACCTACTAGCAGACATTTTAGGTTGGACAGGAGGACAACCTTTTCTAACCCAAAAATTGTGTCAATTGGTTAGGGAAAAAGAGAATTGCCACTTGAGAATAGAGGAAATCGTCGCCAAGCATATTATTGATGATTGGGAAAAACAAGATGAGCCAGAACATCTACGTACCATACGCGATCGTCTATGTTATCGTGATTCCTCGAAAACTATTCGCCTACTAGGTTTATATCGAGAGATTTTACAACAGGGAAGAATTCCTCTTAATAATAGCTGCGAACAAAGAGAATTGTGTTTATCTGGTTTAGTTGTAGAAAGACAAGGTAACTTAGAAGTTAATAATCCTATTTATGCTGGGGTATTTAATTTAGCTTGGGTAGACAATCAACTAGCACAATTGCGTCCCTACGATCGAGCTCTGATGGATTGGGTAGCTACAGATTATCGGGATCCAACTCATTTACTTAAAGGGAAGGATTTACAAGCTGCTTTAACTTGGGCGTTGGGTAAAAGTCTGGCAGATATAGATTATCGGTTTTTGGTTGCTAGTCAAGACTTAGCCAACCAGGAAGCTCAAGACGCTTTAGCAGCAGTAGAAGCAGCAAGTCAACTCTTGGCAACTGCGAGAAAACAAGCACAACAAAAAGTAAATAAACAACGTTTAGAAAAAAAAGGATTAGCACAGATTGCTTTAGGAGTGACGGGATTTATCTTACTACTCCGTTTTACAGGGATTTTGCAAAGTTGGGAATGGAATGTACTCGATCGCTTTTTTCGTTGGCGGGTTGCAGATGCCCAAGAATCTCGCATTGTCGTAGTCACCATTGATGAAGAAGATATTAAAACGGTGGGACAATGGCCAATTCCTGATGGTACTATAGCTACAGCCATTAAAAATTTGCAAGCCCAACAACCAAGTGCGATCGGCTTAGATATTTATCGCGATTTACCTGTACCACCAGGTAACCAAGATTTAATTGAATTGTTTAACTCTAGTCCGAATCTGTATGTAGTAGAAAAAGTAATCGACTATTCTATTCCTCCCCCATCAAATATCAGTCCCACACAAGTTGGCTTTGCCGATCAAGTATTGGATAGTGATGGTAAAGTACGCCGTGCGTTACTATCTTTTGTCGGTAACGATAAACAGCTACGCTTTAGTTTAAGTAGTAGATTAGCTTTACATTATTTACAGGAACGAGAAATTGAGCTTGAACCACTAAACCGAGATCGTGACAATGCTAGCTTTGCCAATCGCTATCGTTTAGGAAAAGCCATCTTTAAAAGATTTACTGACAATGATGGGGGTTATGTACGCGCAGATTCAGGAGGATATCAAATATTACTCAATTTTTGGGGGACAGAGGCTAATTTCAGCCAATATTCCCTCAAAGAAGTACTAAATAAGGAAATTCCTCCCGAAAATATCCGCGATCGCCTAATTTTAATTGGCTCTACTGCTGAAAGTATCAAAGATTTTTTCTATACACCCTATAGTAAGAGTTGGTTTCGTTCTCCTCAAAAAATGTATGGGGTTTTCCTTCAAGCTAATATTACCAGTCAAATGATTAGTGCAGCAATGGATAATCGTCCCTTACTCCGCACCCATAATGAACGTGCAGAATCTCTCTGGATATTATTGTGGGGAATTATAGGAGCAATTATCTCTTGGCGTTTACAATCTTCTGTTAGTATAACCTTGACTGTTTTGTTAACTAGTAGCCTACTGATTATTATTTGTTACCTAGCTTTTTTATTAGGTTGGTGGCTTCCTGTTGTACCTTCATTACTAACGTTGATTGCAACCATAATTACTGCTATTCTCATCAGAAATAGACAATGCGATCGACGAAGATTCCATAATACTTTAGCCTTGTTATTAAAAGAATATCGAGTTCGCCCTATTGTCGCTAGAATTGCCTTAGAATACCTCAAACAATCAGAAAATAAGGACAACTCCTACCTAATCGAGCAAAAAATCAAATAATTGCTAATTGCTGGTTGTTACTCCCTACTAACTACTAACTACTAACTACTCTCTACTTATTATTGGTTCATTAGCAATTTTGTCTAAACCACCAGATTGTAAATATTTGAACCACATATCCTGCCAATCATCTAAAAACAGTTCTTTTTCTTCAATTAGGATATCTAAGGCATCATACCAAACTCCTTTTTGGGCATAGGAAGCTGCTTTTTGTATTATGCTTTGACTGGGTGAGTAAGGATCGATTACTTGGGATTCATCAACACGTTTAATCCAAGCAGCAACAACTGGATCGTTAGGATTTGGTCTGTTACCACAAACTAATACTAATGCCCATTGATAGTTTTTGCCAATTTCTAAAGAAGGTGCATTATCTGGCAATTCAATTTCAATAATTCCCACATCCCCTGCTAACTTAATAGGCTGTTCCCAATGAGGCTTAATACCTTCTTCTTTAATAGTTAAAATTGCTTGCTGTGCTGAAGTTTTAGGCAAATAAACCCAAAAATCAGGACGATCTTTTACTGTTAGACCATAGTTATTATTGGGTGCAACCGCAGTGAGAGTGAGGCGATTGTGAATAGGTTCTTGTTGTCGAATAAAGTCTTGAGAACACTCTCTATTTCGGCGCGAAGCTGCTCCCTCCGTAGTTTCTGGTTGTTCTTCTTCTGGTGGAGGTTGGAATAAAATAGTGGAAGTAAGATTAGCAGCTGCTACCAAGGGGAATATAGAACCCCATAGCATTAAAGAACTCATTAAAGTCAAAAAATTCTTGTTTGATTGTTGAGGTTTTGTACTTCTCTTGAAAAATTTCATTATATTAAGTCTAATGGCTCTCTAAGCTGTTAAATTGTTTTCCAGGTATAGCTGAGGATTTTTCAGTATCTGAGATAGATGAACCTCTGGATTTAGTTACTTCTGGGTTAGGTTGAATAACTTCTAGGGAACGATACAATTGAAAAACACTCAATACTGTCAATGTTGCTATAATCCCCAAGGCAAACATGATTTTTTTTTCTGAAGACTTGGTAGGAGTTGTTTCTTCTGCTGTTTTATCAAAATATTCTGCTTTAATAATCAAAGTATTTTCGGGAACTCCATTCAAGATATAGTATCTCGTAGATTGAGTTTGGGGGAGTAGATCAGAATCTTTATTGGTCATAGTTAACCTCTTGCATAAATCAAAAATCTAGCTTATTTGAGCCTGTAGCATGAATTCGCCCTTCGGGTTCGGCATTTGCTCACGGGGGAGACCCCCAAGCTTTCAGAGGTATGATTTTAAGATTTGACGGTTGAGACGGGCAGAGGAAGCGGAGGAAGCAGAGAGGGAAAAGCCCATTCTTTCGTTCTAACTAGAGTTAAGATTTTCAACTTTATTAAAAACATACACTTGAAAGAGACCCCCAAGACCGCAATGCCTCAGAGTTTGAAGTTCAGATTTTAGGGACGTTAAGATTTAATTGTTATTTCTAACTTGGTAAAGTGTCAGAAGTAGTATCGCTTAGCACTACACCATACACTACACCACGATATTTTCTTATACCTAATTGAGATTTAAAGGTTTGAATAGGACGATGAAGAGTATAACGTTGTCCCAAGAAACAAGCAGTATAATCTGACGGAATCGTTTCAACTCGATTGTTAGAGGTAGAGTAAGCTTGACCTAAAAAACGTAATTTCATGGTTTTGTTCTCCTGTTGCATGTCGTATTATTGTATCTTTTTAATTTACTTAACAACCCATTGGCAAACTAATTTGCTATCTACTTTTTTCCAATAGGCTACTAATCGTTGTTGTCGATCGAAATTAAATTGCCGATCTCGAAGAAGTTTCTTGTAAGTTAATGTCTCTTCAGTACAAGTCATTTTTTTCTTATTGTTTAACTCTTGTTAGTATTATGTGAATAACCTTGAGAAAGTAAAAGGGGAAAACTTCAGGTTTTTATTCAGGTATGGTGGAAAGATTGGAAAAGAGCCAAAATTTGCAGTGCTGCCTTTTGAATTTATAAATCAACAGCGATTGGCATTAAGTAGCAATCTTTGTTTTCCAAAGCGCAGTAGATGTTCGATGTAATATCTGTGTCGATAAGCCTGAAAGTAAGAAATCAACTTCTTCAATCTAGCTCGTATAGCTTTTATCTGTATAATTACTGATATTTGTCTGTATAATTTGAATAAGCTGATTCTAGAATAAATTAGGAGGCAAAAGAGAAAACTTATACCTTATAAGTTATACCTTGTAAGGTGGGCAAACTAACTTTCAACTCAGCAAGGCACTGGAAACCTAATTTTGCCCCCTACTTTTTAAGTACTTTCTTTTCTGGGAATAGATATCCTAAGTTTTATCAATCTTATTAATACCAATTCTCGAAAATAACGCTACAAATCAATCTCCCAGTCCCCTAATCACCCAGTCTCCTCATCTGTAGTCAATTTAAAGCGAAATGGTATAACTAGGAATGAAAAGAAATTGCTTCTGAACTCCTGCATAAAATTACTTATAATTAAGAAAATGATAACTATTCTAAGCGATCGCAATAATTATTCAGTTGTTTTTTGTTTAAGTATTTTTGTTAGTTTAATTGCAGTTGGTTGTAGTGAAACTAAGTACGCTCAGTGTGAGCAAATAATCCAAGTTGCTAATAGTGTAGTTAGTGAAAAAACTAAGCTAATAGATACTGAAAGTTCAGCCAATATTGAGAGTAAAACTTGGTTACAAGCAGCAAGAATGATAGATCGAGCTGCTCGAAAAATTGAAGATATAGATCTGCAAGACCCTAAATTAATCCAATATCAAACCAACTTAGCTCAAGTGTATCGAATCTATTCTCAAGCAACTTATGATGCAGTTCGAGCTTGGGAAAGCAAAAATATCAAAGCACTGCAAGTTGCCCATACAGACGCAGAGAAAGCAGGACAGATGGAAGTAAAACTAGGTAATGGAATTAATAATTATTGCCAGTAAAGAACAATCAATGTGATTAATAACTAATATCAATTCTCGACAGTAACAAGAGACTTCGTATCGGGCAAAAGTTACAAGTCAGAATAAACATGAGTTTCAAAGTTTTTTCATACTAACAAATAACTCTCTATGTATCTAGCTATTTTTGAGGATTGGTATAATAACTTTCAAAGCTCCTAAAAACACAAGACGCGACCCTGACTTAATTTGTCATGCGCCGCTATAGTTACTTACTAATTACGTAGAAGAGAAACAGACACTATAATTCGGGTAGTTTAGTATGTTTAAAGTACTGTGAAGTCTTAATATTAACTTCTTTGCCCGTTCTCTCCTACGTTCGATATTGCAAAGAATACCTGATAAGGTCTTCTGAGTCGAACTTTAGAAATAAGCAGTTAGATAAATCTCACGTCTAGGTTAACATCAAATAATCAATCAACTATCTTCTTGTAACAGTCAGGCAAATACCAACTCTGGTTAAGATATGGCCCTCGCTGATAACAACCCTCCATCAATTAGACTTCAGACTGCTACATAGGATACCATCAAAACTGTTTGCTTTTTCTGCCGATAGTGACCGATCAGGATAAAAGCAGGAGGTACAAGCTTGAATCCTTAAAATTTTCTTAGAAGCTTTTGTCTACTTCTTTTGTACCTGAATATAAATTAGCATTGATTCCGAGAAATGCAATGAGGTCTTTCACAAGTCTTTACAGTTATTGACATACAGAAACATTAAAGTAAATGTACAGATATTTTGTGAACAAAAGGTGAGTTAGTACTATCATTGATAGACCTAAGTAGGTACTAGGTAGAGACAAGGCATGCCTTGTCTGTATTAGTTTTTAGTTAGTACTAACTAAAAGCTAAAAGCTAAAAACTAAAGTTCTACATTTAAGCGACAATTTACAATTTATTTATGTCTAATCTAGTTTCCAATCGCAGCACTCCTGTAGTTGTTCTTGTTGATGGTCATTCTTTGGCTTTTCGTTCTTATTATGCCTTTGCTACTTCTAGACAAGGTGCTTTGCGGACTTCTACAGGAATTCCTACTAGTATTTGCTTTGGATTTTTAAATTCCCTACTACAAGTATTGTCGATCGAAAAACCAGATTATATAGCTATAGCTTTTGATTTGGCTGAACCGACTTTCCGTAAAGTAGCAGACCCTAACTATAAAGCTAACAGGGGCGAAACACCAGAAGATTTTATTCCTGATATCAAGAATTTACAACAGTTACTTACTGCACTCAATTTAGCGATCGCGACTGTTCCTGGCTATGAAGCAGACGATGTTTTAGGTACTCTAGCACAACAAGCTGCTCAAGCAGGTTATCAAGTTAAAATTCTCAGTGGCGATCGAGATTTGTTTCAACTTGTAGATAATAATAATAATATTCAAGTTCTCTATTTAGACCCTAAAGCATTTAAAGGAGCTAAAAAAAGTTATGTAGAATTTGATGCTAAAGCGGTAGAAGAAAAACTGAAAATTACACCAGAGCAAGTAATAGACTATAAAGCTTTATGCGGTGATAAGTCTGATAATATTCCTGGGGTGAGAGGTATTGGCGATAAAACAGCAGTTAAGCTACTCAATGAATATCAAACTTTAGATAATGTCTATGCAAATATCGAGAAGATTAAAGGTGCAGTTAAAAACAAATTAGCTACAGGCAAACAAGATGCTTTTCATTCTCAATTTTTAGCTAAAATTGCTTTAGACACCCCTGTAGAAATAAATATAGAAGATTGTAAAATAAAAGGCTTTAATCCTCAACAGATAATACCTCTACTTAAACATTTAGAGCTTAAAATTATTATTAATGAGATAGATAAATTAAAAGAATATCTAGGAGTTAATTTAGCAGAAAATCAAGCAGTAGACTTGTCTAGCAACTCTGAACCTGAAGAGCATCAATTATCTTTATTTACTGCTGATGAGTCGAGAATAACTCCTAATCAAGATATTATTCAAATAAATAAACCACAAACAACTATTCAACCACAAATTATCACTACAGAAGAACAACTAGAAGAACTAATTTCTCTTCTGAAAAACCACACTAACTTGGCTCAACCTGTTGCTTGGGATACCGAAACAACTTCCTTAGAACCTCATAATGCCGAACTAGTGGGTATTGGTTGTTGTTGGGGAAACGAACTAACATCCATAGCTTATATTCCCACAGGACATACAGACGGTAAACAAATAGAAAAAGGGAAAGTTTTACAGGCATTACGCCCAATTTTAGAAAGCCAGAAGTATCCCAAAGCTTTTCAAAATACTAAATTCGATCGCTTAGTTTTTCATTATCAAGGAATAACTCTAACAGGAGTTGTCTTAGATACAATGTTAGCTAGTTATGTTCTCAATCCAGAAACAACTCATAACCTTACCGATCTTTCCGAAAGATACAATCTAAAAGTTATTGCTAAAAGTTATAAAGAGTTAGATATTCCCAAAGGAAAAAATATAGCCGATCTTGATATTACTACTGTAGCAGAATATTGTGGAATAGATACTTATGCAACTTACAAGTTAGTAGCAAAATTACAAGCAGAATTAGAGCAATATCCCAAACTAGATAAATTACTCAAAGAAATAGAACAACCTTTAGAACCAGTCTTAGCAGACATGGAAAGTATTGGTATTCTTTTAGATAGTCAATATTTACATAAATTTTCGCAACAATTAGAAAAAGATTTAGAAGGTATTGAACAAAGAACTTATGAGTATGCAGGAGAAAAATTTAATCTTGGTTCTCCTAAACAACTAAGCGAAATTCTCTTTGATAAATTAAATTTAAACCGCAAGAAATCAAAAAAAACCAAAACAGGATACTCTACCAATCAAGCTGTTTTAGAAAAACTGAAAGGAGATCACCCTCTAATTGATGAAATTTTAGAATATCGGACTTTAGCCAAACTAAAATCTACCTATGTAGATGCTCTTCCTGCCTTAGTCCGTCACCAAACACACAGATTACATACATATTTTAATCAAGCGACTACAGCCACAGGTAGATTATCTTCTTCTAATCCTAATTTACAAAATATTCCCATTAGAACGGAATTTTCTCGTCAAATTCGTCAAGCATTTATTCCCCAAGCAGATTGGTTATTGGTAGCAGCAGACTATTCTCAAATAGAGCTAAGAATTCTAGCTCATTTAAGTCAAGAACCTGTATTGCTCGAAGCTTATCAAAATAGCCAAGATGTTCACAGTGTCACCGCTAAACTATTATTTGAAAAAGAAGAAATAACCTCAGAAGAAAGGAGGCTTGGCAAGATAATTAATTTTGGAGTAATTTATGGTATGGGAGCGCAAAGATTTTCCCGTGAATCTGGTTTTAGTACAGAAATAGGTAAACAGTTTATCGATAAATATCGCCAGAAATATGCTTTGGTATTTTCTTATTTAGAAAAAGTCAAAAAAGACGCGATCGCTCAAGGCTTCGTTACTACTATTTTAGGCAGAAGACGCTATTTTAATTTTGTCAGTGAAAGTTTACGAAAATTACGAGGTACAAATCCTGAAAATATTGATTTAGAGAGCCTAGATTATAGTTATGGCGATGCTCAATTATTAAGGGCTGCTGCGAATTCCACTATTCAAGGTTCTAGTGCCGATATTATTAAAATTGCCATGGTAAAACTACATCAAGTTTTACAAAATTATCAAGCTCAATTATTACTGCAAGTTCATGATGAACTAGTCTTAGAAATGCCTAATGATGAATGGGAAGAACTGCAAGTAAAGATTAAATTAATTATGGAAAATGCCGTGCAGTTAAATGTTCCTTTAGTCGTTGATGTTCATGCAGGCAAGAATTGGATGGAGGCAAAATAAGTACTTGGGCAAATTTAATTGTATACTTTTCCGAAGCAGAGGGATTAGCTATTATTGTATTGTTTCTTCTTTATTATAAGTATAGTTTGGTAATCGGATTTCGGATAATTTAAGCATTATTAAAAGCTTGCTGAAAGTGGCGGTCTTTAATCGTCAGCAACCCATCTGTCCAATCATCAAAAGCCAATTGTGCTGCGGTTTCTATCCCACTAGCAATATTGCGACCCGACCAACCAACTAGAGCTCGAGCATAGGCATTTAAATTAACATCCTTATCTAGTACCCAATCTGGATGAATTTTAACCCGTAATAGTTGCAATATTTCTGCTGCACCTGGTAAGGGAATAAGAATTTCTCTTTGTAAGCGAGAGCGTACCGCAGCATCGACATTGGCGGGATAATTGGTTGCACCCAAGACAAATATATAACCTTCTTGAGGACGAACGCCATCTACTTCCTGAAGAAATTGATTGACCAAGTTTTGGTTTTCCAAATCCGCACCAGTACTGCCCAAATTTTCCCGATTGGGAAATAGCGACTCAATTTCATCGAAGAAAAGAATTCCTGGGGAATTTTGACGAGCTTGCTTAAACACATTGGCTAAATTGCGGGAACTTTGCCCTACCCATTTACTGCGGATCTCTGCTGGTGAATAACTTTTGAAGTATAATCCTGACACTGAAGCCATAACCCTGGCAATTTGCGTTTTACCTGTTCCTGGCTGCCCGCAGAGTAAAGCTCCTTGAGGAGGATTAATCCCTGGAGGCAAGTGAGCGTAGTTGGCAACTAATTTTAGTAAACGCTGGAGTTCGGTTTTAATCTGACTAGGCAAAATAACATCATCCCAAGTTAGCTCTCCTAAAGGTGCTTTTGCCTGTAGTACTGCCTGAAAATCTTGGCTGGTAATAACTAGAGATTCGTCAGCAGCAAGGCGATCGCTAGCATACTGACCCACTTCACTGACTAATTGGCGCAGATCGCGACCAGATTTGCCCTGTAATAGTCTGGCAATCTGTTCCCAGTCCAGATCGGGAGAAATATTCATCTCTCTAGTAAATAAACGCAGCATTTCTATGCGCTCTGGTAGGGCAGGGAGGGAAAGCTCCACTACTTTATTCAAACGGGAGCGTACCGCCTTATCTACCCGTTCTACATAATTGGTTGTCCCCACTACGAATACCCCTGTAGCTCCACCACGAAAACCGTCCAGTTCTTGTAATAGCTGATTGATTAGTTCAATTTCGTGTTGGGGAGTGTTGCTGTCTCGCTGAGGAAAAAGAGCTTCAATCTCATCGATAAAGAGAATTGCGGGAGCTTCTCGTCTAGCTTTCGCAAAGGTCTGAGCTAGTTTTTGGGTGGCTTCTCCTAAATATTGGGAACGTACCTCAGCAATGGTGAGGTTAATAAAATTACAGCCAGCAGCTTTCGCTAGCACTCTGGCTACTTGGGTTTTGCCAGTGCCAGGAGGTCCGTAGAGGAGCATTCCTTGGGCGGGAGTCACTCCAGGCAGGGGATTACGGAAAAAGTCGAGAAATCTTTTGAGAGTAGTCTGGAGGGTTTGTTGGATTTCGGGAGCGAGAATTAATTCCTGCCAGGCGGAAGAATCGATCGCGACAGGAGGAAGCAATACTTGGTCAAAGTCGGCGCGAGTGAGAACTACTTTTGTCTTGGACGAAGTCTCGCTTCGCTCCGTCGTTTCATATCCGAAGGTGTATCCTTTAGGACGACGGAGTACCTTCGACCAGCCGTTTCTCTGGATATAAGCTTGCCCGACGCGAGATAATAACCCTTGAATATCTCGCCCCGATTTCCCTTCCAACAGACGACTAACCACTTCTAAGTTCACATCAGTGGCTAGCTGCCAGTTTTTTTTCTGTAAGGCTTGCTCTAGCATCATGCGTCGTTCTCTTACTCCAGGTAGAGGCACTTCTAGAGTGGGCTGCAAGCGGGAAATTACGGCTGGGTCTACTGCCTCAGCACGGTTAGTTGTTCCCAGAATAAAAATTCCTGTTGCCGATCGCGTTGCCCCGTCTATTTGTTGTAAAAATTCATTGACTAATTCTACTTCTGTATTACTGCTGCCATGTTCTCGACGGGGGAAGAGAGAATCAATTTCATCAAACAAGAGAATACACGGTGAGCGATCGCGGGCATCGTTAAAAATAGTTTGTAAGTTCCGTAAATTGCCACCTTGATAGGGACTTTGTACTTCGCTAGGAGCGATCGCCCGAAAATACCAACCAGTTTTAGCAGCTAAATAACGAGCAATCTGGGTTTTGCCCGTTCCTGGTAATCCAGTCAGTAGCATTCCTTGAGAGAGGTCGAGTCCTAAACTCAGAGCTTGGGGTAAATTCTGGAGAGTGGTCAGAGTTTGCTCTACCCTTGCCCTGACTGGGGGCGACAAAATTAGGTCGGGAACATTATGGTTATCTCCTGTCCCTAAAATAGCTTGTTGAAAATGCTCTAAGGTAATCGCTCCTCCCTCGCTTTCTTGGCAAGCCAGGTGATAGGCTTCTTCCACTTTAGCCTTAATCCCACGACCTGATTTCCCTGCTAAGAGGAGGGCAACCGCCTGCCAATCTAGTTGGGAAGAGACTGGACGTTCTCCGACAAACAGTTTGAGTAACTCGATCCGCTCTGGTAATTCTGGTAAGGGAATCGCGATCGCTTTTGCCAAGCGAGAACGAACGGCAGCATCCACCTGTTCTGGTCTGTTGGTAGCACCAACAATCAAAATCCCCCGTCCGCTGTTTTTGACTCCATCTACTTCCTGAAGAAATTGATTGACCAACTCGATTTCGTGTTGGACACTATTTTCACCGCGAGAGGGAAACAGACCATCAATTTCGTCGAAAAACAGGATAGCAGGGGAATTACGGCGAGCCTGGGCAAAAATTCGGGCTAATTTGCGGTTACTCTCTCCCACAAATTTATCTCGAATGTCGCCAGCATTGATTCCTTGGAACTGAATACCCCCCAACCGTGCCATAGCCCTAGCAAGTTCAGTTTTTCCCGTCCCAGGAGAACCAGACAACAATAAACCTCATGGATGGGTTAGCCGTGGGTTGGCAAAAGCTTGGAGAAATTGGGCTAAAGTTCTGGTCAATTCTTCTCTCAATCTCTCTGGTAAAATTACTCCTGTTAGTTCGCCAGTTATTTTAGGGACTAAAACTGAGTCAAACTGTTCTCGACCCAAAATCAGGTCAGAAGGCTGTAACTGCGCCACTACCCGCTCCGCGATCGCTTTAATCTCCCTGCCCGATTTACCGATTAGCAGTTGAGCATAATAGTTCAAATCTACATCCGCAGCTAGTTCCAGGTTTTGGTTGGAGCGTTGGCTGCTAAAATAGGCCAACATCTGCTCCCGTTGTTCTTCATCGGGTAGGGGCAGAGTAATTTGCTGCTGAAGTCTGGATACAACGGCTGGCTCGACTTGTTCTAGTCGGTTGGTAGTAGCGACAATCACTACCCCTGTAGATGGGGACAGGCGATCGACTTCTTGGAGAAATTGGTTAATAACTTCTCCATTAGTGGGGTCTCCTCTTTGTTCATCTTGCCTGGGTAGGATCGCATCTATTTCGTCAAAAAATAGTACTGCTGGTGCTTTGACCCTGGCTTCAGCAAAAATAGTTTGTAAGTTCCGCAGACTTTGACCGACAAAAGAACTTTTGATCTTGCCTGGGGTGACGGTAATTAACTCGCAGTTGGCATCTTGGACAAATAGCTTGCTCAGAGTAGTTTTTCCCGTCCCTGGAACACCAGTTACCAGAACAGTTAAGGGTAAATCCGAGCTAGGAGAAGTACCAAGGTCCCATTCCCGCCATTGTTTTGCCCACTGCTGAAGCTGCTGCAACAACTCAGATGGCAGAAAAATCTGTTGCCAAATTTCTTCTGTAGACAGAGGCAAAAAGGGCTGAAAGTGCTGCCAATCTAGATAGGAATTTCCCGTTTCGTAGCGATATCGTTCTGCATCTTTGACAATTTGGGTAATTTGATGACCGTCAATGCGTCCGAGTCGTTGGGCCAGAACTGTTAAATTTAGTTCTGGAGTTAGAGGGGTTTTGGTTTGATGGAGATACTTGTTTAAAATTGCCACCCGACCTTCGAGATCGGGTTTGGGAACGGGCAGAACAAAGCTAAACAAACCTCCAGACTGTCGGAATTCTGGCGGGAGAATTTCTAAATTTTTAACGGCAGCGAGGATAATAATTTTCTTACTCTGTTGTCGATTCCATTGCCAGTAAGTTTCTAGGTTAGCTCCTAGTTTTTCTTCTAATTGGCGAGATTTTTCGGCTTCTGAAGCTAAATCTGCCACTCCCAAACTACCCCAAAAGCGATTCCACCAAGTTGTTTGACCCGTGTTAGTTTGGCTAAATTGTTCAGTTTGTTGCAGATAGTAATAAAAGGTATCAAAATTCTGGAGCAGAATTACCGTAGGTGCGTGTTTAATGCTTTCTTGCAGCGATCGATTGATTAATTTACCCGCTTGGTAAAGATTGTGAGCTTCACCTACATCTCTACTAATAAAATTAAAGCTCATGCCCCGCTCCTGACTCAATTCATCGGCCAAACAGCGGGCTAAAAAACGCTTGCCTCTACCTTCCCCTGCTGCTAGCAGAATTCCTTGGACGGAGTGATTGAGATCCGCATCCAGAATCAAGTCGGTATAGCGTTTGAGTTGAGTTCTGACCTGAGAGTGACCCCGAAAGTTGTCTAAGCTGAAGGGTGGAACAGGAGGTGGTTCGGGATAATATAATTCTTTGTCATTGGCAGTTATAGTTGACTGAGACTGAGGCACTAAACGAAGCATTACGCCTGGTTCTTGACCCAGACGAAACCATTGATAGGGATTGATTGGCTGTTCTTGGATTGGCTGGTCTTGGATATAAGTTCCATAGGTACTACTGCAATCCTTTAGATACCAAATTCCTTTAGTCCAAAAAAGTTCCGCATGACTCCGAGAAACAGTAGGGATATCAAAACGAATATCTCGATCGGGGTGACGACCGAGTCCATATACTCGGTCTTGATGCAGTAGCCAAGTTTGTCCAGAATCTTGCTCTTCCAAGAACATATTGATATTTATTGAAAAGTTTTTAATTTTTATACCGATTTGCTAGTTTCAAGAACGAATATCATTTTGAACTCCGAACTAACCTTACCGTTCCTCGCGATTGATAATAAAAGATGCCGTACTTCCCTCTGGAATAGGTTGATTATTGACATTACCTACACCAGCTACATTAGCTTCTAGGGTAATACCTCCTCTCCCATCCTTGACACCAACAATTTCCACCAGATTTTGACCTGGTTTTAGGTCGAGCATAATAACCTTGCCATAATTGCGGATCATTTGATTGCTGGCAACAACTCGACCATTAACTTTCAAGGTTACATAATCTCCATCTTCTGCCCAATAATCTATTAGTTCCATCGGGACTCGGGCAGCAAAAACAGTTACATTACGAAATCCGTAGTTATTGATAGTAGATGGAATATTGGCTAAACTAACTTTTGGCGCGATGGGTTTAATCTGAACTTGAGGAATGGTTACGTTTAAATAGGGGTCGTTGGCAGGTAAAGGCTTTGGAGCGCGAGAGGTAATTTGCTTTGGTGGTTGACTAGGAGGTTGACTGGCGGGAAGAGCAGCGATTGTTTGCTGTTGAGTTGGTGCGGAGGTAGTTTTAGGCATCTGTTTAACAGAAGTTGGCTGAATTGGTTGAGGCTTAAAATTAGTCTTAGTTGCTCTTGCTTGTATTGGTGGTGGGGGCGGTAGTACTGGCAGAGGGCGAGTTGCTGCTGCTAGAGATCGAGCAAATTTCTGTTGTTCTGCTTGCTGCTGTTGCTGTTGCCATTGAGTAATTTGTTGTTGTACTTCTGCGCTAGTGGTAATTTGTTCGGGAATTAATTTCGCGACTGCGATTGCCCCTGCTAAATCCCCCTTACTTGCTTTAGTTTTTGCCTGTTGTAGAATTTGCTGTGACCAGGTTGTGGTTAGAGATTGAGCTTGGGAATTAACTGTACTATCGGTAGGTAACTTGGTCGCTATGGCGATCGCTCTAGCTAGGTCTGAGGATTTACCGCTTTGGGCGAGCAGTTTGGCTTGCTCCAATAACATGGCCTCTTCTTGCTGACTGTTCCCCGACGAATTTATCTGAGGAGCCTTAACAGTCAGACTGGTATTAGCAGCAGGAGTAGGTTCCTGAGAAGCCAGTTTTTTGCCTGGCTGTAGTTCTATTTGCGGGACAACTATAGCTGCGATCGCGGTTAACAACCCCAGTCCTACCATCCCTGAAATCCACCAATTAGGAGATTTTGAAGAGACAGTATCTAAATTTTCCGAATTAATCGGGATATTTTGCTTACTTTTAGCTGATTTGGCTGGATATAGTTGTTTTGTTGACGGATTAACTAGATTTGGCTCTCTTTGCTGTCGTTGACCTATGGTTTCAAACTCGTCTCTTGCCATCAAATTTTCCTCCATTCACTACTGAGATGTTACGGGTTGAGCTGTTACTGCACAAGCAACTTCCAAAGCTGCTGCATTCCCCAGATAATAAAAGGGGAACTCTGAATCTAGGGATACTTCTTTTTCATAAGGGATACTTTCGGGAACTAACAGGCGCATCTGGTATTTATCTGGAGGAAAATTATTACCATCAGCCATAGATTTAATCCAGATAAAGCCTCTAATTTCGTCGCTTTCTTGGGCTAGCAACTTCCCGTCTCGCCAAATTTCTAACTTAGAGTCTCCAGCTACTGATGTTTCTGGGTAATAGAATCTGGCTGCAAAACCGCGATCAGGAACAGGTAACGTGAGCTGGCTTCTAACATAGTTGGGACATTGGGGAACTTCAGGCTGCTTTTCCTGCGATAATTCCAGATACTTGGGTAAGAGGAAAAAATAGCCTCCAGTTATAGCTGCGATTAATAAAGTCATGACACCTCCCACCATCACCAATCGATTGCCTTTACTTCTTTGTTTGAGGAGATTGTTAGATGGCGAAGTACTCAGCTTAATCGGTTCGGGCTGAAACTTAAGAGCATCCCAGGCATCTATTAGCTTGCAACCCTCTGTTTTTAACATTTCCTGGAGTAGTTCCTCTGTCTTAGCTGAAAAGCCTAAATTATCTATCGACCAAGACTGATTCCAAGGGGGATTAGTTCCCAGTCGCAAGGCGATAATTGTTTTGGCCAAAGCGTAGAGGTCCCACTGAGGGGTAGCTGGCACTAGACCATCTCGTTGATCTCGATGAGCGTAGCCAGGGGTATAAATTTGCGTATAACCTACTTTTTGCTGGCTATCTCCCAAAACAGTTGCTACCTCATTAACCAAACTCAGATCGCAAGCCGAACCAAAATCGACGATTACGGTCGATCGATCGCTATGGCGACGCATCAGGTTACTAGGTTTGATATCGCGGTGTACGATCTTGGCTTTATGCAGTTCGGCTAAACCTTCTAGAACTTCAGTAAAAACTTGCTCGATTTCGTCAATAGTTAAGGATGAGCGATCGTCTTCTAAATACTCAGCATAATTAATCCCGTCGATAAATTCCTGAACCAAATATAGTCCACCGTCTTGTTCAAACAGACAATAGGCTTTAGGAATACTTCCATGATTCAGCTTTTCTAGTATTTCCGCAGTCCGTTGGAATGTTCGTCTACGCAAATTCTTTTCTTCTTTATCCCCCTGGACAATCAATTCCAATAAAGCACGTTTAGGTTGACGGAGGTCAAAAGTATCCGTAGCTACATAAACTCTAGCAAAGGTACCTTGACCAATTAGAAGTTGAATCTGGTACTTAGATAATTGGGTGAGTGGGGATAGGGGTTGATTCATCGACTTTGTTTGGTATTTTCCGCCCTTAGCTGCGGAAAGTTCTCGTTTCCCAAGGGAGAATTTAGATATGTATTAATATTAGTTACTTAAGTGTTTATCCAGGTTTACGCACAATGGCTATGGATTTACAAATAAGTATAGTTATGAAATAATAAATCCTAATCTTTGGGAGGATTACTAAGAAGAGAATTTTTTAAACTTTTTATTCGCTCTATGTGAGTAATTTTACTATTTTCTGATTTTAACTATTGTACAATTACTTATATTATCGACTTGTATAATTTTTGCATGAATCATACCCTTCTCTTCTCTTCGCCGTCAACGAGGAAACCCATGAAGAGGGTGGTTTTTTGGATACATAATCTCAAATTGATGGACTCCATTACTGGTTTGATATTATGAACAGTATTTATAAAAATATTTATCAAAATAAATTTTTAGTATTTAGCCCCAAATATATTTAATAGGCTGCGTTTTAGTTTAATAAAGTTGTTTCTTTAATTTTGGGGATGACTTTACACATTTTACAACTAAGCTATGAAAAATCATTTAAATTCTTTACAGTTTGCCAGTTTTTCACCCCGACAAAAGACTAAAAATACTGCTTTAAATAGGGGAAAAAATATCTTTCTTAATACAGTTATCTTTTTCCTAGCCACATCTATGACTTTTGCTCCTGGATTTTTAGCCAGAGCTGCCATGATTATAGGTTTAATCGAAAGCTACGACTCCCAGAGTAAACAAGCCACAATTAATTTAGGTAAAAAAGATGGTTTGGGTAAATACGACCGTGGCAAAATTGAATTTACTAGTCTTGACGATCCTAATGTCAGGTTTATTGGGGCCAATATTGTCGTTTTGAGTGTAAAAGAAAACTCAGCAGTTGTAAGCGTAAGAGAAGCTCCAGGAGTTCAAATTCCAGTTCAAGCTGGAGCGAGGGTGACAGTAGATACCGAATCTGGTTTAGCCAGACGCGAAGAAGAAGCTAGGCTAATAGCGATCGAGCAAGCCAAAAAAGCTCAGCAACAACAACAAATCGAACAAGCTCGTCAACAGCAGAGAGAATTAGAACAAGCCCGTGCTGCCCAAGCCCGCCAGCAGAGAGAATTAGAACAAGCCCGTGCTGCCCAAGCTCAACAGCAGAGAGAACCAGAACAACAAAATGACCAAACTCAAAGTAAACCCAAAGTTGTTGATATAGAAGAAGCCAGGAATTTTTGGAAAACTGCATCTCAGGCAGATATTCAAGTTGGTGGTCCTACTTCTGACTTACCGTCAGATTATCTCCAGGCTTATGTACAGGCTAGAACCAAGCCCTCTCCAGAAACTTACTACAAATTTGCTCAAATCTTAATCGATTATGAAATAACAGACAAAGCATTAATGTGGTTGAGAGAAGCTGAATCAAGGTTTCCTCTTACTAAATCCGTCAATAATTTTTACGAAGCACTTGCCCTTACAGAAAATAATTATTTCCAACAAAGTCTCGCTCTTCTCCGAAGATCTGGTCTATCCGATCATCAATTGCTGGAAGAAACTAGAAGCTACATATTAACGCAAAATGGTAACTGGCAAGAAGTCATTGACTTATCAGCCAAAAAACAGTCGGCAGTTATCTCGAATAACTATCTAATCGCTCTCTACTGCTACCAGCCACAACAACTTAATCAGAATACATCTTTAATCCTCAGTGGTTGCCCCTCTAGTTATCAAGAACCTTTGCAAAAATCAAAATCCAGTCATGAAGAATATTTAAATAACTTAAAAGCAGCAACCAAAGAGGCAAAGGCTAGATATCCTAACAATCCTTACATTATCAACACTATTGGGTTTTTGGCACTCAAAACTGAAAATTACGCTCTCGCTTACCAAAACTATCAGCAACTTGCCAAACTACTCGATAGTTATTCTTCTACCCCACCTCACCTACAAATGCTTAAGGCTAATGCCATAAACTATATCAATAACTACAATCAAAACTACGAATTTATGGCTAGCAGAAGTGAGAATTTAGACTTGCTTCGTTCTCAACAAAACTCCCTGACCAAATGGATAGCTTTTGACGGTATTAGAGATGTTGCTAGGAGGATTGATTACAAGGCAAGTACCAATAGTATCGTTGCTGGTGTTTTGGCAACTCTAATGCGTGTTAACGAATCCAGAATACAGGCTAGACGTATTGCTGATGAAAGAAGAGCATTACGCAGACAAATTCAGCGTACTTTCACAAAAGACATAAATCTGGTGTCAGCACGTCCTAATTTAGAACCCAAATCACTTCTAGAGTCAGCTTCGGGTAAAATTCAAAAACAAATTCTTTTGTACGATAGTTTTTGGAATTGCCATTGTCCGTCCCCTCAAAACTCCGATGCCGTGATCGAACAAGGTCTATCTGGTTTTAGTGATAGCTGTAATCGCTCCTGTAACAATCATCCAAGGAAAATAAATGAGTTCCCACTCAACAGCTTATAATTTTATCTTGTTAGACTTGCAGTAGTGATTCCCAGGTAGTGAAAGATGCTCGCGCGCTCTCTCCACATAACCTTCTCCTTCCTGGCGATCGCTCCTTCCGTCTATTCACTTATTTGATTTCATTCATACTACTTGCCAACCTCCTCTCCAGAAACAGAATCAAAACTCCTCGGCAATAACCCACAACTCTGGTTGACTGACAAAACTTAGGAAATATTAGAAGAATGTGTCTGAAGCTCAATACTAACTACCAATCCCAAGCATTAAACTATTTAATCTCAGTAACTTGCAACTGCCTACCTTAGCAATGATAGGATAAGAGACTGAAACTTAACTCAAACAAGAAGAGGTAAAGTTGTTAACTCTGGGAGTAAACATCGATCATGTAGCCACTATTCGCCAAGCGAGGCGGACAGTAGAACCCGATCCTGTCGCAGCAGCAGTATTAGCAGAGTTAGCTGGTGCAGACGGTATTACTGTCCATTTAAGAGAGGATCGTCGTCATATTCAAGATCGAGATGTGCATCTATTACGGCAAACAGTGAGAACTCATCTAAACTTAGAGATGGCTCCCACTGAAGAGATGGTAAAGATCGCTCTAGACATTAAACCAGACTACGTTACTCTCGTACCAGAAAAACGCGAAGAAGTAACCACAGAAGGAGGAATTGATATTGTCTCTAATTTCGATCGCTTTTCAGAGATAGTCAGAAAATTACAAGCTGCCGATATTCCTGTAAGCTGGTTTATTGATGCGGAAAAAGCTCAAATTGAAGCTGCTGCCAAAACAGAAGCTCAATATATAGAATTACATACAGGACAATACGCCGAAGCTAAAGACGAAGCTGGTAGACAGCAAGAATTAGCGATTTTAACTCAAGGTGTCCAGCAAGCGATCGCCAATGGTTTGCGAGTTAATGCAGGTCATGGTCTAACCTATTGGAATGTTTATCCTGTTGCTTGTATCCCTGGTATGGAAGAATTAAATATTGGTCACACTATCATCAGTCGAGCAGTATTAGTAGGCATGGAAAGAGCAGTAAGGGAGATGAAACTCGCTATGAAGGGGGAGTTTTAGAGAGCAGAGGAGCAGAGGGGTGCTTTCAGGGGTATGATTTTAAGATTTGACGGTTGAGACGGGCAGAGGAAGCGGAGGAAGCAGAGGACGCAGAGGGGGAAAAGCCCATTCTTTCGTTCTAACTAGAGTTAAGATTTTCAACTTTATTAAAAACATACACTTGAAAGGCAGAGGGGTGGAGGGGCAGAGGAGCGGAGGAGAAATGAACCGAATAACCAACAACTAACAACTAATTTAAAAAATGCAAACATACTATTACGTTTTAGCCAGTCAAAAATTTTTACTTGAAGAAGAACCTTTTAATGAAGTATTGGAAGAAAGAGTTCGCAATTATCAGGAGCAAAATAAGGAAATAGACTTTTGGTTAGTCAAGCAACCTGCTTTCTTAGAAGCACCAGAATTTGCTGAGATTAAAGCGAAATGTCCTCAGCCATCAGTAGCAGTTATTTCTACTAACTCTCAATTTATTACTTGGCTCAAACTAAGATTAGAGTATGTAGTTACAGGTGAATTTCAATCTCCTTCAGAATCTATTCCCGAACCTTTAGCTTCTTTAGAA